>CAZXBB010000401.1:0-29259 GCA_964638815.1 uncultured Isosphaeraceae bacterium
GCGTCCCGCTCGGGAAACCCGTCGCTCCCCTACCATCCGGGCCGTTGCCCCCCGTCGAAACCCATATCGGCGAGATCGCGGCGCTCGGTGCGGCGACCTGCTGGGTCTTTACGGCCCTCGCGTTCGCGGCTGCGGGGCGGCGGATCGGGGCGACTGCCGTGAACGTTATCCGGATCTTCGCCGCCCTCGTCATCCTGCTCGTGCTCAACCGGCTGCTGTTCAACGCCTGGATGCCGCCGATCGAATCGCGGAGCCTGCTCCTGCTCGCGATCTCCGGTCTCATCGGGCTGTCCATCGGGGACCAGCTTCTCTTCACGGCCTTCGTTGACGTCGGCCCGCGCATCGCGCTCCTGCTCATGACCATCGTGCCGCCGGTGACCGCGCTCATCGCCTGGCCCGTGCTCGACGAGGTGCTCGGCCTGCGGCAGTGGATCGGCATCGCGGTCACGCTCGCGGGGATCGCCTGGGCCGTGCTCGAACGCCCCACGCACGCGCCGGGTCTGCGCCCGCCGACGCGGCGCCGCGCGCGCGGCATCGCGTTCGCGATCGGCGGCGGCATCTGCCAGTCGATCGGGCTCATCCTCGCGAAGCTCGGGATGGGGCACGGCCCCGGCGCCGCGGCCCGCGTCGATCCGTGGACGGCCACCATGTACCGCATGGCGTTCGCCGCCGCGGGCGTCGTGGTGCTTGCCCTCGCGGTGCGGCGATTCCGAACCCGCACCGCGATCGAGGTCAGCCCGGAGTCCGAGCGCCTCCCGGCCGGAGTTCCCGAGCGAAGCCCCGTGCCGTTCGCGCTGGCGATGGTCGCGATCGGCGTACTCTTCGGACCAGTCCTCGGCGTGTGGAACTCGATGGTCGCCGTCGATCGCGCGGAAGCCGGCGTCGCGGCAACGCTCATGGCTATGACCCCCGTCTTCATCCTGCCGTTCGCGGTGTGGATCGAGAAGGAGCGGATCTCGTGGAGAGCGGCGGCCGGTGCGCTCGTGGCGGTGTCGGGAGTCGCCGCCCTCGCGGGCGGGGGATGACTCGCCCGGCGCACGAACGAGCCCGGCGCACGAAAAAGCCCGGCGCGGCGCGCCGGGCCCTTTTCCGTAAGTGGAGTCTCTCTCCACCCGTCGTTCGCGACCGCTTACGGGGTGAACCCGATCGACCACGACAGGTCGGAAAGCGAGTCGCAGAAGTCAACGGCGAAGAACTGGATCGGCGCGGGCAGCAGGAAGAAATCCGTGAACGCCCAAGCGATCGAGCCGGTCTGGCCGGGCCCGCAGCCGAGCGACGGGTGGAAGATCTCGGGGCCGACGACCTTCACGTTCACCCACACGGTCCCCTCGAGGAACAGGTCGTCGAACGTGACGGTGACCTCCGACTCCGGGCGGCCGAAGTAGTCCACGCCCGTCGCGACCTCGGAGTAGCTCGTGATGGTCGCCGCCGCGAACGGGATCGAGACCGGCTGGCCGCCGGCGTCGCCGTGGAAGACCAGCTCGACCGTATTCCCGGCGCCGGGTTCGAGGGTGTCCCACGCGCCCTTCACCGTGAAGGTGTTGAAGAGGCATCCGCCATCCGGAACGGCGAGGTCGTCCAGATAGGACCGGACCGTGTGATTCGCCGTCACGTGATCCGGTTCAGGGTTGTTGACGATCTGGCAGGGGCCGCCGGCCTGCTCAGCCTTCGGGGCCAGGGTACTTTTTCCGTCCGCCGCTCCGACCCCGATGAGGGCGACGCCACACAGACCGATGAGAGCACCGGTGGCTTTCGCTCTGATGAGCTTCATCTGACTGACTCCTTTACGTTCCTTTTCCTCGCATCCCCGACATCCCGGCCTTCGCTGAACGAAGCCCGAACACATCGGATAAGACATCCGACCCACCGGATATCTCAGTAGTTTCTCCAACGATGCACGGTCGCGGCTGAGGGCTCCCCTGTCAAGGGCAAACCTCGACTCGGGCCTGGTTTGGCCGCGTTTACACGGATTCGTAACTGTATGTGAAGATCAGACTTATCGCCGCACCGGCGTTCCGCCGCGACGCCGCGACGAATCGCGGTGCGGCGCGTGACGCCGCCCGCGCGTCCTGCCGGCGCGGAACGACGCGCGACAACCTGTCACGAACGCGTCAGGCGCATGTCAGGAACACGGCCCCCACGCGGTGAGGACCGTCACGACGTCGCTCAGATCGACCTCGCCCGATCCGTCCACATCCTCGATGCACACCCCGCACGTGCCCCACGCCGAGAGGACGCGCAGGATGTCCGCGAAGCCGACGACGCCGCTGCCGTCGAGATCGCTCGGGCACGCCGCGAGCACGCCGTCCAGCCAGTCAAGGTGAAGGGTGACACGCGACGCGCCGTGGACGTCGCCGTAGTCGGCGAGCACGCCGTTCTCGTTCCAGTCGCGGATGAACGAGTGCGTACCGGCGACACGCGGACCGTCGGCGGTGCTGACGATCACCGGGCCCCCGCTGTCGTTGAACGCGGCCATGCCCTCGCGCGGCGTCTCGTAGCGCGAGCCCGGCTCGTCGAAGAAGAACATCATGTAATCCGCCTCATGCTCCTCGATCACGTTCGTCGCCGCCCGCAGCGCGCCGTCGAAGGTGCGCACGCCCCCCCGCCCGTCGCCCGTGTAGCCGTAGCCGAGCAGCTCCACCGGCGTGCCGGGATCGTCCGACCCGCGGAACATCGCAACGACGCCGACTCCTGCCAGCGGCGTCTCGAGCCGCAGGAGCGCGAGGTCGTGACCGTGATCGGGATCGCCGGTCCAGCCGGGGTTGACGAAGATCTCCTCGACGGGCCGGCGCCCGCCCCTCGTCGCGAACTCCCACGTGCGCGCGGCGTAGCCGTGGACGACGTGCGCCGAGGTGAGGACCCAGCGATCGCAGATGAGCGTGCCGGTCCCCCGCAGCTCACCGTCGGCGAGCAGCCGGCCGACGCCTTCGAGCGCGGCACACCCCCCCTTCTCCCGGTACGCGGCATCGTCCACGTCGTGCCGGACGACGACTCCGTTCGCCGCGAGCGGAAGCGAGGCGACCGAAAGCCAGGCGACGAGGGCGTGATGCGCGCGGGGTCCGATGGCCATACCCGGTGAGCCTCCGTATCCCCCGTGCCCCGGCGGGCGTCCGGGCTCCTTGCCGGCGGAGCCCCTCCGGGGAGCTAACGCACCGGGGGACGGATGATTGCGGAGGCCGGTCGCGACGAAGCGGCGCAGGGGGCCGCGCGCGAGGGAAACCGGCGCCGCGCTGGGCGTTGCCATTTCATTGGACAGGCTGACGCGCTGACGCGATACTGCACAGTCCCTTCCAGGCGCGAGCATCACATGCTTTCGACGACCGCCGAGTACGCCCTGAGAATCATGGTGGTATTGGCCGAATCGAAGGGGGCGCCGACGACGAGCGAACGGATCGCGGCGCGCGCGCGGGTGCCGACCGACTACTCGGTGAAGGTCCTCCAGGCGCTCGCGCGCGAGCAGCTCGTTCTCGCGCAGCGCGGACGCGGCGGCGGCTTCCGCATCAGCTGCGATCCGCAGCGCACCAGCCTGCTGACGATCATCAATGCCATCGAGCCGCTGCCGCGCGTCCAGGAGTGCCCGATCGGCGGCGCTCCCGTGCGAGGCACGCTGTGCCGCCTGCACCGTCGCATCGACGACGTTCTCGCGCAGGCCCAGGAGTCGCTCGAACGGACGACGCTTGCGTCCGTGCTCGACCCGGACGGGGCCGACGGCCTGTGCGAGCCCCCGCCGCTCGAGGTGAGGGTGGTCGCCGGCCGAAAGCGCGAGGCGAAGCGGGCGACGCGGCGCGAGCCGTGAAAGAAGGCCCGTGGCCCCGGTGGCGAGCGTCACGGCGCGGGGCGCTCGATTGCCTCGACGATCGCCGCCCTCGCGTCGCGCAGCGAGAGCCCGATGCGCGCGCCCGCCGCGAAGACGTGGCCGCCGCCGCCGAAGCGCCGGGCGAGCCGGTTGACGTCGATCGGTTCCGCGCCGCCGCTGGCCGGCTTCGACCGGAAGCTCGCCTTCGTCCGCACCGGGCCGAGCTCGGCCAGGAGAATCGCGGCCCGGACCGAGCCCACCTTCATCGGAAGGTTCACGAGGCTCGACAGGTCTTCGACGCTCGTCCCGGTCTCCTCGAAATCGACCTGCCGCAGCGACTGGATGGCCACCGCGCCCCCGGCCGCGTAGACGAGCGACTCGAGCGCCCGACCCTCGAGTGCGAGCCGCTCCGGGCGGTGGGTCTCCTCGATGAGCTGGTAGAGCCTGGACTTGTCCGCCCCGGCGCGCAGGAGCCGCGCCGCCAGCTCGAAGGCCTCGGGCCCGGCGTTGGCGTAGCGGAACCATCCCGTGTCGGTGGCGACGGCCGCGAAGAGGGGCTCGGCGAGCTCCTCCGTGAGCGGGCACCCGAGCTCGTCGAGGAGCGCGACGACCAGGCTCGCCGCGGCCGCCGCCCGCGCGTCGATCATTCGCAGGACCCCGACGTCGTCGCCCCGGACGTGGTGGTCGATCACGATCGTCCCCGCGCGCCGCGCGCGGAGCCACGCCGCGAGCGGCTCGAGCTGCGTCCACGCCCCGGTGTCCACGACGATCGTCAGGTCGTGCTCGTCGGCGCCCGGGGCATCCTCGCCGACGATGCGCAGCGGCGTGCCGCGAACGAGCGGAAGCAGCGGGCGTTCGATCGGGCCCATGATGAACGCATCCACCGATTTGCCCAGCGCCGTGAACGCCCGGTGCATCGCGAGCACCGACCCGAGCGCGTCGCCGTCGGGGCGCTCGTGCGTCGTGAGCGCGACGCGGTTCGCCCCGCGGACGCGCTTCGCGATCTCGGGCCACGTCGTGTTCGACTCGTACCGCTCCATCACGACGCGCCGGCGGCGGCGGCGCACCGGCTCTCCGTCTGCGCGATGTCACGCCGGATCTGCTCCACGAGCCGATCGACGTCGTCGTAGCGGATCTGGTCGCGAAGCCAGTCCGCGATCTCGAGACGTATGGGCCAGCCGTAGTCGTCGAGCGGCCCGCCATATCCCACGAGGTGCGTCTCGCACGACCGTGCGTGGGCGCCGAAGGTCGGGTTCGTCCCGACGCTCACCGCCGCCGGGTACCAGCCGTCCGCTTCCCGGTCGAGCCGCCACGCCCGCCCCGCGTACACGCCCTCGCCGGGGACCTGGAACTCGCCGGTCGCGATGTTCGCCGTGGGAAGCCCGAGCAGGCGCCCCCGCCGCGCGCCCGGGACGACGATGCCGTCAAGGGCGTATGGACGACCGAGGACGGCCGCGGCGTCCCGCATCCGCCCGAGGCCGACGAGGTCCCGGATCATCGTGCTGCTCGCGACGACGAGCTGGCAGTTGACGAGCGGCACCGACACGGGATCGACGACGCGCGTCGTGAAACCGTGCACCGCCTCGAGATCGCGCAGCGTCGCCACGGAGCCCGCCCGGTCGCGGCCGAACCGGAAGTCGGGACCCTCGACGAAGAAGTCCGGCCGGTGCTCGCGCACGATGGCGGCCACGAACGAACCGGCGTCCTGCGCGAGGAACTCCGGCCCCGGCACGATCGCGACGACCTCGTCGGCGCCGGCGGCGGCCAGGAGCTGCGCCCGACGCCCGAAGCCCGTCAGACGAGCCGGCGCCGCGCCCGGACGAAGGACGGCGGCGGGATGCGGGTCGAACGAGAGCACGACGACCCGACCACGCGGCCCGACGGCGGTGCGGGCCTCCCCGACGAGCCGGCGGTGACCATGGTGCACGCCGTCGAAGTTGCCGATCGTGATGGCAACCGGTCCCGACACGGCGCTCACGATAGGGAGTATGTCGCGCCGGAGCCATCGGTCCGCCCGCGCGGTCGCCCGGGTCGCTCCCGCCGTGTTGCCGGGGGCGCGGGAGCCCGGTATCACTACACCGATGCAGGTCGATTCTCCCAGAACAAGGGGCGAGCAGCCCACCGACGCCGCCGCGGTCCAGGCCGAAGTGATGGCCGGGCTCAAGGAGACGGCGGAGGAAGTGGTCCCGTGGTTCCTGGAGCACATGCCGCCCATGTACTTCCAGGACACCGATCACCCCACGCAGCTCGCGCACCTGCGCGCGATCATCGCGGCCAAGGCGTCGGGGCGGCCGATCGAGCTGACGCTCCGCAACGAGGACGGGACGGAGTGGACCAGCATGCGGCCGCTCGACCGGCCCGGCGTGCTCGCCGAGCTCGTGAGCGAGCTGCCGCACGACCGGCCCCTTCGCGCCGCCAAGATCCACACGGCCACCGACGGCGGCCTCGTGCTCGACACCTTCGAGTTCGGCGATCCGGTCCCGTTCGACCCCGGCGATCCGCAGCAGCTCGACAAGCTCGAGCGCACGATCGAGTACGCCGCGGGGCACGAGCCCCCGGTGTCCGCCGAGGACATCCGCGCGCACTTCTCGCGTTGCACGGCCGAGTACGTGACCACGGTCACGCCGCTTCGCATCTGTCAGCACCTCGAGCTCTTCGAGCGGATCACCGGCACCGACGGCGCGGAGATCGTGCTGGAGCCGGAGGCCGACCGGGAGCTGTGCCGGATCGTCGTGGCGGTGGGCAACGCGACGACGCGACGCATGCTCGAGCGCATCGCCACGCGCCTGTCTCATTCGGGCGTCAACATCCACCGTGCGTATCTCGACGTGATCGACGACGGCCGCAACGGCTCCATCAGCCTGCTCGGCTTCGTCGTGCAGAAGCCGGGCGGCGGTCCGATCGACCCCGACAGCCCCCTGTGGAACCGGCTTCGCCGGGACCTGCTGCGCAACAAGTGGATCGAGCACCGCACGCTCCAGCTCGCGTACCGCAACCCGGACCTGAGAGTCGAGCGCGCCGAGGTCCTCACCGGGCTCTGCGACCTGTGCCACCAGGTGCTCGTCAAGCAGAATCCCTACGCGTTCAGCGTGGATCGCATCCACCGCCTCGTCGAGCGCAACCTCCCGCAGGCGACCGAAGTCGCGGACCTCTTCCTCGCCCGCTTCAACCCCGACGACCCGCTCGCCGACGACGCGTTCGCCGCGCGTCGCGCGGCGCTGATCCGGCGCGTGGACACCGAGGTGGACCTCGAGGACGCGAGGATCATCTTCGCGAGCATGGTGGACGCCGTGGCGGCCGTGCTCCGCACGAACGTCTACCGCGAGGAGCGGTACGGGTTGTGTGTCCGGATCGACCCGCGGTACCTGGCGACGGAAGAGCGGCCGGAGATCCCGTTCGGCGTCTTCTTCGTGCACGGGCGCGGCTTCAACGGCTTCCACGTCCGCTTCCGCGACATCGCGCGCGGCGGGCTGCGCGTCATCCGGACCCGCAGCGAGGAGCAGCACGCGCTCGAGGTCGAGCGTCTCTACGACGAGGCGTACAACCTCGCCTACGCGCAGCAGCTCAAGAACAAGGACATCCCCGAGGGCGGCGCGAAGGCCGCGATCCTTCTCGATCCCTACGCGCGGATCGACCGCGGGGTGAAGGGGTTCGTGGACTCGATCCTCGACCTGATCACGCCCGACAAGGACACGCGCGCCCGGATCGTGGATCGCCTCGGCACGGAGGAGCTCCTCTACCTCGGCCCGGACGAGAACATCACACCCGAGTTCATCGATTGGATCGTGGATCGGGCGCGCCGTCGCGGCTATCCCACGCCGACCGCCCTGATGAGCTCGAAGCCGGGCGCCGGCATCAACC
This sequence comes from uncultured Isosphaeraceae bacterium, assembly GCA_964638815.1. Taxonomy (GTDB): domain Bacteria; phylum Planctomycetota; class Phycisphaerae; order Phycisphaerales; family SM1A02; genus CAZXBB01. The sequence goes on from CAZXBB010000401.1 coordinate 7,658, forward strand.
ACAAGGAGTACGGCGTCACGAGCGAGGGCGTGACCGTCTTCCTCGACGTTGCGCTCCGCACGGTCGGGATCGACCCGGACCGCGAGCAGTTCACGATCAAGATGACCGGCGGCCCCGACGGCGACGTCGGCGGCAACCTCATCAAGATCCTCCACCGGGACTACGGGACGAACGCGCGGATCGTCGGCATCTCGGACGGCAGCGGCTCAGGCGAGGACCCCGACGGCCTCGACATGGAAGAGCTCGTCCGTCTCGTCCTCGCCGGGCTCCCAATCAGCGGATTCGACCGCTCCAAGCTCGGCGCCGGCGGGCGTGTCGTCGCCCTCGACGAACCCGACGGCGTCCGGTTGCGCAACACGCTTCACAACCGTATCGTCGCCGACGCGTTCGTACCGTGCGGCGGGCGGCCCAACACCATTCACGGCCGCAACTTCCGCGACTTCCTGCGCCCTGACGGCACGCCGAGCAGCCGCGTCATCGTCGAGGGGGCGAACCTCTTCCTGACGCCCGAGGCGCGACGCGAGCTCTCCGACTGCGGCATCCTCATCCTCAAGGACAGCTCGGCGAACAAGTGCGGAGTGATCACGTCGAGCTACGAGATCATCTCGAACATCCTGCTGACCGAGAAGGAGTTCCTCGAGATCAAGGAGCTCTTCGTGCAGCAGGTGCTCGAGAAGCTCCGCACGTTCGCGCGACGCGAGGCGGAGCTGCTCGCCCGCGTGCACCGGCATCACCCGCAGGTGCCCCTGCCCGAGATGAGCACGCGGCTGAGCCGGGTGATGATCCGGACCGCCGACGCCATCGAGGAGTCGATCGACGGGCTGCCGGACGAGCCCGCGGAACTCATGCGGCGTCTGGTCATCGATCACCTGCCGCCGGTGCTCGTCGAGCGGGCGGGGGCCCGGCTCTGGACGCAGACGCCGCGGCCGTATCTCAAGTGGATCATGGCGAAGAGCCTCGCCGCCCGCATCGTCTACCGCGAGGGGTTCGAGTACCTCGAGTCGATGCCGATGGCCGCGATCGCGGAGCTCGCCGTGCGCTACCTCCGCCTTGAGGTCGAGCGCATGAGCCTCGCGGACGAAATCGAGACGTCGTCGCTCGAACACCGCGAGCACATCGCGAGCATCCTGCGCCGGGCCGGCATTCTCTCGACGCTCGAAGGCAACCAGCGCGACTGAACCCGGCGCCGGTTTTCACGGCGCCGGTCATCAGCGGCCCGGTCGATCACACGCTCGGTCCAGGCTCGGTCCGGGGTCGTCAACGGAGTGTCGATCATGCAGCTCCCCGTCCTGCCTCTCGTCCTCGCGCTGGCCGGCGCCATCGCAGCACAGTGCGCCGCGCAGTCCGACCCCCGGACCGACCCCCGGTCCGACCCACGCGCCGGCGCGCCCGTCCGCTTCGAGGGCCAGTCCGTGCGGGTCGACGCGGCGCCGCGGCTTGTCACCGTGTACGAGGGGCGCGCCGCGGTCACGCGCTCCGTGCGCCGGCTGCTCGGGCCGGGCACCTACGACTTCACGTTCGCCGGGCTGCCCTCGGGCGCGCAGCGCGAGTCCCTGCGGGCGTACGTCAGCGGGCCGGGGCGCGTCATGGGCGTGGAGTATGTCGAGCGCGCGGCCGGCGAAGCGGCGAGCCCGCGTCTCGCCGAGCTCGACGCCGCCCTCGCCCGGAACGAGGAGGAGCTCGCACGACGCCGCGAGGACCGCGCGCTCATCGACGCGCGGTGGGCGGACCTCGACGCGGTCAGCGCCCGCGCCGCGCAGTCCGCCGGCGCCGACGGCGGCGCGGGGGCGATCGACCTCGACGTCGTCGACGACCAGCTCGTGTTCTTCGCGGCCGGGCGACACCGGCTCCTCGAGGAGCGCCGCGAAGTGGACAAGCTCATCCGCGCGCTCGAGGAGGAGCGCCGCATCCTCGAGACCGAGCGGGCGAGTCTCGGCGCGTCGTCGCGCGCCGCGCGGGAGGCGATCGTCTCCGTCGCGGTGGACGGCGGCACCGAGATCGCCGTCGACCTCGTCTATATCGTGACCGACGCCGGCTGGAGGCCCACCTACAACATCCGCGCGGCGGCCGACGGCTCGCGCGTGGACATCGAGTACGACGCCCTCATCGAGCAGCGGTCGGGCGAGGACTGGACGGACGTCGAGCTCGTGCTCTCGACGGCCCAGCCCGCCCGCGACGCGAGCCCACCGGAGCTCTCGCCGTGGTTCATCGACGTGCGCGACGACGCCGACCTTCCGAAGGCCGCCGCGTCGCCGGCGCCCGAGCCGGATCTCGAACGTCTCGGGGCGGCCGTCCCGCCCACCGACGCCGAGGTGCGCGGCAGCGGGCCGTCGGTCACGTACGTGCTGCCGCGCCCGGCGACGATCCGCAGCGACGCGCGCCGGCGCCAGCGCGCCCGCATCGGCAACGTCACGTGCCGCCCCATCTTCACGCACGTCGCCATCCCGCTGGTCACCGAGTCGGTCTACGTGCGCAGCGACCTGGTGAACGAGAGCGACTTCCAGCTCCTCCCGGGCGCCGTCGCGATCTTTGTCGGCGCCGACTACGTGGGGCCGACCACCCTGCGCGACATCGCGCCGCACGAAGCGTTCGAGGTGTACTTCGGCATCGACCGCGCCGTCACCGCGAAACGCACCATCCTTGTCCAGGAGGAGGCGAAGACCGGCCTCCTCGGCGGGGGCCGCAAGTCGAGCTACGACTACCGCATCGAGCTCGCCAACGGCGCCGGCAAGGCGATCGCGGTCGAGCTGTGGGACCGGATGCCCGTCTCGCGCTCGGACCGCGTCGAGGTCCAGCTCGCCAACCTGTCCCACGACCTCTCCGGCGACGCCGCGTACCTCGAGGGCCCCTTCACCCGTGGACTCCTGAAATGGGACCTGAGCGTCCCCGCGTCGGCGCAGAATGCGCTCGCGATGGTCGTGGAGTTCGGCGTGCGGGTGGTTCGCGCGAAGGACGTGGAGGTGCGCGGTCTGCCCGAGTGATCACACGTTGAAGTACTTCGCCTCCGGGTGGTGCACGACGATCGCGCTCGTCGACTGCTCCGGATCGATCTGCCAGTTCTCCGTCAGCACGCAGCCGATGCGCTCGGGCCTGAGCAGGCGGAAGAGCTTCTCCTGGTCGGACATTTCCGGGCACGCCGGGTAGCCGAAGCTGTAGCGGCTTCCGCGGTACTTCTGCGTGAAGAGCTCGCGGATGCGCGGCGAGTCTTCGCCGCCGATCCCGAGCTCGGCGCGCATGCGTTTGTGCCACAGCTCCGCGAGCGCCTCGGCCGTCTCGACGCCGATGCCGTGCATGTAGAGATACTCGCTGTAGGCGTTGCTCTCGAAGAGCTCCTTCGCGCGGCGGCTCACCTCCGCTCCCATCGTCACGCAGTGGAACCCGACGACGTCGCGCTGCCCGGACTCCGCGGCGCGGAAGAAGTCGCTGATGCAGAGCCGGCTGCGTTTCCGCTGTCGCGGGAACGTGAATCGCTCGATCTCGCGATCGTGGTCCTGCGGGTCGTAGATCACGAGGTCGTCGCCGGCGCGGTTGCACGGGAAGTAGCCGTACACGAGCTTCGGCCGGAGGATCGCCTCGTCGCGACACTGCCGCTTGATGCGCTCGAACAGCGGGTGCACGACCTCCTCGAGGCTCCGGTCGTAGTCCTCGGCGGACATGGCGCCCTTCTTGAATCCCCACTGGCCCCGGAAGAGCGCGACGGGGTTGATGAACGGGTAGATCTCGTCGAGCGCGACGGACTCGATGACGCGGTCGCCCCAGAACGGCGCGGTCGGCACCGGCACGTCGATCGCGACGGCCGATCGCTCGGCCACCGCGACGGTCGTCCGCTCCTCCTCGGCCCCCCTCATCTCGCCCCCCCGTTCCGCGACGGCCGCGCGTCTGCTCACGCGATCGTCGATTTCGACGTCGAGCTCGGCGAGCGTGTTCGAGGCGAGATGATCGCAGATGCGGAGCCCCTCGAACGCGTCGCGGCCGTAGTACAGCGGTCCCTCGTAGACGCCCCGCAGGTGCGACTCCGCGTAATGACGCGTGAGCGCCGCCCCGCCGACGAGCACCGGCACCTTCAGTCCCATCGCGTTGAGTTCGCGCAGGTTCTCCTCCATCACGACCACGGACTTCACGAGGAGACCGGACATCCCGATGGCATCGGCCCGCGTGCGTCCGAGCGCCTCCGTGATCTCGCCGATCGTCTGCTTGATGCCGAGGTTGTGCACCGTGTAGCCGTTGTTCGTCAGGATGATGTCGACGAGGTTCTTGCCGATGTCGTGCACGTCGCCCTTGACGGTCGCGAGCACGACGCTGCCCCTGGACTGACCTTCGACGCGCTCCATGTGCGGCTCGAGGTGGGCGACGGCCATCTTCATGACCTCGGCGGACTGGAGCACGAACGGGAGCTGCATCTGCCCGCTGCCGAAGAGCTCGCCGACGACCTTCATCCCCTCGAGCAGGTGCTCGTTGATGATCTCGAGCGCGTCGTGCTTCTCGAGCGCGACGTCGAGATGATCGTGCAGGTCCTGCTTCTCGCCGTCGATGATGTGATCCCGGAGGATCTCCTCGAGCGAGCGGTTCCTGCGGCGCACGCCGATCTCGCTCGCGCTCGTGACGTCCTTGAACAGCTCGATGAACGCGTGCAGCGGGTCGAACGCCTCGTCGTCCACGCCGACGGGAAGCCCGGTGCCGCCGTTCTTCCGGGAACGCCGATCGAAGATGAGGTCGAGCGCCGCGTTCCGCTGCTCCTCCGGGATCTTGTTGAGCGGCAGGATCTTCGAGGCGTGCACGATCGCGCCCGTCATCCCCGCGTCGAGCAGCGCGTGAAGGAACACGGAGTTCAGGACGACCCGGGCCGGGGGCGTGAGACCGAAGCTCACGTTCGAGAGACCGCACGTGATCTGGGACCGCGGAAACGACGCGGCGATGCGCTTCGTGCCCTCGATGAGCTCGAGCGCGCTGCGGCGGTCCGCATCCATGCCGGTCGAGATCGGCAGGACCAGCGGATCGAAGAGGATGTCCTCGGGCGCGATGCCGTGCGTGCCGGTCGCCCGCTCGTACGCCCTCGTCGCGATGGCGTGCTTGCGGTCGGCGGTCCGCGCCATCGCCGCCTCCCGGTCCTCGTCGATCGTGCCGATGACGAGCCCGGCCCCGTGCGTGCGGGCGAGGCGGCAGAAACGGTCGAACTTCTCGACGCCGTCCTCGAAGTTCGCCGAGTTGATGATGCACTTCCCCGGCGCGTGCTTCAGCCCCGCCTCGATGGTGGCGATCTGGGTCGAGTCGATCATGATCGGCGCGTCCACCTGCCGCGCGAGCCGGTGCACGACCTCGGCCATGTCGGCGGCATTGTCGCGCCCCGCGTAGTCGACGTTGAGATCGAGCACGTTGGCCCCCTCGCGACGCTGCTCGCGGGCGAGAGAGACGATCTGGTCCCAGTCCTCCTCCTCGAGAAGACGCTTGAACATCCGGCTGCCGGACGCGTTCATGCGCTCCCCGACGATCAGGAACGAGCGCTCCTGCCGGTAGTCCATCGGGCTGAAGAGCGACGTGCAGCCGGACACGGGCGGCTCGATGACGCGATCCGCCGCCGGCCGGACGCCGATGCGCTCGCGCAGCCGCCGGATGTGCTCGGGCGTCGTGCCGCAGCAGCCGCCGACGATGCTCACGCCGTAATCGGCAACGAACTTCGCGAGCGTCTCGGTGAACGCCTCGGGCTGGAGCGGGAACGACGTCCTGCCGTCCACGAGCACGGGCAGGCCGGCGTTCGGGATGACGGAAATGTGCCTGTCCCAGTTCGCGGCGAGGTAGGCGACGTGCTCGGTCATCTCCGTCGGACCGGTCGCGCAGTTCAGGCCGAGACCGGCGATCGGAAAGCCCCGCAGCGCCCGGGCGGCGGCCGCGATCTCCGAGCCGAGCAGCATCGTTCCCGTCGTCTCGATCGTCACGCTGACGAGGATCGGGATCTCCTGCGGCGTGCGGCCCTTCTCCTCGAGCGCGGCGAGACAGGCGTTGATCGCGCACTTGACCTGGAGGAGGTCCTGGCACGTTTCGATCAGCAGCACGTCGGCCCCGCCGTCCACGAGTCCCCGCGCCTGCTCGCGGTAGCTGCCGAGCATCTCGTCCCAGGTCGTCTGACCGAGCGTGATGAGCCTGGTGCCGGGGCCCAGCGAGCCGACGACGAAGCGCGGGTCGTCCGGACCCGCGAACCGGTCGCACGCGGCCCGCGCGATCTCGGCCGCCTCCCGGTTGATCTCGTACGTGAGCGGCACGAGGTCCTCGCCGAACTCGGCGAAGACGAGCCTGTTCGCGCCGAACGTGTTCGTCTCGACGGCATCCGCCCCCGCCTCCAGGAATGACTCGTGGATCGACCCGATCAGGTCGGGCCGGCTGCGGACCAGCAGGTCCACGCAGTTCTCGTGGCCCATGTAGTCATTGTCCACGTCCAGCGGAAGATTCTGGAGCGTCGCTCCCATCGAGCCGTCGAAGACGAGGACGCGGCGATCGAGCGCACGAAGGAACGGGCAGGTCATGGCGACGAATCATACCCTCGCCCACCCGGCTGTCCAGCCGTCCATCCGGATGAACGGATGAACGGATGAATGACCCATGGATGACGGCGTGCCATCCTTACATGGGGGTCAATCATGGGGATCAATGGAGACGCATGGGCGTCAAGGGGATGTCCGGGTCGCGGCGGTGACAGCGCGGCGCGCGAGGACCGGACTCGGGCGGATGGAAGTACCCGCGTGGTCGCCCCGCGCCGCCCGGCCCGCACCGCTATCATCGCCTCCTTGCCCCAACCAGGCGCCCGTCGCCTCCCGAGAAAGGTCTCCCGATGAACATCCCGCACACCCGATCGCCGCTTGCCGCGGGCGTCGCCGCCGCCCTCGCTGTCGCGCTCTGCTTCTCACCCGCGTCGGGCCAGGATACGAACCCGACTCGCCCGCCGGCACCCCCGGCTTCGCCCCCGGCTTCACCGCCGGCTTCACCCCCCCCGGCTTCACCCCCGCCGCCGACGACGGCGCCGGCGAAGGACCTGCCCCCCGCGAAGCAGCTCGTTGACAAGGCGATCGCCGCCGCCGGAGGCGCCGGCCCGCTGCGGGGCATCCGGGACATGAAGTACACGCTGACGGTCCTCTCGCGCGGCCAGGAGACGACGATGAACATGCGCTCGGCGCGCCCGCAAAAAGTCCATGTCAGCACGACCACGCCGGAGGGCAGCATGGAGATGGGGCGTGTCGGCGACATCGCGTGGCAGAACATGGGAACGGGATACAAGCTCGTCCCGAAGTCGCAGATGGGGCAGATCAGCCAGCTCGATCTTTACGGGCTGTTGATCACGCTCGAGGATCGCGAAGAGACGTTCACGACGGTCGATCGCGTCCCCTTCAACGAGTTCGACTGCTTCAAGGTCCAGCTCGCGAACGAGGCGGGCGGCGCCACCTACGGCTACTTCGACGCCGACGGCGGGGCGATCGTCGGCCTCGACCAGTCCCAGAACACGCCGATGGGCCCGATGAGCATCACGACGACGTTCAGCGAGACGAAGACCTTCGCGCCGCTCACGCTCTTCACGAAGGCGTCCATGGTCGCAGGCGGCGCGCCCCTCGCGACGCTCACGTTCTCCGACGTCGAGATCAACCCGACCGACGGATACGAGATCACCGTCCCGGCGGAGGTGCAGCAGCTCATCGACGAGCGTAACGCCGCGGCGACCCGGCCCGCCGCGGCGACCCGGCCCGCCGCGCCGGCCGGCGCCTCGACGCAGCCGGCCGCCGGGGACGACCCGATGGACAGCCCGATGGTGCGCCAGGTGATGACCTCGCTGAAGCGCATCGAGGATCCCGGGCAGCTTCGCATGATGGCCTCGGTGATCGAGGCGCAGATCTCGCAGGTCGAGACCGAGGCCGAAAGGGAGCAGATGCAGTTCCTCACGGAGAAGATCCGCGAGCGTATCGCCGAGCTCGAGGGCGGGGATTGACCGGGACGCCCCGCCGCCAAGTGTCCGAAGCCGCGATCGACATCCGAAACGTGCAGAAGCGCTTCGGCGCGACGCACGCGGTGCGCGACCTGTCGCTCACCGTGCCGACGGGCAGCCTGTGCGGCTTCCTCGGTCCCAATGGCGCCGGCAAGAGCACGACGATCCGGATGATCATGTCGATCATCTACCCCGACGAGGGATCGATCGAGGTGCTGGGCGGCAGCGCGCTCGACAGCAAGGACCGCATCGGCTACCTCCCGGAGGAGCGCGGCGTCTACCGCAAGATGCGGGTCGGGGAGTTCCTCGTCTATCTGGCGCGGCTCAAGGGGATCTCCCGTCCGGATCTCCGCGCGTTTGTGCAGGACTGGCTCGACCGCGTCCAGCTCGCGGACGTGTACCGGAAGCGGTGCCAGGAGCTGTCGAAGGGCATGCAGCAGAAGATCCAGTTCCTCGCCGCGGTGATCCACGAGCCGGAGCTCGTGATCCTCGACGAGCCCTTCTCGGGGCTCGATCCCGTCAACGCCGAGCTCGTCAACGGGCTGATCCGCGAGCTCAACGCGGCCGGGCACACGATCATCTTCTCGACGCACGTCCTGCACCAGGCGGAGCAGATCTGCGACCGCATCCTGCTGATCAACCACGGCGTCAAGCTCCTCGACGCGTCGCTCGACGAGATCCGCGAGCGGTACAACCCGCGCACGATCGAGGTCGAGCCGCTGAACGGCGACGTGGACCTCTCCGGCGTGGACGGCGTCGGCCGCGTGCGTGCGCTCGCCTCCGCGGACGGCTACGAGCTCGAGCTCGTCGGCGGCGCGACGCCGCAGGACGTCATGCGCGAGATCGTCGCCCGTCACCCGCTCCGCGGCATCCGCCTGCGGCAGCTCTCGCTCGAGGAGGTGTTCGTGCGGCTGGTGCGCGACGACGAGGGCGCCGCCGCCGCCGACCAGGCGCGGCAGGAACTGAGCCATGTCTGACGCCCGATCCCGCATCGTCACCGTCGCCCTGCGCGAGTTCAAGTACACCGCGATGACCAAGGCGTTCATCTTCGGCGCGGTCGTCTTTCCGCTTGTCGTCTGGGCGGCATTCCCCGTCATCATCATGCTCACCGAGCAGAAGAACCCGCCGCTGGTGGGGACCATCGCGGTGATCGACCCGACCGGGCAGGTCGGGGAGAGCGTGCGGGCGGAGTTCGAGCGTCTGCGCGGACGCGAGCCCGGGCAGGCGATCGCGAAGCTCCGGGAGGAGGTCGCGCGGAACCCCGCGGCCGCGATCGAGAACCCGCCCGTGGGGGCGGAGGCGCTCGCCGCGTTCGATGACGACGTCGAGGTGGACGTCCGGATCGACGTGCTGCCCGGCGACGCCGACGTCGACTCGGCCAAGGAGCGCGTCCGCGTCGGCGACCTCCTCGCGCTGGCCGAGATCGGTCCGGGCGCGGTGGACGTCGATCGCATCCGCCGGGCCGTCGGTGACGGCGAACCCGACCCGGACGACACCGCGGGCGTCACGCTCTACACGGCGACCGAGATGCACCCGGGCCACACGCGGCTGATCCGGCGCCGCCTCGGCGACGCCGTCGTCCGGGTGCGCGCGCAGACCCTCGGCGACGATCTCGAGACGCTTCGGGCGATCCTCGACCGGCCGCGCGTCGCAACGCGATCGCTCGCCAGCGACGGCGCCGAGACGGCGGAGCAGGCCGACTTCAAGGAGATGCTGCCGCTCTTCTTCGCGGTGCTGCTCGCGGTCACGACGTTCACGAGCGGCCAGTACCTGCTCACGACGACCATCGAGGAGAAGTCCAACAAGGTAATGGAGGTGCTCCTGAGCGCCGTCAGCCCGATGCAGCTCATGACCGGGAAGATCCTCGGGCAGTGGCTCGTGAGCCTGGTGATGCTGGTGATGTACGGCGGCCTGCTGCTCACGGCGCTGGTCGTCTTCGCCGCCGGCGACCTCGTGGGCTGGACCGACCTCCTGTGCTTCGGCGCCTACTTCGTGATGTCGTACTTCTTCACGGCCTCCGCGATGGCGGCCATCGGCAGCGCCGTCAGCGACATCCACGACGCGCAGAGCCTCATGATGCCGGCGATGTTCGTGCTGCTCATGGCGCCGATGCTGCTCATGATCCCGGCCAGCCAGAACCCCGCGGGGCTGCTCGCGACCGTCAGCGGCTTCATCCCGCCGCTGATCCCCTACATCATGATCGTCCGGGTCACGGCCGGCGAGGTCCCCCCCTGGCAGATCGCGCTCTCGATGGTGATCGGCTTCGGCTCCGCCGCCGGCGGCCTCTGGCTCGCCGCGAAGATCTTCCGGGTGGGTGTCCTGATGTACGGCAAGCCGCCGTCCCCGCTCCAGATGCTGAAGTGGGTCCGGTATTCGTGATGAAAGGATGGTCGTCTTCGTGATCCCCCGGCCCGGCTGACGGCCGCCTCTCCCCCCGGGGCGCCCCCCCGCTTTTTGGCTTTTCGCTGCGATAAGATGCCGCCGGTCCGCGTTCGGCCTCCCGACCCCGGGGCCGCGGGGCGATCGCCGCGGCCCTTCCCGGAGAACAGACTGATGAGAAACGCCATCCGCTACGTCCCCGCCCTCGTCGCGGCCCTCGTCCTGACCGCGAGCGCCCCCGCCCAGTTCGGGGAGGCGGCCGGGTTCGGCGAGATGATGTCGCCGTACTTCCTGCGACGGGATCTCACCATCTTCGTGGACGAGCTCGAGCTCGACGAAGGCCAGACGGCGATCCTCGAGAGCCTCTATTCGGACTACGAGGACGAGCACGACGCCGGCAAGGTGAGGATGCTCGAGCGTCTGAGCAACATGCGGGACGAGCTCGAGAACCTCGAGCGCGACCGGATCATGCAGCTTGTCTTCAAGCCATTCGAGGATCGCTCCGAAGAGTGGGAGGGGATGCGCACCCAGTTCCTGGCCAATGTCGAGGCCATCCTCAACGGCCGGCAGCTCGAGATGTACACGCAGTTCCGGCGGCAGTTGCGGCGGGAGAAGGAGATCCCGAAGGGGCGTTTCTCCGGTGAGAGCGTCAACTTGTTCCACGCCGTCGCCCAGCTCGACCTGGCCCCGTCCGTGCTCGAGTATCTCCAGCCCACGCTCGACCAGTACGACCTCCGCCTCGATGCCGCGCTCGAGGTTCGGGAACGCCTGCTCCGGGATTCGCGACTCGCGATGATGACCTCGATCAAAGACGACGATCACGCTTCCGCCCTGACGATCTACGATCGGCAGATCGATGCGCGCATCGCGGTCCGGCGGATCAACGACGAGTTCACGATGGTCCTCTACGAGGCCCTGCCGGCCGAGGCCGATGCGGAGTTCCTGGCCACCGTCCGCGAAAGGGCCTATCCGCGCATCTACCGTGCGACCGCGGTCCAGCGCATTCTTGCGGCCGCGAAGCAGCTCGAGGGGCTTTCGAGCGAGACCCTCCAGGCGATCGAGAACCTCGAGGCGAGCTATCTCGCGGAGGTCGCAGGCATCAACGACACCATTCGCCGTCTCCTCCAGGAATACGAGCCCGAGGAGGCGCGCTTCCGCGCGTCGAGCTTCGCCGCGCGGAGCGAGGGCAAGCGTCCCTCGAAGCCGTCGGATCCCACCCGCGACGAGTATCGCCGGCGCGACGAGGTCGGCCGCCGTTACGTCGAGATGCTCCGCGACCTTCTCACGCCCGAGCAGTTCGAATCGCTCCCCGGTGCGCAGCGCGCGCTCCGCAGCACGAAGGGCGAGGACTCCGACGAGTCGCTGCTGGAACGGAAGAAGCGGAGAATGCAGTCCCCCGACGGAAACCCGACGAGCCTCACGCCGTCGGGCGGTCGTCCCATGAAGAAGAAGGGGTGAGCGTCCGGCGTCCCCGCGACCCGGGCCCGCGAAACCCATGACGGACCAGGCAATGCCCGACGCGCGCGACCAGGTCGATTCCGGAACCAACGGCAGTGCAGGGTTCCGTGCCGGCGCCGAGTTCCCGCCCGCTCACGGCGGCGCCGTCGCGCCGATCGAGCTCGATTCGCTGCGCGACCGCTGCGCCGCGTTCGGGATCGAGTGGCTCGACGAGACGCCCTCCGCCTCGCCCGAGGCCGTGCGCCTGATCGACTCCGACATCGCCGTCCGCCTGCGGATCGTCCCGCTGGGAATGGACGGCCGTCGCCTCCGCGTCGCGATGGTCGATCCGCTCGACATCGCCGCCGCGGACGAGGTCGCGACGCTCACGGGCGCGCCCGTAACGCGCATCGGCCTTGACCAGGCCGCGTTCGCCGACCTGCTCCGCGAGCACTACGGCACGACCGCGGCCCGCATGGCCGAGAGCCTCGGAGGCAACTCCGACGACAACGCCGACATCGAGCACAATCTCGACGCCATCGAGGCGGACGACATCCACCGGATGGCCGAGCAGCCGACGCTCATCAACCTGGTGAACCTGCTGCTGCTCGAGGCGATCCAGTCGCGGACGTCGGACGTGCACATCGAGCCGTTCGAGAACGAGCTCAAGGTCAAGTACCGCATCGACGGCGAGCTGGTGGAGCAGCCGCCGCCACCCAAGCACCTTCAGCCCGCCCTGATCGGCCGCATCAAGATCATGAGCGGCATGAACATCGCGGAGCGTTACGTTCCGCAGGACGGTCACATCACGCTGCGGTTCGAGGGTCGCAAGGTGGACATCCGCGTCTCGACCGTGCCGACGCTCTACGGCGAGTCGGTCGTCATGCGCATCCTCGATAAGAGCTCCCTCGCGCTCGACCTCGAGACGCTCGGCATGAGCCCCGATCTGCGCAACGAGATGGACCGGCTCATCGCGAAACCGCACGGTATGGTGCTCGTCACCGGGCCGACCGGCTCCGGCAAGACGACGACGCTCTACGCCGCGCTGTCGAAGCTCTACGACCCGCGGAAGAAGATCATCACGGTCGAGGACCCGGTCGAGTACGAGCTCGCCGGCATCAACCAGATCCCCGTCAACCCGAAGCGCGGCCTGACGTTCGCGACCGGCCTGCGCTCGATTCTCCGCCAGGACCCTGACGTGATCTTCGTCGGCGAGATCCGCGACGCGGAAACCGCCGACATCTCGATCCGGTCCGCGCTCACGGGCCATCTGGTCTTCTCGACGCTCCACACGAACGACGCCATCAGCTCGATCGGCCGCCTCGTCGACATGGGCGCCGAGCCTTACCTCGTGGCGTCGGTCCTCGAGGGCGTGCTCGCCCAGCGTCTCGGCCGGCGCATCTGCCCCGAGTGCGCGAGCACGAAGCCGATGCCCGAGGATCTCGAGCACCGCATCGCCCCTGACGAGCTGCCGCTCTTCAACGGCAAGGTGTGGTACGGGGCCGGGTGCAACGCGTGCAACGGTTCCGGTCACCGCGGACGCATCGGCTACTTCGAGCTGCTGACGATCAACGCCTCCCTGCGTCGCGCCATCTCCGAGAACGTGCCCGCCGCGGAGCTGCCGCAGTTCGCGCCGAAGAGTTATCACCCCATGCGCTGGGACGGCATCCAGAAGGCGAGCCGGGGCCTGACGACGATCCAGGAGGTCCTCCGCGCGACGCAAGACGCCGACGACTCGGTCGTTGTCTAAGGCCATGCCCAGCTTCGAGTACAAGAGCATGAACAGCGCCGGCACCGTCCAGACGGGCGTGCTCAAGGCGGCCGATCGCGGTGAGGTCGTGCGCCTCCTGCTCAAGCGCGGCGAGACCGCGACGCGGGTGGACCCGGTGGACGGGCGCGGCGGCGGCGCCCGCGCCGTCGCCCGCAAGTCGGCCCGCGCCGGAATCGGAACAGCCCGGCGCCCGTCGCTCTCGCGGGCGGATCTCGCGAACCTCGTGCGCGAGCTGGCCACGGCGATCGAGGCGGGTCTGCCGCTCATGCAGTCGCTTCGCACGGTGCGCCGGCAGGCCCACGGCAAGGCCCTGCCGGTCATCCTCGACTACCTCATCGACCGCGTCGAGGCCGGCGATCCGATCTACGCGGCAGCGCGCGACTACGGCGCGCCGTTCGACGACATGGTGGTCGGCATGCTCCAGGCGGCCGACGCCTCCGGCGAGATGAGCGGCGTGATGCACCAGCTTGCCGACCTTCTCGACCGGTCGGTGGAGCTTCGGCGCGAGGTGATGGGCGCGACCTTCTACCCGATGATCGTCGCCGGCCTGCTCGTCGTCAGCGTCATCATCCTCGTGACGGTGCTGGTGCCGCGTCTCATCGGACCGATGGCGAGCGACGCCAACTTCAACATGCCCTGGCCGACCCAGGTCGTGCTGAACGCCTCCTCCTTCGTCGAGTCCTACTGGCTCGTGTGCCTCGTGGGCATCGGCCTCGTCGTCTCGGGCTGGCGGATCTGGTCGTCGGCGCCGGCGAACCGCCTGCGCGTGGATCGCGCGCTCCTGCGCGCGCCGCTCATCGGGCGTCTGCTCCGCGACGTCGCCGTGGCGCGTTTCACGCGCACCCTCGGCACGCTGACGACCTCGGGGCTGCCGATCCTCGACGCGCTCCGCATCACCAGGAACACGCTCGGCAACACCGCGCTCATGCAGGCCATCGACGAGGTGCAGGACCAGGTCACCTCCGGCAAGTCGCTCGCCGAGCCGCTGGAGCGCGGCGGCCTCTTCCCACCGCTCCTCGTGCAGGTCGTCAGCCTCGGCGAGCGCTCGGGTCGTCTCGACTCGATGCTCATGCACGCCGCCGGCGCGTTCGACCGCCAGGTGAACACGTCCATCAAGCTGTTCTCGAAAGCGCTGCCGCCCTTCCTGCTCATCATCATGGCCGGCCTCGGCGGCTTCGTGCTCGCGGCGATCCTCCTTCCCATGCTCGAACTGCAATCGACGATCGGATGAACGCGCGGCGGAGACCGCATCCGGTCGCCGTCCCGCCCGTCGGAGACACCTCATGACCCATTCACGTTCCCGACACCACCGTCAGCGTCGCCGCCGGCGCGCGTTCACGCTCATGGAGATGATCGTCGTCGTGACGATCATCGCGCTGCTGGCCACCGTGATCGTCCCGCGTCTGTGGCAGCACGTCGGCACCGCGAGCGTGTCGGCCGCCAAGGCCGAGGTGAACGCCATCGCCTCACAGGTCGCGACGTACCTGATCGACACGGGCGGCGCGGCGCTCAACGACGATTTCGACCTGTCGTTGCTGCTGCTCGCGCCCGACGACGGCGGCGGGCCGCACGGCCCGTACCTCCAGAAGCGGGACGACCTGGTCGATCCCTGGGAGAACGACTACATCCTGCGGGTGCCCGGCGAGGTGAACTACGACTTCGACGTGGTCAGCATGGGCCCCGACGGCGAGCTCGGCACGCCGGACGACGTGACGAACTGAGTGACGCACATGAAGCGACGAAGCGACGAAGCGACGGAGCGGCGAAGGGGACGGGTTGCGCCGCCGGTGCGCGAACCGCGGCCCTCCCGCGCGCCCTCGCTCCGTGGCGAGCCCGCTCGCGATCCGGGTCGCTCCCCGGGTCGCTCCCCGGGTCGCTCACGCGCTTTCACCCTGGTCGAAATGATGGTCGTCTCCGTGATCATCGTGATCGTCATGTCGCTGATGGTTCCGCGGCTCGGCTCGACCGAGCGCCGCGCCTTCGACAACTCCGTCGACGCGGTCGCGGACCTCCTCATGATGTACGCGCACCGCGACACCGTCGGTGCGAAGCCGGTCGGGCTCCAGTACGACGCCGGTCGGCGCACGCTCCTGATGATGGTGCTGGACGACGACGGCGACCCGAAACAGGTGCCCGCGTGGACGGTCGATCCCTTCGTCCGCCCCGTCGTGCTCCCGCCGGCGGTCGCCGCGGACGATCTGCTGGTCTTCGCCGACGGCGAGCTCGTGGATCTCGACCGCGCGCCGCTCGGGCACGCCCCGGGCGAGAAGCGCCCGAACATCGAGGTGCTGATGGAGAGTACGGAAGGCGATTATCGCGTCACGCTCGTGCTCGCGCCCCACGCGGTGAGCGCGCGGCGATCCGACGCCAGCGACAGGTATTCGGCGCGGCAGCCCGTCGATCTCGACGCCGCCGGCCGCAGCCGGGAGGACTGGTGATGCGGCATCCATCGACTCCATCGCGGCGGAGGGCCCGGACGCACCGGCGCGGCATCGCCCTCGTGGACGCCATCATCGGCGGCGTCATCCTGGGCATCGGCCTCTCCGTGATGCTCAGCCTCACGAGCCGGTCACTGCGTATGCAGGCCGACGGCGAGAAGCGGCTCACCGCGTCGTGGCTGGCCGACGAGCTGCTGACCATGGTCATCGTGGACGGTCCCGACAACTTCCCGAAGCGCAACGACACGAGCGGCCGCTTCACCGCGCCCTTCGAGACCTTCGGCTTCGACGTGGACATCGAGTATCTCGGCAAGGGCCTCCCCTACCGGGTGAACGCCGCCGTCTCGTGGAGCGACCGGCCCGCCGATGCGGTTCGCGTCGAGACGCTGGTCGCGCTGCGGACCGGCGAACCGGAGCAGCTCCGCGAGCCCCACGAACCCGTCGATCGCATGGCGAGGTATTACGATGACGAGTAGGAAGCGAACACGCGTTCCTCGCCGCGGCGGCTTCACTCTCGTCGAGGTGATCGTCGCCGGCATCATTGCCGCGCTCGTCATCGGCAGCGTATCGATGAGCCTCGGGCAGCTCGGCAAGGCGAAGCGCACGAGCAAGGACCGCCTCGAGATGTTCATGCGCGCCGACGCCGCGATTACCGCGATCCGCCGCGACGTCGCGAGCGTGATCCGCGCCGACGATCTCTTCTTCACGCGGTTCCTCCTGACCGACGGCCACGTGACCGGTCGCGACGGCGCCTACGGTCGCGACGAGCTGCTCGTCTTCTCGACGCGTCTGCGGCCCGTGCGCAACATCGACAACTTCACGGGTGAGGGCGTCGAGTACGAGACGCAGTACCGCATCGAGGAGGACGGTCTCGGGCCGATGCTCTGGCAGCGACGCGACGCCGTGCCGGACGAGTACGCGGCCGGCGGCGGCCTGCTCAATCCCGTCGTCGAGGGCATCGTCGGTCTCGACATCGAGGCGTACGACGGCGAGGACTGGTGGAGCGAGTGGGATTCCGACGTGCAGGGGCTGCCCGTCGCGGTGTCGATCATGGTCACCGCCTCAGGGCACCGCGACGGCGCGGACCCATGGGACGCGCCCATCCAGAGCCTGCGCACGGTCGTCCCGATCGACCGCGTACTCCAGCCGCGCGATATCTTCGAGACCGAAGAGATGGAGCTCCGCGCGCTCGAGGCGGAGGAGGCCGAAGCTGAGGGCGGCATCGCGGGCACGGACGAGGCGGGCCCCGCCCCGAGCCTCGAGGAGGCGCTCCAGGGCCTTGACGGCGAGCGGTTCACGCCGGACCCCGGCAGCATCAACCCCGACGAGGTCATCCGCGTGAACGGCCAGCTCATCACGCGTGACGGCCGGATCGTGAACGGCGACGGCACCGTCTCCGCGCCGCCGCGGAATGCGGGCACGTCGGGCCGAACGGGAGGCGGCGGCGGTGGCGGCACCGGACTCAGTGATAACTGACCTGTGATGACTGACCTGTGATGACTGACCTGTGATGACTGACCCGTGACAACTGACCTGTGACAACTGACCCGTGACGACTGACCCGGCATGACCACTCCAACGACAACGCGACGCAACGACACGGTGGCGCAGGGGCGGTGCACGTCCCGGCCCGGCCCCCGCCCCCGCGCCGCCGCGCCTCGGTGGCGCCCGAACGCCCGCCGCTCTCACGCGGGCGGTGCGCGACGTCGCGGCTCCGTCATCGTCATCGTGCTCTGGGCCATCGTGATCGCCGCTCTCGTCGCCTCCTCGGTGCAGCTCTCCGCGTTCCGGCAGGCCGCGCTCGGACGCGACACGCTGCAGCGCGTGCAGGCCCGCTGGGCGGCGCGGGCCGGCGTCGAAAACTCGATCGCGATGATGGCGATCCACACGGAGAACCCGCCGCCGAACGATGCGTTCGCGCTCGTTCGCGACCTCGTGCAGATCTCGAGCGGCCAGTTCAACGGCGCAAGCTACGACATTCGCTACGACGCCGACGGCGTGAACTGGGCGGGCCCGCTCGACGAGCACGCGAGGATCAACCTCAACGGCGCCGAGATCAACACGCTCGAGGTACTCGAGGACATCACGCCGGACGTCGCCGCCGCGATCCGCGACTGGCGTGACGAGGACGACGATCCCGGGGTCCTCGGCGCGGAGAGCGAGTACTACCTCAGCATGCGGAACTCGTACCAGCCTCGCAACGGCGCGTTCCGCCACATCGCGGAGCTCGAGCTGGTCGCGGGCATCTGGGGTGACTACGTTCGAGGCGAGGACTGGAACCTCAACAACCGCATGGACCCCAACGAGAACGACGGCGCGGTGACGGCTCCCGACGACCAGCCCGACGGGTATCTCGAAACGGGCTGGGCCGGGCGTCTCACCGTTCACTCGGTTGACGGCGGCGCGACGGCGTCCGGACTCCCGCGCATCTACCTGCGCCGGGCAGACCCGATCGAGCTGATGGACCGGTGCGGCATCGATATGGAGCAGGCGGAAGCCCTCATCGAGTTCGGGCAGAACGACAACAATCGTCTCGAGCAGTTGCTGACCCGGGAGTTGGGCGGCGGCGGCGCAGCGGCCGGCGCCGGAGGGGACGCCGGAGGGGACGCCGGAGGGAACACCGGAGGGAACACCGGAGGGCAGCAGGGCGCCTCCGCGGCGAACCAGCCCCCCGGGCTCAAGCCGCTTGACGACGACCAGCTCCGCGCGGTGCTCGCGGAGACGAGCGTCCGACCGCTGTACGAGCGGGCCCCGGGCCGGATCAACCTGAACTCCGCCTCCTACGAGCTGCTGCGGGACCTCCTCGAGGTGCGGCGCATCGACCCCGTGATCGGCGACGAGATCACTTATCTGCGCGATTCGCGGGCCGAGGGGGTCACGAGCCTGCTGGATCTGCGGGAAATCCCGAATATCACGCCCGAGCTCGTCGACAATCTCTCACAGCTCTTCACGACGTCCTCGAACGTCTACACGATCTCCAGCCGCGGCCGGTCGGTGTCGGGCATGGAGGTTGAAATTATCGCCGTGGTCGATCGTTCTTCCGTTCCCGTCCGAATCCTCGAGTACCGCGAGCAATGAGCCGCAACCACCGATCCCAGACTGACCCCGGCGTCTTCGCCGTCATCCACCGAGCCGGCGGCGCCTGGCGGGTCCTCGTCGCACGGCAGGCGGGCGGCAGCCTCGAGGTCGTCGGCACCCGCCGGTTCGGCGACGCCGACGGCGGCGCCATCCAGGCGTATCTCCAGGGGGAGAAGGTCGCCCGCGTCATCTCGGTCGTGCCGTCCTCGAGCATCGTGTGCCGGACGTGCACGCTGCCGGACGCCGCGCCCGCGGAGCTGGAGCAGGCGCTCGCCCTCCAGGCGGAAACCCATCTCCTCGGAACCGCCGAGCCGCACCGCGTCGCCACCGCCGTCCTCGAGATGGCCCCGGGCGAGACGAGCCGCACCGGCATCATGGTCTCGTGGCCGGAGAAGGCGGCCGCGGCCGTCCCGCCGGTCACGCTCCCGGTGACGTATGCACCCGACATCGCCGCGCTCGCGGCGATCCTGAACGGCTACCGTCCCGCCGACCCGCTCTTCTGGGTCGACCGGACGACCGGCTCTGTCGCGCTCGCGCTCACGCACGCCAGCGGCGCCGTGATCCGGGCCACGCGCGAGGAGGGTGAATCGGGCGCCGAGTGGGCGAAGAACGCGACGGGCGTCCTGGCCGAGACGGCGATCAGCGTCGGTCACAGCGGCGCGTTCGCGCAGTCGCTCGTCGAGAGTCACCGGCCCCGCGTCGCGACGCTCGGCGAGCAGGGCGCGACGCTGATGGTCCCGCGCGAGGTCGTTGACGCGATCGCCCGCGGCGTTCGCGGGAGCGGGTCCACGAGCGACTGGTGGTCGGAGTTCGGCGTCGCCGCCGGCGTCGCGATCGCCGCGACCGGCGACCTCGCGTCCCTGACTGTCCTCGAGGCCGACCGGGCCGTCGAGACGCCGACGCGTCTCACCACGATCGGCCGCGCCCTGGCGCAGCCGCGCACGGCGTTCGTCACGGCCCTCGCGTCGCTCGTCGTGATCGCGATGCTGCCCCTCGCCGCGAGCGGCCTGCGGCTCGCGATTCTGCGTCACCGCTACCCCGACATCGAAGAGCGCACCCGGGCGATCGATCGCACCGAGTCGTTCCTCGCCATGTACGCCGCGCTCGAGAAGCAGAGCTGGTCGATGACCAAGCTGCTCGCGGACGTGGTGAGCAACGCGCCCCAGGGGATCTGGCTCGACTCGATCCGCCTCCAGCACTCCGACGAGACCGTGTTCGTCAGCGGCCGGGCCGTCGGGCACGAAGGGCGCACCGCGACCGAGGTGATCGCGCAGATGCAGGAGATCATGCGCGACAGCGGTCTCTTCGGCGAGATCAAGCTGAGCTGGGACGAAGGCACGAACATGGGCCAGCACGAGTTCGAGCTCTTTGCGAAGGTCATGCAGCCGCACCGCCGCGTCAAGTACGACATCGATCGCGACTTTGCCCGCTGGTCGCTCGCCCAGCGTCAGGACGGCGAGGCGCCCGACGAGGGCCAGGGCGACGCGCCCACGGACGTCCGCACCGGCGCGGACGAGACGATCATCGCGGACGCGACGACGGACGAGTCGGCGACGGGCGAGCCGGCGACGGGCGCGCGACCGCGCGTCGAGTCGCCGACGCCACGGTCGGCGCCGCCGCGACGACCGACCTCCGACGTGCCGCGCGTCGGCGTCGGCGACATGGCCGAAGACGCGGCCGACCGCAGCGATCTCGAGGACCGCGGTCTGCGCGGCCCCGCCCCCGGCGCGGTTCCCGCCCCGCTCACCGAGGCGCAGATCGGCGCGATGACCCTCGACGAGGCGTCGGCCGCCCTCGTCGAAGTCGCGAAGGCGAAGAACCGTCTCAAGCGCGACGACGACCCCGAGCTGTTCGATCGCCTGACGCAGGAGTTCAAGCTGCTCATGGCCCGCAAGAGGGAGGGCCAATGACGACGACAGCGCCCCTGCTCGCCCGCTTCAACGAGATGCCCCGCGCGATGCGCTGGCTGTTCCTCGGCGTGATCTTCGTGGCGCTCTTCCTCGCGTGGGACGCGACGCTCGGCGCGACGGTCGCCGAGTGGAACGAGGCGGCCGACGCGATCGAGAAGAAGGCGGCCGGCATACGAAAATCCGACCGCACCCGCAACCGTCTGCGCGCGATGAACGACACGATCGTCGGTCTCGGACCGGTCGTGCTGCCGGGCAAGGAGAGCGAAGGCCGGACGGCGATGACCAACGCCGTCGTTGCGATCTTCGAAAGCGAGGCCTTCAAGAGAAACGTGACATGGAGCTTCGACCTCAGCGGCGGGGGCGACAAGATCCGGGAGGACCTCACGCGCGACATCGTGCGCCCGGGGAGCCGGGTGACCCGGCTCACGGGCTCGGTGAAGTTCGAATCGTCGCCGCAGGACGCGATCGCGATCATCGGGGAGCTCGAGTCGAGCCCGGACATTGACGCGATCCGCAAGGTGACGATCCAGAAGACCGAGAGCCGCCTCGGCCCGCGGGTGAAGGTCGCGCTGACCGTCGAGACGTGGGCCGAGGTGTCTTCGAGCCGGGACCGCCGCCGCGTG
>CAZXBB010000402.1:0-14560 GCA_964638815.1 uncultured Isosphaeraceae bacterium
GGGGGAGACGGCGGAGAGCGCCACAGCGCGGCCTGCGCCCCCGCCGAACGTCGTCACACGCACGGTCCCCACAGAGTCAGCAGCATCACGACGTCGTTGAAATCGACCGCCCCGTCCTCGTCGAGGTCCTCCGGGCATCCGCCGCACGGCCCCCAGGCCTCGAGGAGATCGACCAGGTCCGCGAAGGTCACCGCGTCGTCGCCGTCGACGTCGCCGGGGCACGCCGTACCCGCCGGTGCCCAGACGTCGGGACGCCAGTGCTCCATCGTGCATCGCATGCGGCGCGCCTGCTCCGGCGTGAACTCCTCCATGCAGAGGTCGTCCGTGTACTCGAGGTAGTTGTGGATCGGGTCCGGATCGCCGCAGGTGTTCGAGACGCCCGGGCAGCCGAAGTGCGGGTTGCCGTCGGGCAGCGTGTCACAGATCAGGTCGCCGGTCGTGAAGCAGTTCGTCGGGCTGCTGCAACCGCCCTGGAAGACGTGGAAGAGACCGAAGTAGTGACCGACCTCGTGCGTGGCCGAGCGCCCCTTGTGGTACGGCGGAAAGCCGGAATCGCGGCCGAAGGCGCGGTAGTAGACGACGACCCGGTCCGCGTTCGACCCGACGAACCCACCGCCTTGCGCGGGGAAGCCGGAGACGTAGCCGAGCGCGCCGCCCGCCGAGTTCGTATAGATGTTCAGGTAGCGATGCGGGTCCCACGCGAGCGTGTTGTAGTAGCCGCCCTGGTCGTTGAACCACGTCGTGTTGGTCGAGTAGGTGATGCCGTTCGTCGGGTTTCCTTCGGGATCCTCGGTGGCGAGGTGGAAGTCGATCTGGGCGTCGGTCCCGTTCGCGCCGAGGGTGCCGGGGAGCGCGAGGAAGTCCTCGTTGAGGATGCCGATCTGGCTCTGGACCATCGCCTCGGACAGGTTGCCGGTCCCGCTCGCGCTCATGATCACGTGCACGACGACCGGCACGCGGTACCGGGCCACGCCCGGGTCGTAGATGGCAAGCGGGTCCGTCCGGTTCATCGAGCAGTCGGCGCCGCTGCCGCCGTCCGCGGGCATGTCGAACTCCCTCGGCGCGCCGCAGCGATACCCGCTCGCGCGGAAGAACGCGGAACCGTAGTACGCGTCCCAGTCGGCGAAAGTCCGACCCTCGATGACGACGCTCCCGTCGGGGGCGATCTCGAACTCGGGTCCGCCCGGAGCGCGGTCTTCGGCGGCAGTTGGAACGGCCGCCGCGGCCATCGAGGCGACGACGGCGGCACGACAGAGGGCTTGACGCATGCGCGGGTTCCTTTCCTCTTCGGGGGACGGTGGTCCGGGTGCGTCCACCGTATTGCGGCGGCGCCGCTTCCACAATACCGAATCCGGGTAAGCCCGTTGAAGGACTTGGGGCAGGGCCCGACGGCGTCCGACGACTCGACGGTGGTCGAGACTTCGACGCCACCCGGCCCTTGCCGAGCCAAGGACCGGGGCACACAGCTCGACGGTGGTGGAGACTCTCGACGCCACCCGGCCCTTGCCGAGCCAAGGACCGGGGCACACCGCTCGACGCTGCTCGAGACTTTCGACGCCACCCGACCCTCGCCGAGCCAAGGACCGAGACACACAGCCTGGAGCGGCGTTGCAGTTCCTTAAGGGGCGGCTATTCCTCGTGCCGGACCAGGACCGTGGCGTCGTGCCCGTCGAGGTAGTCCTGGGTGAAGCTCACGCGGCTGGAGAGGCCGAGCGCCCAGTCCAGCCAGGCGACGGTGTCGAACCGCCGCGCGGGGGTCAGGTCGCGTGACGCCCACCGCGAATGAGCGCGGTCGGAGAGGAAGTTGAAGACGACGCCCTGGGCGGACGCCTCGAAGGCCGCCCCCACGAGCCGCCGCGCGCTGTCGTCGTCCATCGTGTTGAGCGTCCCGGAGAAGCACGCGAAGTCGGGGCGCGACGGGCCGCCGGCGATGCCCGCGATCGCGTCGGGCTGCGAGATCACGTCCGCGATCTCGAAGACGCAGCGCTCGAGGCCGCGATCGCGGGCGGCTTCGATCATCTCCGGCAACGCATCGAGGCCGACCAACCCGGTGAAGGCGACCCGCCGCGCGAGCAGGTGGGCCGCGAAGTCGCCGCGGCCGCAGCCGATGTCGAGAACCCGGCATCCCTCGAAACCGGCGAGGTCGATCATCACGTCGAAGCGGAGATGCTGAGCCTCCGGTGTTCCCCAGAGCGTCGCCTCGAATGAAGCGCCGTGCCGGGCCACCGCCGCGCGGTACGGCTGTAAAAACTCTTCGGAACGCGACTCGTCCATAAGCTCAGGTAGTCTAGCGTCAAGTCCGCTGGCTCCCGGCCGAACCGCGAACCCCCGAGAAGGCGATTTCCGATGACCGAACCCGACGTTCCTCCCTCGCCGCCGCCGCCAGCCCCCGAAGGCGCAGCGGGCGCGATCAGCTCGACGCCCCCAGCGTCGCCGCCCCAAGCGTCGCCGCCCCCGCCATCGCCGCCCCCGCCATCGCCGCCCCCCCCGTCGCCCTCTCCCCCACCCCCGCCCGTCGTCAACGTCGTCAACCGGGGCGCCGGGTTCGGCGGCCTCGTCGGCGCATTCACGACGTCGCTCGTCGCGCTCGCCGCCGTGTTCCTCGTCGGACTCGCGTGCGGCGCGATGTTCATCGGCCTCGTCGGCGTCTGGGCCGGCGCTTCAGCCTTCAACCAGGTCGTTCTCGAAACGACGTATCGCGACGGCGGCTCGCGTCACGTGGCGATCCTTCCCGTCGTCGGCGTCATCGACGCGCGGCGCGCCGCGTTCGTGCGCTCGTGCGTTGACACGATCCTCGCCGACCCGACGGTCGAAGCGATCGTGCTGCGCGTGATCTCGCCCGGCGGCGGGGTGACGGCATCGGACGAGATCTGGTACGAGATCAACCGTCTGAAGGACGCGGGCCTTCCGGTGATCGCCAGTCTCGGGGCGGTCGCGGCATCGGGCGGCTATTACGTGGTCACGCCGAGCGACACCATCGTCGCGCAGGAGACGAGCATCACCGGATCGATCGGCGTGATCGCGCAGGTCCTCACGCTCGAGGGGCTGCTCGATAAGGTCGGCGTCGAGGCCGTCACGCTCGTCGCGACCCGGTCGCCGGCGAAGGACGTCGCGAACGACACGATGCGGAGCTGGACCGACGAGGACCGCGCGCAGGTACGGACGATGCTCGACGCCGCCTACGACACGTTCTTCGACCGCGTCGCGAAGGGGCGAAGCGGCGTCATCGCCGATCCGGCGGTCCTGCGCGACCTGGCGGACGGCAGCGTCTTCACGGCCCAGGCGGCGCTGGCGAACGGGCTCGTGGACGCGATCGGCTATCTCGACGACGCGGTGGCCCGCGCCGAGCAGCGCGCGTCGATCCCGGCGGGACGCGCCACGGTGACGCGCTTCGCCGAGCGACCCACGCTGTTCGAGAGTCTCTCGCTCGCGGGATCGGGCCGGGGCGGCGACGTGCTCGACGCCGATCGCCTGCGGTCGTTCGTCAACGAGCTGGGCAGTGTCCGCATGATGTACCTGATGCAGTGAGCATGAGCCGACGAAGCGACGGAGCGACGGGGCGACGAAGCGCGACGAGTTTCTGCGCGCGCGGGTGCTTCGTCGCCCCGCCGCTGCGGCGCCTGGTCGCTCCCCTTCTTGCCGCGCTGCTCCTCACCGCCGGCCGGGACTCGCGCGGCGCGGACCCCGTCACCGCCGCGAGCCTCACCGACGAGCACGTGCGGCAGGCGATCGCCGCGATCGTCGGGGAGATCCACGACCGCAAGACGGGGCGCCGGTTCTGGGATCCGAAGGAGTGGGACGACGGGCGGCACGGGAGCATCTACCAGAAAGGCGGGTATACCGCGCTCACCACGCTCGCACTCATGTACGCCGGCGAGTCCTACCAGGATCCGCGGCTCCAGGGCCCGATCGAGCACCTCGCTGCGTCGAAGTTCGACGGCACCTACGCGGTCGCCGTGCGCGCGAGCCTCTGGGCGAGGCTGCCCGATCGCTTCGCGCCGAACCTGGCCGCCGACACGCAGTGGCTGCTCGACGGCTTCTCCGACGACGTCGGCGGATGGGCGTACGACCAGCGCCCGCGGACCCGGCGCCGCGACAATTCCATCCGCCAGTTCGGCGCGCTCGCCCTCTGGGAGTCCGCGAAGCGGGACATCGAGGTCCCGACGAAGATCTGGCGCGCCCTCGAGAACGCGTTCCTCGAGAACCAGCTCCCCGACGGCGGCTGGAACTACAAGGGCGAGGACACCGAGCCGCCGACGGGATCGATGACGGCGGCGGGGCTCGCGACGCTCTTCATCACGCAGGAGCAGCTTCATGCGGAGAGGGCGGTCGCGCTCTCGGCCGTCGAGACGAAGAACCAGGCGGCGATCGACCGCGGGCTCGCGTGGATGGACGCGAACTTCTCGCCGACGGAGAACCCGGGGAGCTTCCGCGATTTCTACTACTACCTCTACGGCGTCGAGCGCGTGGGTCTCGCGAGCGGGGTCAGGCAGTTCGGCGGCCAGGACTGGTACCGCCTCGGGGCGGCCGAGATCCTCCGGCGGCTTTGCACGTGGGACGAGTCGGGGGTGGTGACCGTCAACGCCGACATCGGCGGCTCCGGTGCGCCGGTCCAGGTGTGGCACCTCGACTTCGCGCTGATGTTCCTGAGCCGGGGACGCGTGCCGGTCGCGATCAACAAGCTGATCGTCGACGGACACCGCACGAACAACCGCCCGCGGGACGCGGCGAACCTCGCGCGATGGCTCTCCGACCGGACCGAGAGCGAGATGAGCTGGCAGAAGGTCGGATTCGACACGGCGCCCGAGACGTGGCTCGACGCCCCGCTCCTCTACCTCGCCTCGCACGCGGCGCTGCCGTGGGCGCAGGACCTCCCGGACACCGGCGACGCCGACGCCCCCATCGGCCCGGAACTCGCGCGGCTGAAGCGGTATCTCGACCTCGGCGGCATGGTCCTCGCGGTCAATGAAGGCAATTCGCGGGCGTTCGCCACCTCGGTCGTGCGCGTCGCGAAGGCGATGTACCCATCCAGCGAGTGGCGCACGCTCGAAGCCGATCACTGGGCGTACACGATCCACGCACAGCTCGACCGGCGCAGGCCGGTGCTGAAGTCGCTCTCGAACGGCGTGCGCGAGCTGATCGTGCTCGCCCCCAACGGCGACATCGCGGCCGACTTCCAGCGCGGACCGGACGGGAAGGACGCCGTAAAGCGGGCGCCGGCGTTCGACACCGCGTCCAACCTCTATTTCTACAAGTCGGAGATGAACCGTCCGCGGCCGCGTCTCGCGCGGCACGCGTACCCGCCGGTCGCGCCGGACCCGGACGCGCCCGGCACCATCACCGTTGTCCGGGCCCGCCACGGCGGCAACTGGAATCCCGAGCCGGCCGCGCTCGACGTCCTTCGCTCCTACCTCCGGGCGGAGCACGACCTCGGCATCGGGATCGCGACGCATCCGCTCGACGCGATCGACGACCTCGACCCGCCGCCGGCGCTGGTCGTGGTCAGCGGAACGGACGCCTGCGTCTTCACGAGCGCGGAGCACGAAGCGGTCGGCGCATACGCGAGGCGCGGCGGCGTGGTGCTGTTCGAGACGCCGGGCGGGACCGGCGCGTTCACGCAGGGAGCGGAGGAGATGGCCGCGACCATCTTCACGGAACCGATCGCGTCGCTCCTGCGCGACCCCGTGATCACGGGCAAGGGCATCGACGGCGCGGCGGATCTCTTCCGGCTCGAGTACCGGCCGTACGCGTTCGAGGTCTTCGGGACGCGGGAGACGATACCGCGGCTGCGCGGCATCACGATCGACGGGGCGCCGCGGGTTCTCTTCAGCCGGGAGGACATCAGCCACGCGCTGCTCGACCAGCCGTGCTGGGGCGTCAGCGGGTACAGACCGGACTCGGCGCGCCTGATGATGGCGAACATCGTGCGGCACGCGGCGCGGCCGGCACGGGTGGGCGCCGCGGAGGCGCCTCCGCGTTGATCCCCGGCGCTCTCCGCTGCCTTCGCACGCCCGTGTCTTGCGTGTCATGCCGTGTGATGCCGCGTTATGCCATATCATGCTGACATGCACGCCCCCCCGGCTGCACCTCCTGACACCGCAACCTCCCGCCTCCAGGGCTTCCAGGGGCTCATGCCGCGACGCGTGCGCGAAGTGCTGCTCGTGTCGAGCCGCTACGACTCGTTCATCCTCGAGGAGGAGGGGCAGCTTACGGATCTCATCCTCCAGGAGTACGACCGCCTCAACCTTCGCTACGCCCCGCGGCTGAACCCGACGCCGAATACCGACACCGCTCTCGAACTGCTGGGTTCGGCCCGCCGCTTCGACATGGTCATCGTGACGATGCACCCGGGCGAGACGGACCCCGCCGACTTCGCCCGCGTCGTGCGCGCCCGGCATCCGGGCCTCCCGATCGTCCTGCTCGGCTACGACAATCGCGAGCTCCAGGAACTGCTCGAATCCGACGATGCCGCCGCATTCGATCGCGTGTTCGTCTGGACCGGCGACGCCCGCATCCTGCTCGCGATCGTCAGCCTCGTCGAGGACGCTTGGAACGTGGAGCACGACGTGCACACGGTGGGCGTCGAAGTGATCATCCTCATCGAGGACTCGGTCCACTACGTCTCCTCGGTCCTCCCGATCCTCTACGGCAAGCTGCTGAAGCAGTCGCAGCGTCTGATCAGCGAGGGCGTCAACCTCTCGCACAAGGTGCTGAGGATGCGGGCGCGGCCGAAGGTCCTCCTGGCGTCGACGTTCGAGGAGGCGGTGGACCTCTACGAGCGATACCGGCAGAACGTGCTCGGCATCCTCTCGGACGTCCGGTTCATGCGCGACGGGCACATGGATCCCACGGCGGGCGCCGCGTTCGCGGCCCGCGTCCACGAGAGGGACCCGGGCGTCCCCATCCTGCTCCAGTCGATCGACGCGCGCAACGCCACGATCGCCCACTCTCTCGGCATCGGCTTCCTGCACAAGGGCTCCCCGCAGCTCAAGCACGAGGTCGAGCAGTTCATGAAGGGTTACTTCGGCTTCGGGCCGTTCCAGTTCAGGCTTCCCGACGGGACCATCGTGGGCGAAGCCCACAACCTCCGCGAGCTGCGCGACTGCCTCGTGACCATTCCCGCAGAGTCGGTGCGGTACCACGCGGAAGGCAACCACTTCTCGACCTGGCTGAAGGCCCGCACGGAGTTCCGCATCGCAGCGCGTCTGCGCCCCAGGCTGGTCTCCGACTTCCAGAGCATCGCGGAGCTGCGGCAGATGCTGATCGACGCGCTCGACGAGTCGCGTCGCGAGTCCCACCGTGACGCGATCGCCGACTTCAGCCCGGACACGTTCGGCACGGTCAGCCTCTTCTCGCGAATCGGCGGCGGCTCGCTGGGCGGGAAGGCCCGCGGCCTCGCCTTCCTCAACACGCTGCTGGCCGAAGACGCGATCGGCAGCGCGTTCGAGGGCGTCGAGATCATCGTGCCGCCGATGGTCGCGATCGGCACCGACGTGTTCGATCGGTTCATCGAGGACAACGACCTTCACGACGTCGTGCGCGGCGACGAGCCGGACGAGACGATCCGCGCGACCTTTTTGGCCGCGCGTCTCCCGGCCGACGTGAAACGCGCCCTGCGGCGCCTCGTACAGATCATGGAGTACCCGGTCGCGGTGCGGTCGTCGAGCCTGCTCGAGGACTCGCGTCACCAGCCGTTTGCGGGCGTCTACGAGACGTACATGCTCGCGAACCGCGGAACGATCGAGCGGCGGCTCCAGGACCTCTCGTCGGCGATCAAGCTCGTGTACGCCTCGACCTTCTCGAAGAAGGCGCGCACGTACCTCCAGGCGACGCCCGACCGCCCGGAGAAGGAGAAGATGGCGGTCATCATCCAGAAGCTCATCGGCCGTCCGCGGGGCGACGCGAAGCAGCCGGACTGGTTCTACCCGTCCTTCTCCGGCGTGGGCCAGTCGTACAACTACTACCCGCACGGGCACGTGAAGCCGCGGGACGGCGCCGCCCGCATCGCCGTCGGCCTCGGGCGTCTCGTGGTCGAGGGCCACGGCGGGCTGCGCTTCTGCCCGAAGTATCCGCGTCACCTCCCGCAGCTCTCGGCCGTCGACGACATCCTCGCGAACACGCAGAAGGAGTTCGACGCGCTCGCGCTCGCGGAGGACGTCGAGCCCGATCCCCATCGCCGCTATCAGCCGAAGCGCATCCCGATCGACGTCGCGCAGGGCGACCCGTTCATGCCGATGGTGACCTCCGTCTACGATCACGCCGAGCACACGGTGCGGGACGGGATCGCGCGCGGGGGCACGCCGCTGGTGACGTTCGCAGGCGTCCTGAAGCACGATCTCTTTCCGCTCGCGGAGCTTCTGCGCCGGCTGCTCGACCTGGCGACCGCTGGGATGGGCACGCCGATCGAGATCGAGTTCGCGGTCGATCTGGAGCCGGCGCCCGGTGCGCCGCGCACGTTCGCCTGCCTCCAGCTCAGACCGCTGACGGTCGCGCGGGAGATCAGCCGCTTCGACTTCGCCCAGATCGAGCCGTCGAGCATCGTGTGCCAGTCGCCGCGCGCGCTCGGCAACGGGCGTATCGAGGGCATCCGCGACGTCGTGTGCGTCATGCCGCAGATCTTCGACCGGCGCGAGAGCGTACGCACCGGGGCGGACGTCGCCGAACTGAACGCGCGGCTCCAGAGCGAGGGGCGCCCGTTCCTGCTGATCGGGCCCGGGCGCTGGGGCTCGGCCGATCCGTGGCTCGGCATTCCCGTGAACTGGGGCCAGATCGCGGGCGCGCGCATCATCGTCGAGACCGGCTTCCCAGACATGCCGGTGACGCCGTCGGAGGGCAGTCATTTCTTCCACAATATGACGGCGTTCCAGGTGGCCTACATGACGACGAATCCCGAGCGCGGCGAGGGACTCATCGACTGGGAGTGGCTCCTCGGACACGGCGAAGTGCGCACGTACGACAACGGCCTGCGCTGGATCACGCTCGACGAGCCTCTCGTCGGCCTCGTCGACGGGCAGACCGGGTGCGGGGCGGTCGTGAAGTCGGCGCAGTACCACGCGTCGTGACGCGCCGGCGACTCACGGCGCCCGGGCGCTGCGCGCCAGGAGCAGGATCACGACCGCCGTGAGGACGTACACCGCCCCCGCGAGTGCGAGCGCCGTCGAGTAGCCGAACAGCATCGCCAGCGCGATCGCGCCTGCGGAGCCGACCACGCTGCCGACCCCGTTGATTCCCCAGAGCCACGCCACCGAGACGCCGGCCCGACGTCCGGCGCCGGTCAGCAGCATCGGAAACGGCACGCCCATGAGCAGCCCGAGCGGGAGCGTGATCGCGAGCGAGCGCGCGAGCGCGTCGCCGAACGATCCGTCCGCCGCGGCGAAGAGCGCCCGCTGCGCCGGCATGAACCCGAACATGCAGAACACGCCGAGCGCTGCCACCAGTGGCCACGTCCGCGACAGCCGGCCGCGCACGAAGACGCCCGCAAGCAGGCTGCCGAGACCCGTCGAGACGAGCAGCGTCCCGAGCAGCAGCCCGAGGGCGAGCGTGGGTCGCCCGAACCAGAACACGAATCGCTGGATGAGCGGAATCTCGACGAGCATGAACCCGACGCCGAGTCCCGCGACGCCGAGGCACCACAGAAGCTGCTCGCCGCGGGTCACGCCGCCGGCCGCGCCGCCCGCCATCACGCCCGCTCCCACCATGAGCAGCAGGACGAGACCGCTCGCGATGAGCACCGTGCGCACGAGCGGCGGCAGCCTCTCGGTGAAGAAGTAGAAGAACGGCCGGTCGTCGTTCACCGGCGACATGTCCGGCTCGTAGGTGCTGTCGCTCATGCGCGGGAACGCGACGCGCGGCGCCGCTCCCGTCGCGAGCGCCGCGAGCACGGGCGAGGCGTCCGCGACCGCAGTGCCGGGAGCGTTGCCGGGCACGAAGTAGAACAGCCGGTCCGGCACGGCCATCCGCAGCCGTCGCGTCTCGGCCTCGAACCGGCGCCAGAACGCGTTCGGCTGCGGCTGCGCCGTGATGAGCACCGTGATCAGGCCGTCCGCCGGGTCAAGCGCGCCGAACACCGCCACGCGCGCCATCGCCTCGACCGAGCCGAGCCCGCGCTCCGCGACGGCCTCGAGGTACGTGTTCAGCAGGCGTCCCACCTCCTGCCGGGTGTGGCACACCACGATGATCCGGCCGTCGTCCTCGAGATGGTCGAGGTACTCGCCGATGGACTCGTGCGTGAAGAGGTAGCTCTCGCTCAGCGCGAACCCGCCGTAACCTTCGCCGCGCTTGGTCACGGGGATCGACATGAGGATGACGTCGTACCGCTCGTCCGACGAGCGCAGGAAGTGACGCCCCTCCTCCACGACGACCTCGACGTCCGGCGCGTCGGTGTACAGCCCGCCGTTGAACTCCGCCTCGTCGCGCACGACCGCCACGACGTCCGCGTTCAGCTCGACCGCCGTGACCCGGCCCACGCCGGTGAGCCGGCACGCCGTCACGTCGCGCCCGCCGCCGCTGCCGATGGCCAGCACCGTGCGTTTGCGCTCCGCCGGCGTCATCCGCAGCACGAGCGAAGGCCCGAAGATGTTCTCGAGGTAGAACCGCGTGTTCGCGTCGAGCCGATCGGGCGCCGCGTACATGGGGCTGCCCGCCCCGCCGTCCACGAACAGGATCTTCTTCTGGTTCCGGGCGACGTCGTTGACGACGTCCGTCCGCCCGAAGGCGCTCCACCGGGAGTCCTCGATGAACGGCCAACTGCCCGGATCGAGGGCGTCCTCCTGCCGGGCCGTGCGGAGATACACCGACATGTCCTTGATGCGGTCCTCGCTGACGGGAATACGCCAGGAAGACGGCAGCCCGCCCCCGAGGAGCGCGGCTGCGACGAGGAGACCCGCGACCACGCCGATCCCGCTCACCAGCGTGCGTCCGCGCCAGAAGAGACCCGCCGACACGATCCCTGTCGCGGCGAAGACGAGCATCGCCGTCGGAGCGGGCACGACGTCGAGGATCGGCGCCGCCGCGTACGCCCCGATCGCAGCGCCGCCAAGGTCGACCGCATAGTAAAACCCCGCCCGGCTCGACCGCTCGGCGAAGATCGTCGCGATGCACGCCCCGACGCCGATGAACGGCAGCGGAACGAGCACGATCTGCTGCATGGCGGCGAACGGACCGTAGAACGAGGCGAGCAGCAGCCCCGTCGCGCCGGCGAAGAGCAGCATGCCGCCGCCCGGCAGCAGGTTCTCGACGCGCTCGTCCCCCCGGACGCGGTGCGCGATGGCCGCCCCGAACGCGAGCCCCAGGACGGCGAACGAGACGACCAGGAACGTCTGGTTCGCCGCGTACTTCAGCGACAGGATGCGGGTCATCGCGATCTGCGACCCGAGCACGCTGAAGCTTGCGAGCGCGAGCGCGGCCAGTTCCAGGATGCTCTTCGGGGGGCGACCGGGCATGGGGGGACGCAGTATAGTGAAGTGCCGTGACGGAACCGAAACGATGCTGAAGATGGTCGTCGCGATCGTGGGCATGACCGCCGTCGGCATCATCGTGTGGCGACTGCTCGGGAAGCAGGGCTACGCGACGCCGCCCACGGACGACGACGAGCCCCGATGACGCCCCAAGTCGATATCCTCGGCCTCACGTGTGAAGCGTTCGTTGAAGCCGCCCGCATCCACGGCGCGCCCGCCCCGGACGCCGTCGCGATCTACCGCGACACGTTCCGCGACGCGACGCGGCCGCCGGACTGGGTCGTCCTTCCCGACATGCCCGTGACGCGGATCCAGGAGGAGCCGCCGATCCGCAAGTACACGCAGCGTCTGGACGGACGCCTCGAGACGGAGTCCGTCCTCCTGCCTCAGACGAGCCGGACGGGGAACGCTCGCGTGTCGCTGTGCGTGTCGTCCCAGGTCGGCTGCGCGATGGGCTGCGCGTTCTGCGAGACCGCGCAGATGGGCCTCCTGAAGAGCCTCACGACCGCGCAGATCGTCGCGCAGTGGCACGCCGCCCGGCACGCGCTCGGCGCCCAGGTGGACAACATCGTCTTCATGGGCATGGGCGAACCGATGGACAACGTCGAAGCGGTGATCCGCGCGATCCGCGTCTTCGCCGGCCACAACGGTCCGGCCGTCCCGCCTTCGCGTATCAGCGTGTCCACGGTCGGCCGCATCGACGGCATCCATCGCCTCGCGGAGCTGGTGACCGAGCCCGGCTTTCGGCAGGTGCGGCTCGCGGTGTCGCTGAACGCGCCGAACGACCGCATCCGGTCCGGGCTCATGCCGCTGAACCGCGCGATGCCGATGGCGGACCTGATGCAGGCGATGCAGGCCTGGCCCGCGCCGAAGCGTCTGCCGATCCTCATCGAGTACGTCCTGATCCCGGGCGTCAACGACGAGCCGGCGCACGCCGACGAGCTGTGCGATTACCTCGCACCGCTTCCGTGCACGGTGAACGTGATCCCCTACAACCCCCGCCGCGATTCCCCGTGGCCGGCTCCGACCGAGGCCGACGTGGACGCGTTCGTCACGCGGATCCGGGCCAGGGGCCAGTTCGTGAAACGCCGCCGCACGCTCGGCCGGGCCGTCATGGGCGCCTGCGGCCAGCTCGGCAACGCCGGGATCCGCCGGCGGCGAGCCTCGAACGTCTGACCCGCGCGACGAACCCGGCGTCGGACGCCGGCGCAAGCGACGCGATTATCGGCCCCGGGCGCGTTCCCCCCGCCGCGGCGCCGGCTCCGGTGAAATCCGGTCGCTCATGACCCGATATTCACGCCATGCGCGACCGCGCGTCTCGCCCCACGCCACGTCGCCCCCCGCCACGTCGCCCCACGCCATGCCAACCCCCACCCCCGGACATCTTCAACGCACCGCCGCCCTGTGGGGCCTCGCGGGTCTCGTCGGCATGACGTTCGCGGTCACGGTCGTCGTGTGCAACCCGTTCCCGACCCTCGCGCTTCCGCTCACGGCCCTCCTCGCCATCGGTGTGGGCTGGATCGTGATGCTCCTCTTCGCGCCGTGGCGTCGGATGCTCACACTCGGCGGCGACCGCGAGACGATCGCGAAGCTGACGCGCGATCTGCGCACGGCCGTCAACGGTCGTCGCGAGAACAGCCTGAAGACGCTCGTTCTCGATCGCGACGACGAGCTCGGCGAACTGACGCGCGTGATCCACGACACCGTCGCCCGATCGCTCGCCGATCGCCGCGAGGCGCGACGCCTGAAGCGCACGATGGACGACAGCATCAGGCGCGAGACCGACCGCGCCACGCACCGCCTCGCGCGGCAGGCGACCACCGACCCCCTCACCGGACTGGGCAACCGCCGCACCATGGAGAGCGAGCTCGACCGCCTCTTCGAGCCGGACCGCCGCCGGGAACGCACGAACATCGTCGCGATGGTGATCGACGTGGATCTCTTCAAGGCCGTGAACGACACGCTCGGCCACGACGTCGGCGACCAGTGCCTCATCTTCCTCGGGGAGCTGCTCACCTCGACGCTGCGCAAGGACGACTGCGCGATCCGCCTCGGCGGCGACGAGTTCGCCATACTGATGCCGAACCGCTCGATCGAGGATGCGCGGGCCGTGGGCGAGCGGATCAGCTCGCTCTTCGGGCAGATGCCGTGGTCGCACACGACCGTTCCGCGTCCGACGCTGAGCATCGGGCTCGCGACGGCATCGTGCGCCGACGCGAGCGCGCGTCAGGACCTGATCCGCCGGGCGGACGCGGCGCTCTACAGGTCGAAGTCGGCGGGCCGGGCGACGATCCGGGCGTGCGACGGCCGCGCGGTGATGCCGTCGCGGGTATAGCGCAACTCGTCCCTTGGGGCGAGGCCCGGCGCACTATTCATGGCGCCGCATGACGCAGGTCGTGTTTCATCCGGCTGCGGTGGCCGAAGCACAAGCGGCATATCAGTGGTACGCCCAACATAGTCAGCAGGCAGCGGCCGCGTTCCTTGCCGAGCTCGACACTGCCTTGACGACGATTGGTGAGTCTCCCGACCGGTGGCCGGCGTACCTCGTCGAGACGCGGCGCTAACGGAAACCGCTTGAGCAAGTCACTCGGGTTACTCGGTGTACTCGGGCCGCTGGGCCTTTTGGTCGTCGCGCTCACGCGAGGCCGCGTGCGCTATCGGCAGCCCTTCGACAAACCGACGGCGGCCTAACCAGGGACAATATGTCGGGTGGCCCCGGGCGGTCTCCCACCCGGGGCTCCCACAGATCCGTACGTGCGCGATTGACGCATACGGCTCCTCTGGTCATGGGTTCGCTACGAGACGGTGGTAGATGGAGTGAACGACCCGCGCCTTCGGCAACGGGTAGTGCTCCAGCAGGCGAAGGAACTTCCACCAGGGCAGCCCCTGTTGGTTCCTTCTCGCCTCCAGCGTCGCCAGATGCAGAGCACCGGAACGCGCGGTGACGCCCGATGCGGAGCGGTCGGAGCTGCCGCGCAGCGGCTTCGTTCAACAGGCCGCGAAGACTCACGTGCTGTCCGCCGGTAAGCACGTCGACTTCTTGTTGTGTGACCCGCGCTCGATGCAACCACTAATGCGGGATCGAGCTTGATGACGAGAGGCAC
>CAZXBB010000403.1:0-6397 GCA_964638815.1 uncultured Isosphaeraceae bacterium
CCCATGAACGATCCGGGTTCAGCCCGGCGACTCCGTGAGCCCCGCCGCCGCTTGCGGCGGGGGAACGAGATCCGCCGCCGGGAGCTGGAGCGTGAACGTGCTGCCCGCGCCGGGCGCGCTCCGCACGCCGGTGCGCCCGCCCTGCCGCTCGATGATGCGCCGCACGATGGACAGCCCCAGCCCGGTGCCGGGCGCGTCGGCCACCGGCGTGCCGCGGCGGTCGAGACGCACGAACTCGTTGAACAATTTCGCCTGATCCTCCGGCGCGATGCCGATGCCGTTGTCCTGCACCTCGATGCAGACGTTGCGGGCGCGGCGGTGGGCGCGCACGACGATCCGCCCGCCGTCGGGCGTGTACTTGATCGCGTTCGTCACGTAGTTCGTGACCGCTACACGCAGCAGCTCGGGGATCGCGCGGACCGACGGCAGGCCCGGGCCGACCTTCAGCGTCAGCGTGTGCCCGCGGCTCTCGGCCTGATCGCGGTACGCTTCGACGACGTCCTCCAGCAGCGATCGCACGTCCACCGGCGCCGTCTGCTCGATGATCGCCCCGGACTCGAGCGCCTCGAGCATGCGGAATTCCTGGAGGAACTGATTGATGCCCTCCAGCCGGCGCAGGCTGCGCTCCACCGAGTCCCGGTGCGCCGGCGACAGCTCGCCGCCGATGCCCCCGCTCATGGTGCGGAGGTTCGTGCACACGACGCCGACCGGCGACTGGATATCGTGGAGGGCCATGTGCAGGAAGTCGCGGCGCAGGCTCGAGGTCCGGCCGAGCTCGAGGTTGCGGCGGTAGAGCGCCGCTTCGCCGGCGCGCAGACGGTCGGCGAGC
The DNA here is from genome assembly GCA_964638815.1 of uncultured Isosphaeraceae bacterium. Classification (GTDB taxonomy): domain Bacteria; phylum Planctomycetota; class Phycisphaerae; order Phycisphaerales; family SM1A02; genus CAZXBB01. Next base: position 830 of record CAZXBB010000403.1, read on the forward strand.
GTCGTGAGGAGGAACACGGTGACCGCGATGAGCACACCGTAGACGGCGAGCAGCGTGCCCGCGTAGCGCACGTCAAACGGGTCGGCGCCGGGCACCGCGCCCTGCGGCAGGCGCGGCACGACGACGGCGGACCACTCGCCGATGACGAGTGCGGCGATGAGCAGGTACGCGATCGCGGCGATCATGACCGCCTCCCGCTTCGTGAGAAGCAGGCAGCCCAGGATCACGTGCAGCAGGTAGAACGCGAGGAACGGCGAGCGCGCGCCGCCCACGAGCCAGACCGCGGCGGTGAGGGCGAGGAAATCGAGCACGATCGTCGCGTGCATCGTCGCCCGCAGCCGTCCCGACGCGTTCAGCGGTACTTCCGGATCGTGGTGCCGGCGCGTCAGCCCGTACGCGACGACGCTGTAGGCCGCAACGATCGCCGCGAGCACGACCAGCGCGGGCACGTCGAGACCTTCGATGCCGAGCACGTCGCGTGCGAACAGGGCGCCGACCACGATGACCGCCGCCGCGACCAGCCGCACCTTCGCCTGGAGGTGGATCCGCGCTCCGAGGAGGCGATGATGCGTGAGCACCGTCGGGGCGTCACACTCACGATCGCTCAATGCGAAGACCTCCCGACGCCATTATAGATAGAGTTCGCCGCCCGCCCCCCTCAGCAGATCCTCGGCAGCAGCTCACCCGACGGCATGTCCACGATGCGCGTTCCTCCGATCGCCGTCTCCATCAGGACCCGCCCCGGCGGACCCGGCTCGATGCGGCCGATGCGGCACGCGTCGGCGCCGCGCGGATCGCGGCGAAGCGCAGCCAGCGCTCGTTCTGCGTCGGCCTCGGGGACGAACGCCGCCAGCCGCCCCTCGTTGGCCACGTGCAGCGGATCGAAGCCGAGAATCTCGCACGCCGCGGCGACCTCGCGCCGCACCGGAATCCGCATCTCCTCGATCACCACGCACACGCTGCTTGACGCGGCCAGCTCGTTGAGCGCGGCCGCGGCGCCTCCGCGGGTCAGGTCGCGCAATGCGTGCACCGCGACGCCCGCTTCGTAGAGCGACTCCACGAGCGCGTTCAGCGGCGCGGTGTCCGAGCGGATCCCGGTGCGCAGCGCGAGATCGCCCCGCGCCGCGAGCACCGCCATGCCGTGGTCGCCCAGCGGTCCGGACACGAGCACCGCGTCGCCGGGCCGGACACGCCGCGCGCGGGCGGAGGCCCGGCCCGCGGGCACGACGCCCACGCCGGTGGTCGTCACGTAGAGCCCGTCCACGTTGCCGCGCTCGGCGACCTTCGTATCGCCGGCGACCACCGTCACGCCCGCCTCGCGGGCGGCGCCCGAGGCGGAACGCACGATGCGCTCGAGGTCGGCCGTCGCGAACCCCTCCTCGATGATGAACGCGGCCGCGATCCACCGCGGCTGCGCCCCGACCATCGCCAGGTCGTTGACGGTGCCGCACACCGCGAGGCGTCCGATGTCGCCGCCGGGGAAGAAGAGCGGGCGCACGATGTGGGCGTCGGTGGACAGCGCCAGCTCTCCCGCGCCCGCGAGAAGCGCGGCGTCGATGACGGCCGAGTCATCGCCTTCGCGCAGGATCGGATTGTCCAGCAGCGGCTTGAAGAGACGCTCCACGAGATCGGCGGTGAGGCGGCCGCCGCTGCCATGCCCGAGCACGATGCGCTCGTGATGGGCCAGCGGAAGCGGGCACGCCGCCGGCGCGGACGTCGGCTGCGGATCGGTCACCGCGCCGGCTCCGGCGCGGTGGCCGCGCGCTCGTGACGCTCGTACCGGTAGTACGCGGCGCACGCGCCTTCCGACGAGACCATCGTCGCCCCCAAGGGGTGCTCCGGCGTGCACTCGGTGCCGAACGCAGCGCAGTCCGTCGGCCGGCAGCGGCCCTGGAGGATCCGGCCCGCGATGCACCGCGGCGACTCCTGCGAGTGCACGGCGCCGACGTCGAGCCGCCGCACGGCGTCGAACGCGCGGTACGCCTCGCGCAGATGCAGGCCGCTGGCGGGAATCGTCCCGATGCCGCGCCACCCGCGATCGCCGAGCTCGAACACCTCGTTGATCAGCGTCTGCGCCTCGACGTTCCCCGCCTCCGTGACCACACGCCCGTAGGCGTTCTCGACGCGGGCCTGCCCGCGGTTGATCTGCCGCACCGCGGTGCGCACGCCGCAGGCGAGGTCCACCGGCTCGAAGCCGGTGACGACGATGGGCACGCCGAATTCCTCGGCGATCGGCGGGTACTCGTGGTAGCCCATCACCGCGCAGACGTGCCCGGCGGCGAGGAATGCCTGCACGCGGTTGTCCGGCGCCGACAGGATCGCCCGCATCGCCCCCGGCACGCATGCGTGCGACACGAGCACCGAGTAGTTGGTCAGCCCTCGCCGCTTCGCCTCGACTACGCTCATCGCGTTCGCCGGCGCCGTCGTCTCGAAGCCGATCGCGAAGAAGACCACTTCGCGGTCAGGGTGCTCCGCGGCGAGACGCACCGCGTCCAGCGGCGAGTAGACCACGCGCACGTCGCCGCCGGCGGCCCGCACCGAGAACAGGTCGCCGTCCGTGCCCGGCACGCGGAGCATGTCGCCGAAGCTCGTGAAGATCACCTCCGGGCGGCGGGCGATCGCCAGCGCGCGGTCGACGATCTCCAGCGGCGTGACGCAGACAGGGCAGCCGGGGCCGTGCACGAGCGTGATGGCGCCCGGAAGCAGGCGATCGAGCCCGCTGCGCACGAACGAGTGCGTCTGCCCGCCGCAGATCTCCATGAGCACGCACGGGCGCGTCGCCTCGCGACGGATATCCTCGAGCACGCGGCGCACGAGCGCCCCGTCGCGGTACTCGCTCAGGTGCTTCATGGCTCGGGCCCCAGCTCCGCCGCGACGTCCTCGCCCAGCTCGCGCAGGGCGGCGAGCGTGCGCTGCGCCTCGTTCTCGTCGATGCTGCTGATCGCGAAGCCGACGTGCACGAGCACGTAGTCGCCGACGACCGCCTCGGGCTCGCACGCCAGACACACCTCGCGCGACACGCCGTCGAAGTCCACGACGCCCATGCGCAGCGGTCCGTCGATCAGCTCCGTGATGCGTCCGGGGATGCCGAGGCACATGGCGCTTTCCTCTCGCGGAACGCGGCGATCGCGACGGCGGCCTGGCCCAGGGCGAGGCCTCCGTCGTTGGCGGGAACCTGCTCGTGCACAAGCACGTCGAGCCCCGCTTCCTCCAGCCGCGCCGACGTCAGCTCGAGAAGCAGGCGGTTCTGCCAGACGCCGCCGGTGAGCGCGACCCGCGTGAGGTCGCGGGCCGCGGCAAGCCGCCGGCAGACGTCCGCGGTCATCATAGCGACGCCGCGGTGGAACCTCATGGAGGCGACGGGCGCCGGGACGCCACGGCTGAGGTCGGCCACGATCGCGCGCAGGGCCGGGGCCGGATCGACGACGGCGCCGTCGAAGGCGAAGGGATACGCGCCGGGCTCCTCCATCGCGGCGGCCGCCTCCAGCTCGCTCGCCGCCTGCGCCTCGTAGCCGGCGCAGCGACAGATGCCCAGCAGCGCCGAGACCGCGTCAAAGAGCCGCCCGACGCTCGAGGTCAGCGGCGCGTTGATCCGCGCGTCGAGCTGCGATGCGAGGAGCGCCTTCTCGTCGTCGCCGGCGGCGCGCACCGGGTCGAGATCGTCCGTCCACGGCAGCCCGGCCTGCCGCAGCCAGCTCAGCGCGATGCGATACGGGCGTCGAATCGCCGCGTCGCCGCCGGGCAGCGGCACCGTGGCGAGATGCGCGGCGCGCTCGAAGCCCTCGTAGCCGGCGACGAGGAACTCGCCGCCCCAGATCGTCCCGTCCGTGCCGTAGCCGGTGCCGTCGAATGCGACGCCGAGGACGCGATCGCCGCAGCCGAGCCCGTGCTCGGCCATGCACGCGGCGACGTGCGCATGGTGATGCTGCACCGCCACGGCGGGAAGGCCGGCGGCGGCGGCGCGCTCCAGCGCGAACCGCGTCGCGTGGTAATCCGGATGCAGGTCGTGGGCGATGACGTCGGGCGCGCAGCGGAAGAGCCGTTCGAAGTGCGCAACCGTCTCCTCGAGCGCGCATGCGCTCTCGTGGTGCTCGAGATCACCGAGGTGCGGACCGAGGAACGCCCACCCGTCGCGGGCGAGACAGAACGCGTTCTTCAGGTCGCCGCCGCAGGCGAGCACGCGCGGTCCCGACGCGGGCAGACGCACCGGCAGCGGCGCGTAGCCGCGGGCGCGCCGCAGCGGATACGGGCGGCCGCGGTGCACGGCGACGACCGAGTCCTCGGCCCGGGCGTGGATCGGCCGATCGTGGAGGAGCAGCGCGTCGGCGATGTCCGCCAGACGCGTGCGCGCGTCCTCGTCGCGATAGACGATCGGCTCGTCCGATCGATTGGCGCTGGTCATCACCAGCGCGTCGGGGGCGCCGGGCGCCGGCTCGAGGAGGAGGTGGTAGAGCGGCGTGTAGGCGAGCATGAAGCCGAGCTCGCGGCGGCCGGGGGCGACCTCGGGCGCGATCGGCGACGACGCCCGGGCCGGCAGCAGAACGATGGGCCGCGCGACCGATTCGAGCTCGCGCCGCGCCGCGCCGTCCACGCGGGCGTACCGCGTCACGGCCGCGACGTCCGCGGCCATGAGGGCCAGCGGCTTCTGCTCGCGGCCCTTGCGCTCCCGCAGCCGCGCGACCGCGCGCGGTGAGGTCGCGTCGCACGCCAGGTGAAACCCGCCGAGCCCCTTGATTGCGACGATCTCGCCGCGGGCGAGGCGGGCGCGGGCCGCCCGCACGGCGTCGTCGCGCGTCTCGACCCGGCGGCCGGCGACCTCGAGCCGCACGTGCGGACCGCACGCCGGGCACGCTATCGGCTGGGCGTGGAAGCGCCGGTCGGCGGGGTCCTCGTACTCGCGGCGGCAGTCGGCACACATCTCGAAACCGGCCATCGTGGTCGTCGCGCGGTCATACGGCACGTCGCGCACGATCGTGAATCGCGGCCCGCAGTCGGTGCAATTCAGAAACGGGTAGCGGTGGCGGCGATCGGCCGGATCGCGCAGCTCGCGCAGGCACGCCGGGCACGTGGCGAGGTCGGCGGCGACGGGCGATGCAACGTCCGGTTCCCGCGACGATGCGAGGATCGAGAAGTCCCGGCAGCCGGTGGCCGGCGCGGGGGCGACCTCGATCGCGTCGATCCGCGCCCGCGGCGGACCGCCGGCGCGCAGCGCGCGGAGAAAGCGCCCGATGTCGTCGTCGGCGCCCTCGATGGCGATATCCACCCCGGAGGACGTGTTGCGCACCCAACCCCGCAGGTCGCATCGTCGCGCGAGCGTCCACACGAAGGGGCGGAAGCCCACCCCCTGCACGACGCCTGTGACCTGAAGACGCCGCGCGTTCACCGCGCTCATCCCGCCGCGGGGGCGGCGGCACGGACGCGATCGGTGATCCACGCGATCCACGGCTCGATCCCCTCGCCGGTGCGGCACGACAGGTCGAACGTCGTCAGCGTTTCGTTGAGCGCCCGGACGCCGCGGCGGAAACGCTCCATGTCAAAGTCCACGTACGGGAGCAGGTCGATCTTGTT
>CAZXBB010000404.1:0-10824 GCA_964638815.1 uncultured Isosphaeraceae bacterium
GCCCGCGAACCCGAGGTTGCCGCCCGCGGCGAGACACGTCACGTACGGATACCGCCGCCCGACGTGTTCGAGCGTGCCGTCACTCGAGGCGTTATCCACGAGAACGACGTGCGCAAGGATGCCGGGCTCGCGGCTCTCGGCGATCGAGTCCAGGCAGTCATCGATGTATTGGCGACCGTTGTACGAGACGATCAGGATGAAGACGTCGCAGACTGCCTCGGGCATGGTCGTTGTCTCGACGTGCCGGGTCGGCGCGTCACGCCGTGTCCGCTGACGCCTCCCGCGACCGATCCCGTGCCCGCTCCATGTCGATGATGCCGACGAGCTGCGTCAGCGTCGCGATGTGACGCTCGTGCACGCTCGTGATCGACAGGAGCTTCAACGTGGTCAACAGGAAGAACGTCGTCGAACCGAGCAGCAGCACCGTCGGATACTCGATGTCGAGCACGTGCGAGAGCATCCCGACCGCGTCGGGCCAGACGGCCAGAACCAGAAACGGGATGCCGACGAGGATGAACACGATGACGTACCGCTCCTTCAGCCGATGCGCGCGAAGGCTGCGGATCGACATGAACAGGATCGTCCCCCCGATCGCGACGAGGATGAGCGAAAGCATCATGTCTCGGACTCCTTTCCTCTCGGCCATGGGTCGCGTGTGGTGTCCAGCAGCAACGCGGCCGTGACTTTGATGACGTAGAACAATCCCTGGTGGAGCGAGATGCTCGTGCGGCCCGTGGAGCGCGGGTTCATCTCGACGGCAGCCTCCTCGACTCGGAAGCCCGCGCGGTGCAGCAGGAGAACCACCTCCGGCTCCGGGTAATCATCGGGATACCACTGGGCGTAAGCACAAATAACCCGCCGGTTCGCCGCCCGGAAGCCGCTCGTGCAGTCGGTGATCCGACGGCCGGTGAGGATCCGGAGCACGAACCCGAGCAGGGTGGATCCGATCAGGCGGGCCGGCCCCTGGCGGTACTTCCCCTCGTCCAGGAACCGCGAGCCGATGACGAGATCGGGGCCGCCGTTCAGGAGCGGCGCGAGGATCTTCGGAAGCTGGTCGGGCGGATGCTGGCCGTCGCCGTCCACCTGCACCGCCACGTCATAGCCGTTCTCCTCGGCGTAGCGGTATCCGGTCTGCATCGCGCCGCCGATCCCCAGGTTGAACGGCAGGCGAATCACGCTGATCCCGTCGATCCCCTCCGGCACGCGCGCCGCCGTGGCGTCGTGTGAACCGTCGTCAACCACGAGCACATCGCAGGTCGGCGCGTGCTCGCGCAGCGCCGCGATCACCGACTCGATCGACTCGGCTTCGTTGTACGCGGGCACAATGGCGAGCACCCGAAGACCCGCGGTGTCGCCGTTGCCGGACATCGTGTCTCGACTCGGAAGCGGAGCCGGCGGAGGGGACGCGCGAACACCCGACGATGAAGGGCCTGGCACGGTCACTGGTGGCGGGGCAGCATCTGCATCTGCTCCGGTGTCAGAAGGGTCTCGAGCCCGGCGATGGCCTCGGCGTCGAGCGCGGCGCGCTCCTGCACGGCGGTGTCGATGGCGATCGAGGAGGGGTCCTTCGCCCGTCGGGTCGCATAGTACGGCCCTTGCTCGAGCTCGAAACGCAGTTGACCCAGCTCGTGGTGCAGCACCGTCTCGCGGAGCTCGCCGTTCGTCGCCGCCAGGCGAGACTCGTACGCCACCAGCATCTTCCGGAGCTTTTTACGGGTCGTCTCGTCGAGGTTCCCGAGCTCCGCCGCCGCATGCAGGAGCCCCAATCCACGCCCGCCCTCGTAGATTCGCGGAAACGCCGTGCGGTTCACCTCGTCCTGGAACGCGGCGGCGACGTCGGCGGGCAGCCTCGCCCCGATCACCTCGGCGTAGCGCAGGTTTACGTCGCGGACGGCACGGCGTCGGTCCACCTCGACACTGGCCCTCTTTGCCGGAACTGCACGACGAATGGCGACCGCGCGACGGTCGGCGAGGATCTCGTCCCGAGCGCTCAGCGCGAGGTCCAGCTCGCGCGCGTACGCGTCGAGCACGTCGTTCAACGAATCGCGCGCCGACGGCGGAAGTCCGATTCTCGCCACGACGTGAAACAGATTGAGTGATTCGCCCGAGAGCCGGCCGAACCGCATGCCCTTGCTGCGCCGGATGAGACGCTCGAGATCAGGCCATTGGGTTCTTTGCGCGTCGGTCAGGAGCGACTGCAGATTGTCCAGAAGATCGCTTCGAAGCGTCTCGCGTTCCTTGATCCAGGCGTCGAGGTCAATCGGCTCCGATCGTTCCTGCCCGGGATCCGGCGGGTCGAGACTCGGCATCTCGTCGCGGAGATCGCGCAGCTCCGTCCAGAACGTCTCCTCGATCTTGCGGCGCTCGGCGGGGTCCTTCGTCTCCTCCATGCGACGCGCGCGATCGGCGCGCAGCTCACGGGTGATCGCGCTCACCTGCTCGTTCCACCGGCGACGAACGGTGAGCGGGTCCTCGAGGTACTTCTGGACGACGACCGCACCTTCCCGGAAGGCTTTCTCGTAGTCCATGTACAACGCTTCGAGGACGATCTCCTGGTCGTCGTCGAGCTCGAGCTCGCGGGAGAGGAGGGCAAGATCCGCCCGGATGAAGTCGGGAATCTGGAGGGCCGCGTACGGGTCGTCGGACTCGCCGCGCACCGTCGCCGTCAGGGCGCTGAGGGCGATGATGGCGATGAGGGCGAAGACAGCGATGCGGGCAGCCCAGCTCACGGCGGATCCTCTCTCCCGCGCAGGACGCGGGGAAACATGAGCTTACCGAACGTGTTTTGCGGTCGCCTCTTGCTTCAGCCAACATGCGGAAATCGGGCCGGAAATCCGTACTTTTCCCTATGGGTTACCGGATCTCCGCCGGGTCCGGCGAACGCGGGGGCCCGAAGCCCGGGTCTGACGTCCGCGTCGGGCTGCGGGGCAGGGGGGTGGCGGGGGGTCGCTTCATGCATGATGCGAGCTAGGATCCGCGGATGGCGAGAACGATCCTGGTCACCGGCGGCGCAGGCTTCATCGGCAGCTCTCTCGTGCGTCAGCTCGTGACCGACGAGCCCGACACCCGCGTCGTGGTCCTCGACAAGCTCACGTACGCCGGCAACCTCGACTCGCTCGAGTCGGTGCGCGACCGCGAGAACTTCGCCTTCGTCCAGGGCGACATCTGTGACGGCCCGCTCGTAGCTGATCTGCTCGAGCGGGAGCGGCCGGACGCCATCATGAACCTCGCGGCCGAATCGCACGTTGACCGCTCGATCGACGAGCCCGCGACATTCGTCGAGACGAACGTCCGCGGAACGTTCCTGATGCTCGAGGCCGCACGGCGATACTGGGGCGAGCTGCCGGCGGGGGACTCCGAGGCGTTCCGCTTCCTGCACGTCTCGACCGACGAGGTCTACGGATCCCTCGGACCGACGGGGGCGTTCACCGAGTCCACCCCGTACGCCCCCAACTCGCCCTACTCGGCGTCGAAGGCGTCCTCCGACCACTTCGTCCGCGCGTACCACCACACGTTCGGGCTGCCGGTCCTCATCACGAACTGCTCGAACAACTACGGCCCGTGCCAGTTCCCCGAGAAGCTGCTGCCTCTCATGATCCTGAACGCCGTCGAAGGCAAGCCGCTGCCGGTGTACGGCGACGGCGGCAACGTCCGCGACTGGCTCTACGTCGAGGATCACTGCCATGCGCTCCGGGCCGTGCTCGAGTCGGGGGCGCCCGGTGGGGTCTACAACATCGGCGGCAACTGCGAGCGGACGAATCTCTACGTCGTGAAGGCGATCTGCGCGACGGTCGATCGCCTCCGCCCCGATCTCGCGCACGGGCCCTGCGACGGTCTGATCACGTTCGTGAAGGACCGGCCCGGGCACGACCGGCGCTACGCCATCGACGCGAGCAAGATCAGGCGGGACCTGGGCTGGGAGCCGAGCGAGAGCTTCGAGACGGGACTGGAGCGCACCGTGCAGTGGTACCTCGACAACACGCGCTGGGTCGAGCGGGTGACGTCAGGAGTCTACCGGCGCGAGAGGCTCGGTGTGCCCGGGTCGATGAAGCGGTAGCCGCGGGCCATCGACGTCACTCGTGCGCGCGGGCGAGATCGACCAGGTGGGCGAGCTCGGCCACCGAGTTGGCGCTCATCTTGCGAGCCGCCTGCGCCCGGTGCACGTGGACCGTCTTCGGGCTGATCCCGAGCTTCACGGCGATCGCCTTGCTCGTATTCCCGGTGAGGACGTGATCCACCACCTCCCGCTCGCGCGCGGTGAGCGTATCGAACCGCGCCGCCAACTCATCGCAACGGGCGAACTGCTCGCGGCGGGCGCGCCCTTCGACAATGACCTCCTGGATCCGATCGAGGAGCGCCTGCGGGCGTGCCGGCTTCTCGATGAAGTCGGCGGCGCCGAGCTTCATGCACTCGACGGCCATCGCGATGTCACCGTAGCCCGTGAGCATCACGAACGGCGTCATGTTCTTCCGGCGACGCAACGCGCGAAGGAGGTCGAGCCCGCTCATCCCCGGCAGGCGCATGTCGCACACCACGCATGCCGGAACTGACCGGTCGAACGCCGCCAGCGCCTCGACCGCCGTCTCGAATGAATGAACCCGTATTCCCACTGAGCCCAGCAGGCTCTCCAGAGAATCCCGTATCCCCCGTTCGTCGTCAACGACGAACACTGCACCACTGCAACGCGCTTCGATCATCCTTTTCTTCCCCTGCGTTCTTCCCCCTACCAACTCGCCCACATTAGCAGTAGAGCCGCCCAGATAGGCAGTCGTCAATATGTTTTGGTACTTTTGCCAAAGATTTCCGGACCGTTCTAGTCACAAGTACTTAGTTCACGGGGGATTACCAGATATCTGCATCCGGATAATAAAGGGGCGATCGGGGCCGCGCGACCGATCCCGTCGCGTCGCCGGGCGGGGCTGCCGCGCGCGATTCGCCCCCGACGCTCGTCGTGACACGACACTCACGTCACCGACGTGCCGCCCGTGAGCGCATTCCACTCCGCGCGCCGGAACGTCACCGCGATCCATATGATCGCCGCAATCACGTAAGAGCTCAGCGTCGATCGGGTCAGGGCGTTGAACAGGCTGACGACGACGTACTCGGCGAACGGGCCGAGCGTCATGACGCCGAGAACGTCGTCGCGGCTGACCACGAAGAGCACCGCGACGGCGACCCGGATCAGGATGACGACCTGCAGGATGACGAGCCCCCAGGCCAGCGCGCGGCCGCGCCGGGGCCACGGGACGGGCGTTGCAAGCACGAGGGCGATCAGCATCACGGTCGGAACGTAGGCGGTCACTCGCGCCCCCAGCACCTTGGTGCGGCTGACGCGGGTCTGCTCGTTCCTCAGCACCATCTCGGTGTCGTGGTAGCGGCTCCGGTACCGGGAGTCATCCGGCAGGTTCTTGAACGACACGTTGCAATTCGTGCCCATGCTCGGGATGGCGAGGTTCGCGGCCAGCCGGAAGCCGGCAAGGTACGTGGGCCCGATCCACCGGAACGCGAGACTCAGGAGGACAGTCACCACGAGGAGCTTTGCCAGGAACAGGAGCACGATGCGGGCCGGCTTCACGACGAGGACCCCGCGGGCGCGGCGCGCAGCGCCCACCAGGCCCAGGCGATCCACAGCAGCACGGTGCAGAGGATGAACACCGGCTGCCAGACGTCGACGTGCATGACTTCGAACGCGTCGGGGAAGAAGACGCCCGTGTAGTAGAGGCTGATGATGCGCACGAGGTTCAGCAGGGCGAGCAACGCCACGCCCACCACCAGCCCGAGCAGCTTGCGCCGCAGCACCACCGGCACCGCGATCACCGCGGCGGCGAAGAGCGCCGACGGCTCCAGCGCGTCGCAGCCGCGGCTGATGGAGATCTGGTAGCGACGGCCGGAGACCACCGCCGCCTGCGCCGAGGCACGCTCACCGAAGACGGTCAACACCCACGCGGACACGTTGGCGTTCGCGCGAAGGTACGGATCGAACACCTTCTCGAGGAAGAGGGGGGCCACGCGGAGGCCGTAGAAGCCCGCCACGATCACCGCGAAGACGACGATGGCGCGCGGAAGCGGGCGCTTCCACGGTGGGGGTTTCTTCCCGGCGCGTGCGGCGGGGTCTCGGCCCTGGGCGGTCCTGGACTTCTTCATGTGCCGGCCTGAAGGTGAGGGGTCGCGGTTTCGAAAGGCGCCGATGCACGATCGGTTATGCGGTCGCTCGAAGGGTACCCGGCTCAGGATCGTCTAGGGATTTTTGCCAATACAGGCTGGGAGGCCGGGCCTCTATGCTCGGGTGCATGAAGAGCTCGTACGGCCAGCCTCCGTTCTTCGTACCCGTCTTGTACGTCCGCGTGCTTGCGGCCACGGTTCTGGCCGTGCTGCTCTCGATGATCCTGATCGTCGTGCTGTGGGAGCCGATCGACAGGGTTGACATGATCGGCTCGGCGGTCTGTACACCCCTGGTGGCGTATCTCATTCACCTCTGGCTGGCGCCGGCCGCGGACTGAAGCCGGGCCGCACCGCGGCCGTCGTCGGTGCCGCGACGAACACGGCGCGCCTCGCGACGTTCTCACCGACGCGCCGGCCTTCCCCTCCATCCCCAGGGACTCCGGCGCGAACCGATAAGCCGCACGCGCCCCGCGTCCAGTCGATCGAGCCTGCACAGACGGCGTGCCTTCGGTCGCCGCGCGGGTCGAATCGTCACCAACGACCAGGCGGGATCCGATTGGAGGCGTGGACGGCGAAGCGAGAGAAAAAAAAGAGAGGCCGGACCGTGGAGGGAAGACCGGTCCGACCTCGCCATTTCGGGCCGGCAGGTGTTCGGAATACCCGCCGACAACGAGCATGCCACGGAGGGAAGGGAAGGCGGGATGGCGGGTCGCCGACCCTGGGCGTTGGACGCCCCGCCCCCTTATCGGGCGGACTGTCGCGCATCTTCACTGGCAGGAACGAAAACGAGTGGCCGATAGAATCTTCCGGCCATGTCGCTCGTCGTGCAGAAATACGGTGGAACGTCGCTCGCCGATGCGGACTGCATCCGCCGGTGCGCCGCCCGCGCAGTCGCTGCGCATCTTGACGGTCACGACGTCGTGGTCGTCGTTTCGGCGATGGGGAGCCGGACGGACGAGCTGCTCGAGCTCGCCCGGAGGGTGAACGAGAAGCTGCCCCCGCGCGAGCTCGACCGGATCCTGGCTACAGGCGAGCACCTGTCAACATCGCTGATGGCGATGGCGATCGCGGAGCTCGGCGTGTCCGCGCTGAGCCGGTCGTTCGACGAGATCGGAATCGTAACGGACAGCGTGCACGGCAACGCCCGCATCCGGTCCATCGACCCGGAGCCGCTGCGGCGCGACCTGCGCGCCGGCCGGATCCCCGTCGTGCCCGGGTTCCTCGGGTGCAGCGAGACGGGGGAGCTGACGACATTCGGACGCGGCGGGTCGGACACCACGGCGGTCGCGGTCGCGGCGGCCCTCGGAATCGGCGACGGCGACCCGGAAGGCGGGGACGACCCGAAAGGCGAGAGCCCCGGCGATCCGGGCGGCATCTGCGAGATCTACACGGACGTTGACGGGGTGTACACCGCCGACCCCAGGGTGGTCCCCGGCGCGCGGAAGCTCGAGCGTCTGACCTACGTCGAGATGGTCGAGCTGGCCTCGCTCGGGGCGGGCGTGCTCAACCCCCGCGCCGTCCTGTACGGCCGCCGATACGGCGTGCCGATCCACGTGCGCTCGAGCCTCCGCGCCGAGCCGGGCACGATGATCGTGAAGGAGACGACGGCGATGGAACGCGTATCGGTGGTCGGCTGTGCGCTGACGTCGGACCTCGGGCGAATCACGATCCGCGGTCTGCCGAACCGGCCGGGTGTGGCGGGCGCGATCTTCGCGCCGGTCGAGCAGGCCGGGATCCTGGTCGATGACATCATGCAGCTCGAGGCCGGTGATTGCGTTGACGTCTCGTTCACGGTGGACGCTCCGCACCTGGCCGATCTGAAGGCGGCCGTGCAAACGGCGGTGAAGGCGATGGCGGAGAGCGGCGCCGCCGGCGGGGCGACCGGGGGAATCGCAGGAGCCACCATCGCCGTCGATGTCGGTCTCGCCAAGGTCTCGGCGGTCGGCATCGGCATGCGCACGCACACGGGCGTGGCCGCCGCGATGTTCAGGGCGCTGGGCGACGCGGGCATCAACATCGCGAACATCACGACGTCGGAGATCAAGATCTCGTGCCTCGTGCCGCAGGAGGACGGCGAGCGCGCGCTGCGCGTCGTGCACGACGCGTTCGGGCTCGCCCGGGGGGCGACACCCGCCGGCGCGGTGTCGCCACGCATCGATCTCACCGAGGTGAAGCTCCCCGCGCCGCGCGCGTGACGGATTTCACGAGGGCGACGGCGCGAACGCGATGTTCATAGCGTGTGAGCGCCGGCGATTTTCATTGACGCAACGTGTCGCCGTGGGTAGCTTCCCGCTTGCGCCGGGGGGATGACTCCCTGCGCGATTCGCCTTGGTCAGCTGACCCGAGATCGAAACGATCGTCGGCGCGGCTTGGGCGCGCCGGGGATCCATAAAAAGGAGATGGAAGTTGAGCACGCAACGTGACTTGAAGCGACGCGGCAGCGGGTTGTTGCCACTTGCTATCACGGCGCCGGCGATCGCGATCGCCGCGCTGGCGGCCGTTGCCCTCGCGGACGTCGGCCGCCCGCAACCGGCCGGGCCGTCGATCGACGCCGTCCTTCCGGACGGACCGATCGCGCGGATCCTCGAGCTGGGCGCGCCGGAGTTCCCGCAGTTCGGAAGGAGCCCGAAGTGGGAGAACGGCCCCTATGACTGCGAAATCGACACCTGCTATTTCTCGAACGCCAACAGCACCGCGAACCCGTTCGTGCGGTGGGACGACTTCATCTGCACGCAGACGGGGGACATCACCGAGTTCAGCTTCGTCGCCGGTGGCTGGCTCGTCGGACCGTGCGACCTCCTTTCGAACCTGGCGCGGGTGCGCGTCATCATCGCCGAGCGGCTGCCGGGCGGCGCGTGCGGCTGGTTCCCGGGCGTGACGCTGTGCGCGAACGACGTACCGGCCGCGAGTCTCGACATCGAGCCTTTGTGCGTGGACATGTTCGGGATCCAGCAGTACCAGATCTCGGGCACCCTCCCCGTGCCCTGCCGGCAGACCGAGGGCATGCAGTACGCGATATCGATCCAGGCGATCGTGAGCGATCCCGCGGGTTGCTTCATGTGCTGGGGGGCGACGAGCCAGCCGCAGCTCGGCCTCGGCTACGGGATGAACCAGGCGACGGGCGCGACGTGCGATGGCCCGCAGGACACGGCGTTCACGCTGCTCACGGACCCCGACCCGTGCGCCGACTGTCCGTGTCCCGAGGACGTCAACCGCGACGGCACGGTTTCGTTCGCGGACATCCTGCGCATCCTCGCCGCGTGGGGCGACTGCCCGGACGAGGATTCATGTCCGGATCCGCAGGTGTGCGGGGAGTTCGTGCCGTGTGCCGAGCCGGACTGCTTCTGCTTCACGACCTTCACCGGCGACGGCGTCTGCTACCGGGACTTTTCGTGCGGAGCCCAGGATTGCCCGGACGGGAACTGCCCGCCCGGATTCGTGTGCGTCGTCGAAACCTGCTGCGACGTCAACAAGTGCGCGCCGATGATCAACTGCGACGAGGTGGGGGCCGCGCACAACGGCACGGGTCTGACCGCCAGCGGCGCGTTCATCGAAGCGCGTGTCGATCTCGGGGCGGTCGGCGGCGTCGCCGGTGAGCTCTCGCCTCCGGCCGGAATCGCCGTTCCGTCGAGCAGCCCCGGCCCGATGATCGGTACGGCCCGGTCGGCGGCCGCTGGAGACAACCTGGTGCTCAACGGCAGCTTCGAGGACAACGTGGGCGCCGGCTGCCAGTTCAACCTCTCGAATGCGGCTTTCAACGCAGTCGTGGCGAACGCCAATGCATACGGCGCGGGGAACGAGCTGGACGTGATGGACGATCCGGGCAACTGCGGATTCGGGCTGGCGCCGATCGAAGGTACGACGAAGATCGGCGTGGCGGCCGCGACTATCGACCAGCTCGCAATGCGGCTCTCGGCTCCGGTCGTGGCGGGCGACGCGTACGTGGTCCGTCTCGTGGCCCACGCCGTGATCGAGCCCTTCAGCCCGGAGGTCGCCCCGATCGACATCGGCATCTCCGCCGATCCGAATGCGTTCGGCACGCTGGTGTTCACGGGAACCCCGTCCACCACGATGTGGTCCACACTCACCGGCGAGTTCGTCGCGCCGGTCGGCGGCGGATGGCTCACCATCCGGCCGTTCGGAGGCGGTACGATCGACGGATGGACACACATCGACTCGGTCGGCCTCGCTTCCGGCAATCCGTGCCAGAACTGCCCGTGCCCGGAGGACGTCAACCGCGACGGCGTCGTGTCGTTCGCGGACATCCTGCGTGTGCTCGGCGCGTGGGGGCCGTGTCGGGTGTGCGATGACTGCGAGGACGGGACGACCGACTCGTGCGACATCGTTGACGGCGGTTTCGGATGCATCGACTGCATCACGCCCGCGGGCGACTGCGTGTGCGTGCAGGACGACCTCTGCGCGAATCTGCAGGCATGCCCGGGCGGGAACTGCCCGCCCGGCTTCTTCTGCTGCACGAACACGTGCTGCGGCGTGCCGCTCTGCTTCCCCGTGTGCACGGATCCGCTCTACGAGCCGGAGGCGGGCGAGGTCCCGAACGGCGGCGTGACCGGCAGCGGCGTGTACCGGCCGTAGCTCCGGCGCGCGGGCACGGTTTGATCGACGCGACCCCCGGCCGACCGCGGCCGGGGGTCGCTTTGTTTG
>CAZXBB010000405.1:0-1875 GCA_964638815.1 uncultured Isosphaeraceae bacterium
CGCGCGCGGGGCGAGGCTGCACGTGCCCGCATCGCGCATCGACGTCGTGCAGAAGTACATCGGCGCGTTCTCCGGCGAGCCCGAGCTGTCCACGATTGGCGGCAAGCGTTGGAAGAAGCAGAAGGAGAAGGTCTCCGACGCGGTGCGCGACATGGCGGCCGAGATGCTCCGGCTCCAGGCCGCCCGCGAGGCGATGCCCGGCATCCGGTTTCCCGCGGACACGACGTGGCAGCGCGAGTTCGAGGCGGAGTTCCCGTACGAGGAGACGGACGACCAGCTCGCCGCGATCACCGCCGTCAAGCGTGACATGGGCGACGCGCAGCCGATGGACCGCCTCGTGTGCGGCGACGTGGGCTTCGGCAAGACCGAGGTCGCGATCCGCGCGGCCTTCAAGGCGGCGGAGTACGGCAAGCAGGTCGCGGTGCTCGTGCCGACGACGGTCCTCGCCGACCAGCACGAGCGGACCTTCCGGGGACGCTTCGCCGACTACCCGTTTCGCATCGAGACGATCAGCCGTTTCAAGACGAAGGCGGAGCAGGCGGCGATCATCGAGGATCTCCGGCGCGGTCGCGTGGACATCATCATCGGCACGCACCGGCTGCTGTCGAAGGACGTCCGGTTCGCCGACCTCGGCCTCGTCGTCGTCGACGAGGAGCAGCGCTTCGGCGTCGAGCACAAGCAGAAGCTGCTGGCGTTTCGGGCGACCTGCGACGTCCTGACGCTGAGCGCGACGCCGATCCCGCGCACGCTGCACATGTCCATGCTCGGCCTGCGGGACATCTCGTCGCTGACGACGCCGCCGCTCGACCGCCGCGCGATCGTGACGGAGGTGATTCCGTTCAACGAGCGGCGGATCCGGCAGGCAATCGTGCGCGAGCTCGCCCGCGAGGGCCAGATCTTCTACGTGCACAACCGCGTCTACGACATCGAGTCGGTCGCGGACGACGTGCAGAAGCTCGCCCCAGACGCCCGCGTGATCATCGGGCACGGCCAGATGCCGGCGCGCGACCTGGAGAGGGTGATGCTGACCTTCACGCGCGGGGAGGCGGACATCCTCGTCTGCACCACCATCATCGAGTCCGGCATCGACATCCCGACCGCGAACACGATGATCATCCACAACGCGCACATGTTCGGGCTCTCCGAGCTGCACCAGCTTCGCGGACGCGTCGGGCGCTACAAGCACCGCGCGTACTGCTATCTCGTCCTCCCGCGCGACAAGACCATTACGGAAACCGCGATGAAACGGCTCACGGCGCTCGAGAGCTTCTCGATGCTCGGGGCCGGCTTCAAGATCGCGCTGCGCGACCTGGAGATCCGCGGGGCCGGCAACCTGCTCGGGGCCGAGCAGTCGGGCCACATCGCGGCGGTCGGCTACGAGATGTATTGCCAGCTCCTCGAGCACGCGGTGCGCGATCTCAAGCACGAGAAGAAGGTGTCCGCGGTCGATTGCGTGGTCGACATCGGCATCACGTCGTCGCTGCCGGGCGGGTACATACCGTCCGACGCGCGGCGCATGGACGCGTACCGCCGCATCAGCCAGGCCGGCGATGCCGGGGAGATCGAGAAGATCCGCGGCGATCTCGCGAGCGCGTACGGCAACCTGCCGCGCCGGGCCGAGGTGCTGTTCCAGCTCGCGGAGATCCGCGTCGCCGCGGCCCGCCTCGGCGTGCGCTCGATCGCGCGGCACGAGGCGGACATCATCTTCCGCACCAGCCGCCCGCGCGTTCTCCTCGATGCCATGGCGTCGGCAAAGGGGTCGGTGCGTCGCGTGGGGGAGACGGACGACGCGGGGCTCTCGACGATCTACTTCCGGCCGCCGCCGCGCTACCTCGAGGACGACTCGCTGCTGATGGTGCTGCGACGACGCCTGGA
>CAZXBB010000406.1:0-25503 GCA_964638815.1 uncultured Isosphaeraceae bacterium
CCACGCCTTCAGCGGCGCGAACTCGCCGCGTTCGAACCCGGCCTCGAGACCCGGCATGTCCTCGACCGCCTGCTCGAAGAACTGCGCCGCGTAGAGGCTGCCCAGCGTGTACGTCGGAAAGTAGCCCATCGCCGTGCTCGACCAGTGGATGTCCTGGAGGCAGCCCTTCGCGTCGTCCGGCACTGTGACGCCGAGGTACTCCTCGTACTTCGCGTTCCACGCGTCCGGAAGGTCGGCGACGGCGAGGTGACCGGACAGCATCGCGCGCTCGAGCTCAAAGCGCACGAAGATGTGCATGTTGTAAGTGGCCTCGTCCGCTTCCGTCCGGATGAACGACGGTTCCACCAGGTTGAGCCCGCCATGGAGATCCCCGACCGTCAGCCCGTCGGCCGCGGACCCGAACGACTCCTCGAGCAGCGGCAGCAGCCAGCGGCAGAACGGCTCCGTGCGACCGACCTGATTCTCCCAGAGGCGGCTCTGGCTCTCGTGGATGCCGAGCGAAACCGAGTCGCCCATCGGCGTACCGATGTGATCGGCGAGCAGGCCCTGCTCGTACATGCCGTGCCCGGACTCGTGCATCATCGACGTCATCGCGTAGCTGATGTCGTTCTCGTCGTACCGAGTGGTCATCCGGACGTCGTTGCAGTGCGTGCCGCCGCAGAACGGGTGCGTCGATACGTCGAGGCGTCCGCGATCGAAGTCGAACCCGATGCGGCCGCAGACGAGCCGCATGAACGACTTCTGCTGCTCGATCGGGAATGGTCGCTCCGTGAAAGCCGCCGACGGTCCCGTCGGGCTGCCGACAATCGCCTGGATCAACGGCCGCAGTCGCTCTCGCAGCGGCACGAACACCGCTTCGATGCCGGCCGCCGTCGCCCCCGGCTCGTAGTCCTCCGCGAGCGCGTCCCACGCCTCGCCGTCGTCCGGCCAGCCGTAGCAGTCAGCCTTGCGGCGGAGCAGGTCCACCGTCTTCTCGAGGTGCGGGCGGAACTGCTCGAAGTCGGCGTCGCGGCGCGCGGCCCGCCAGATGTGCTGGCCCATGCTCGCGAGACGCGCTTCCTCGTGGACGAGGTCGGCGGGCAGCTTCGTCTTCCGGTTGTAGTCGTGTCGCAGCTCGCGGATGTTGACCGCGGGCACGCTGCCCGGATCGCTCACCAGGTCGCCGTCCGCCTCGCACGCCGAGAGCAGGGCGCCGATACACGGGTTCGTCAACATTTCGTGCTGCATGCGCGCGAGCTGCGCGATCTGCCGGCTGCGGAACTCGACGCCGGCGGGGGGCATCAGGACCTCCTGGTCCCACCCGAGCAGCGAGGCCGTCCGGCCCGCGAGGTCCGCCTCGCGGGCGAGCGTGATGAGCTGGTTGTACGACGTGGAGGTCAGGGCTCTGACGGTTGACATGACGAGAGGATATGCAGGTCCAACGAACAACGCACCCGCCGGAGCGGGTGCGTTGTCGTGGTTCAAGCGCCGCGGGGAACGGCGCGGCAGGAGTTACTCTTCGTCGCCGGCCTTGCGGCCGCCCATGGCCGCTTCGAGGACGCGGACGACGTCCGCGGCCCGCAGGTCGGTTCGCTTTCGCGCGAGCTCGAGCGCGTCGTAGCCGGCGGCGCTGCGGGCCGTCGTGTCCGCACCGGCCTCGAGCAGCAGACGCACGAGATCCGCGTCGGCCCCGGCGTTCGACGCCGCGGTCAGGAGGACGGTTTTGCCTTCGTTGTCCTTCGCCTCGAGCTTCGCGCCCGCGTCGAGCAGGACGCGGACGTTCTCGGGACCGCCGGTGCGCACCGCGTGCATGAGCGGCGTCGCGCCCTGGAGGACGTCCGCGGCCTCGATGTTCGCGCCGCCGTCGAGCAGCGCCTTGATGGACTCCGCCTCGCCGGAGAGCGACGCCCAGATGAGCGGCGTGAAGCCCATGAGCGGACCGCTCACCTCGAGCTGACCGCCCGCGCCGAGGATCTCCTTCACGGTCGCCGAGTCGCCGAAACCGGCGGCCCAGCAGAGCGCGGTGTTCCCGATCTGGTCGCGGGCGTTGATGTCGGCGCCGGCGTCGAGCAGCACGCGCACGGCTTCGATGTTCTTGGACTGGCACGCGAACATCAGCGGCGTGCGGCCGATGCGGTCGCCGACCGAGATGTCGGCGGACTCGTCGAGGAGGGCCTGGATCACTTCGGGGTTGCCCCAGCGGGCGGCCTTCACGAGCGGCGTCTGGCCGGAGTTGTCCACGCCCGCGACCTTGACCTCGCCGTCAGCGATCATCTTGAGGACTTCGTCGGTCTTCTCCTCCTTCAGCAGCCGATCCAGATCGGCGCCGCCCGGGGCCGGCCGGTCGCCGGGCACCTTCCGGGCGGCGGCGGGCAGCGCGGTCGGCGACAGCGTCGCGTTGACCTTCGTGCACTTCGGGTGATCGAGCGTGAAGAGGATCTTGGTCGAGCGGTGCCCCTGTTCCTTGAACTTCTCCCATGGGAAGTAGACGACCTGCTCGGTCCTGGGCTCGGTGTCGAATTCGTCGACCACCGGGGGATACATGCTGCGGATCGTGAACGGCGTGTCGTCGACGGCCGTGAGGATGATCTGACCGTCCGGATGCGTGTCGGGATCGAGACGCGTCGGCGTGACGGTCACGAAGGACACCGCCTCACCGGACACGGGCAGACGCAGCGGCGGCTGACCGGAGACGAGGAACGTGACGGTCTTGGCCAGCTTCTGCGCGCGGGCCCCGCCGGAGAGCTTGATCTCGACCTCCATGGTCTCGCCGGGCTCGAGCGTCTTGCCCTTCTGGCAGTTCGCGGTCGTGCAGCCGCAGGACGTCTTGCAGTCGAGCACCTTGCGGGGCGACTCGCCGGTGTTCCGCAGGACCACGATGCCGACGCCGGAGTCGTTCGTCGGGATCTCGCCGAGCTCGAGGTTTGCGGGCTCCAGGACGACACCGGGGCCGTCGATCATGACGTCCGTCGTCTGGGCGAGCTCCTGGGCCGCGTCATCGCCGCCGATCTGGATCTGCTTCGAGCCGCCGCTGAGATCCGCACCCTCGGGCGGCGTCAGGGCGAGACGCGGGTCTTTGGCGAGCTGCTTCGGACGACCGGTAGACCGGTCGCCCACCGCCAGGCTCTCGTTCATTTCGGGGTCGCCGGCCGTCGCGCCGGTTTCTGTCCCGCTGGTCGGCTTGGTCATCTGTGCCGGCTTCTCCGCCGGGGGCTTCTCCATCGACGCCGCCTTCACCGACGCCTCGGGAGCGGTGCCGCCCGACTGATCACAGCCTGACAACGGGAGGAGGATCGCCGCCGACAGCAGGGCGGGCACGAGTATTCTGATGCTGCTCACCTGAGGAATCTCCCACCAAAGTTGACGTCGGTTCCTGATCGGTTGTCGGGGGCGCCGACGGGGTCGCCCCAGTGGTATCGGGGTTTTCGGGTCCCGAATCGCCCATGCTACCGAAAGCGCGGACACGTCGATAACGCGTCCGGGACGCGGGACAGACCGCCGAACGCCAGGCGGAGGGCGACTATTGCCGGGGCCGGCCAAAATGACGACCCACGCTCCCCCGCTCCCCCGCCCGCCCGCCGCTTTCCGGACCCGGCCCGCAAGGCGGAACTTCGCAGCCTCCCGTCTGCGGAAGCCGCCGGTCGGGTATCCTCGCACGCCGATATGGAACCCCTGCCCGATCACATCCAGCGCCCCCACCTGAGGCCGGTGCAGCCGCTGCCCGTACAGCGGGACGGGAAGAAGTTCGTCGCGCTGCGCGACCCCACGATGCTTCAGAAGCAGACGATGGTCGTTCCCATGCAGGCGATGCCGATCCTTCAGAGCTTCGTCGGCGATCACACGCTCGATGAGCTGGCGGACCGCTTCCAGCGCCCGCCGGATCAGCTCGCCGAACTGGCGAAGGGACTCGACACACTCGGCCTTCTCTGGGGCCCGACATTCGAAGCGCTCGAGGCCCGACGCTGGGAGGAGCTGAGGTCCGACGGTGCCTTCCCGCCGAACGCTTCGGCGATGCTCGGCGCCGACGCGGCCGCGTGCCGCGCCGCGATCGAGGGCTATTTCGAGGAGACCGAGGATCCCGAGGTCGAGGCCCCGGCGATCGCCATCGTCGCGCCGCACCTCGACTACGAGCGTGGCTGGCCGAACTACGCGGCGGCGTACTACGGGCTGCGCGACGCTGACGCGCCGGATCGCGTCGTCATCCTGGGGACGAATCACTTCGGTCTCGGTGATGGCGTCGTCCTGAGCGAGTTCGGATTCCAGTCTCCGCTCGGACGCTGTCCCGCTGACCCGGACATCGTCGGCCCGCTCGTCGAGGAGCTCGGGCGTCCGCTCATCGTCGACCAGCTCGACCACGTACCCGAGCATTCCATCGAGCTTCAGATTCCCTGGATCCAGTACTGCTTCGGCAATGTCCCCGTCGTCGCCGCGCTCATCCCCGACCCGCTGGCCGAGATGGTGAAGGACGACGACGCGCGCATCCGGACCCCGCGGTTCATCGAGGCGCTCTCCCGACGCATCGCGGACGTCGGCGGATCGACGTTGTACGTCGCGTCGAGCGACCTCAGCCACGTCGGCCCGCAGTTCGGCGAGCCGCGCCCCGTTGACGAGCAGCGCCGCATGGACGTCGAGCGTCACGACCGCGACATGATGAGCAAGTTCATCGCGGGCGACGCGGAGGAGTTCCTCGCCGCGATGCGCTGGACGAAGAACCCGACGCGCTGGTGCAGCATCGGCAACATGGCGGCCCTGCTGAGCCTCGTCGAGCCGAACCAGATCGAGCTGATCGACTACCGGCAGGCGTACGACGAGCGCGGGTCGGTGCTGGTGAGCAGCGCGGCGATGGTGTTGACCTGACTGACGTCAGACGACGGCAGATGACGGCAGGCGACGGCAGGCGCCTGCAGGCGACGGCAGGCGACGGCAGGCGACGGCAGGCGCCTGGAGGCAAGGTCAGGCAAGGTCAGGCAAGGTCAGGGCAAGGTCACGTGCGGACGATGAGCGTGACCGGCCCGTCGTTCACCAGCTCGACGTTCATCATCGCGCCGAAGACGCCCTTGCCCACGCGGAGCCCGTGCTCGTTCGCCAGGTGCGCGCCGACGGCCTCGTAGAGCCGCTCGCCCTCGACCGGTCCGGCGGCGCCGACGAAACTCGGGCGGTTTCCCTTGCGGCAGTCGCCTGCGAGCGTGAACTGGCTGACGAGCAGCACGGCGCCGCCGGCGTCGCGCACCGAACGGTTCATACGTCCCGCTTCGTCCCGGAAGATGCGGAGCCGTGCGAGCTTGCCGGCCATCCACGCCGCCTCCCGGTCGGCGTCACCCGTCTCGACCCCGAGCAGCACGCACAACCCGTGCCCGATCGCCGCCCGGTGCGGCGGATCGTCCACCTCGACGGACGCACGGCTCACACGCTGAACGACTGCGATCATGAGGCGAGTCCGGTTCGTGCCGGCGAGCAGCTTGCGCTGCGGCGGGGACGCCACCGCTCGCGCGGCCCGGCGTGGCCGGGAGCAGGACTCCCGCGGCCCTGACCCGCGGCGCGAAAAAGAAAGAGCCCGTCGCTGCAATCAGCGATACGCGGGCTCTTCGTGGGGGGGGCCGGGTTGTTGAGCACGTGGCTCACAGTGGTATTCGCGGAGGCCCGGAGGCCGGTTCCACGGGTCACGGAAGATCGGGAGGTTTCTCCGGACTGCCCGGAGCGCCCGGAGTCACGCCCACACGCAAGATACTGTGAGATAAGCGGTTACAGCCGTTTCGACGCGTCGAAAATTATCGCGAGAGTCGTGCCGCCACCGCCTGGAGGTCGGACCACACCTTCTCCCGCGTCTCCCGCGTGTAGTTCCGCAGCAGGTAGGCTGGATGGAACGTCGGCATGACGTCGATCGAGAGATCGCCGGTCTGGAAAACCGACCACACGCCGCGGACACGCGTGATCCCGAGATCCGTGCCGAGCAGGAGCTTCCCCGCCGGGCCGCCCAGCGTGACGATCACGCGAGGCGCGATGATCCGGATCTGCCGCGCGAGGTACGGGCCGCACGCATCGATTTCCGACGCCAGCGGCGTACGGTTGTTCGGCGGTCGGGCCTTGAGGACGTTGGCGATGTACGTGTCCTCCCGGGCGAGCCCGATGGAAAGGATCATCTCGTCGAGCTTCCGGCCCGCCCGCCCGACGAAGGGCCGGCCGGTCCGATCCTCCTCGGCGCCCGGCGCCTCGCCGATGAACATGAGATCGGCATCCGGGTTTCCCTCCCCGAAGACGATGTTCCGGATCCCCTCCGCCCGCGCGCAGTGCGGGCACTCCGCCGCGTGCTCGGCGGCGAGAGCCTCGAGCGCGGCGGACTTGTCGATGGCGGTTCCCGCGGTCTCGGGTGTGGCATGCGGCGTCGCGGACGCGATCGGCGGCGCCCCCGGCGCGTCCGGCGCGTCCGTCACCGACATCCGGACGGGGACGAACGGGACGCCCATCAGACGCCCGGTCTCGAGGTTCTGACGGCGCACCGCCACGACTCGTTCCCGATCCGACGCGCGATCCGACGCGGGATCCGACGCTCCACCCGTGCCCATGCCGCGCAGTCTACCGCGAACGCCCGAAGACGGTTCGCCGGATCGCATCGAGACGCGCCGCGTCGCCGGACCAGACGCGGACCGCTTCCTCGAAGCACCCGCGGCTCACGAGAAGGCTGCCCGCCGTCGTGAATCCTCCGTGACGTGCGACACGCTGGAGGAGTCGCCGGTCGGCGAAACCGATGCCGAGTCCGCGTCCGAGCTGCCGGAGCGTCGGCCCGTGCCGCGCGCGGTCGAGCCGCAGCAGCAACGTGATGCCGAGCGCCACCAGAGCGGCCGCGACCGCGGCCGTCGCGATCATGCCGAGCGGAAGCCCCTCGGAGGCCGCGGCGGCCGGTCGCCCTGCGCGGATCCAGCCGACGTCGGGAGCCGCCGCGATGCCCGCGAGCCATGTCATGACGCAACCGCCTCAAGGTCGAGCGAGCGCGAGGCGTTCGACCCGGGGAGGTTCATGCCCGGAGCGCCGGGCCTTCGGACCGCGCGGGCGGTTCCCGCGAGCCAGCGTCGCGCGGCTTCCGCGCGCACGCGCACCTCGGCCACACGATCGGCACGGGCCAGCCCGGCCAGCGCATCGAGCGTCTCCGGCGCCGCCCCCTGCCGCGCGACCCAGATCGCACTGACCCGGTGCAGCGGGTTGGCGTCGCCGAGCATCTCGCGCAGGGCCGGCACGCCGAGGGTCGGATCGGCCGCAAGGAGCACCCGCACCGCGTTGGCCCGCGCGCGGTTCGCGGTGGCGTGCGTCAGCGGCAGGACGGCCTCGACCGAGCGCGCGGAGCCGGCGCGGACGAGCCCCTCGACGGCGTTCGCGACGACACGGGGATGCGGGTGCCGCAGCGCCTCGGTGATCACCTCGAGACGGCGACCCGACCGTCCCTCGGGCAGCGCCGCGATCGCCGCCGACGCGGGGCGGGGGTCCGCCGTCGTCGCGATCTCCAGCAGCTCGGCCTCGACGTCGGCGACGAGACGCAGCCGGCGGACGAGGTCGATCGCCCCGACCCGTTCGTCCTCGGTGCCGCGCCCGAGCAGGTCGCGCAGACCCGAGACCAGGCCGGCCCGGTCGCTCACCGCCAGCGCCGCCGCGGCGGCGCGGCGGTGCGCCGGCGGCAGCCGGTGCCAGTGCCGGAAGAGTCCGTCGGCGGCGGTCCGGGCGCGGCGCGCCGCCGCCCGGATCGCGAGGGTGCGGTGACCGCCGCTCACCAGCCGGTCCAGCCGCCCCGCGTCGGGATCGGCGGCGACGAGCAGCCCGTGGGTCGCCAGGCGGGCGACCCGGGCGTCACGGTCGAGCGCGAACGGCACGAGGGCATCCACGGCGGCGAGGCCCGCGCCGAGCAGCACGCGGACGGCGTGCTGCCGCGCCACCGGCGACGGCAGCGCGACGAGGTCGGCGAGCCGGTTGCAGCGCACGCGTGCCGGCAGGTTCAGCCGCTCGAGCAGGATCGGAACGTGGACCTGCTGCTCCGGAGCGAGGGCGACGGCGACGTCGATCGCCGGGGCAGAGCGCCCGGGCCGATCGAGCCGCGTGATGGCGTGGCGTCGTCGCGGAGTCCGAAGGAGGTGGCCGTCGCGGAGCGTCTGCGCCCACGCCGGGGCCTTCGAGACGCGGGACATCGCGCCGGCGGCGGAGCGTGCGAGGAGGGGGTTGGCAAGCCATCGCACCACGTTGCCGCGGACGAGCGGGTGGTCGAGACGGTCCACCGCGCTGCGGACCGCCCTGGCGACGGGCTCGTCCTCATCGTCGAGGAGCGCGGCAAGCGAAGCCCGCGGGCGCTCGCTCATGACCGCGATGGCCAGCAGGACGGCCTCGGATCGATGCACCCTGTACGTGCGACCGGCCGTCGCGAGCGCCCGATCGAGCCCGTCGGCGAGATCCCGGGCGACGCGGCGGCGACCGGTGTCGCCGTGCCGGGACCGCACGATCTCGAGGAGAGCCTCGCCGGCCGCCGCGGCGACGCCTTCCCTGGTGTCGGGCCCCGGGTCGGTCCCCGGGTCGGCGCGATGGTCGGCCCCCGGGTCGGCCGAACGGTCGGCCGAACGGTCGGCGGAACGGTCGGCCGGACGATCAGCCGGACGATCAGCCAGCAGCCGGGACAGCCGGCCCAGGAGGGCGGCGTCGGGGCGCATCGCGATCACGCCGACGGCGTTCCGGGCCGCTCGCGGCTCGGGGCAGGCCAGCACGAGATCGACCGCCGCCCGCAGCGCCCCGGGCCGGACCCGGCGGATGAGCGGCCGGGCGTCGTCCCCGAGCCGATCAAGATGCCGGATCACGGCGGCGACGACCGCAGGCGCGCCCATGGCGATCCCGGCGCGGGCCAGGGCCGGGAGCTCACGAGCCTCGGCGTGGTCGATGGCTTCCGCGAGGATGGCCGCGCGGGCCCCGGTCGCGCACCGTGCGAGGACCTCGAGCCGCTGGAGGAGCGTGGGCATGTGTCCGTTCCATCGGATCACGCGGTCGCTTTTGTGCAGCCCTTCAGGTGACCCGGAAGGTAGACATGCTGTCTCCCACTGACGCGGGACCCCCCGGGGAAACCCCGATGTGGGGGCGGCTTCAGCATTGTTCAGATATTTCACAGATTGTGAGTTGCCTTCGGCCGCGGGCCGGTAAGAATGCGTCTCCAAACGGGGGTTTGGAACGGAGGAACGGAGGGGATACCCGTACGGAGGTGGAGAATGACTCAACTCGCTGCATGCAAGGAACGCAAAATGAGTCTGTCACCGAAGACCTCTAGTCTTCAGACGTACCACCTCGCGGTCTACCGCGGAGCCCTTCATCCGGAATTCTTCGAAATCGACCGTCGCTTCTGCATCCGGCACGGTGCGTACGAGTTCGAAGCGTGGATCTGCCAGGGAGGTCACGCGCTTCGTTTCGAGCACCACGGGATGTGCATCACCGAGGTGGTGAGCGAGGAGATCGAGTCGCTGCCCGATCGCGGGCACGTCACGACCCTCCCGTGCGCGGGCGAGAAGGACCACGAAGCCGAGTTCGGCGACCGGGTCGCCTACGTCACGTCGATGCAGACGGAGACGCTGAGTGACCACCTCTACCTGAGCACCTACAACGAGCTCGTCGAGGACGGCCGCACGAACGTCGATTCGATCATGACGGCCTGGAACGACGAGCTGGGCAAGCCGAACCTCTCGCTGCTGGACGTCCAGCGGTACGGAGACGAGGTTCACATCCAGACGTATCACCTGAGGAGCGACTGCGGGATGGTGCTCCGCTCCCAGACGATCTTCCAGGTCAAGGGCTGAGACGGCCGCTCCGGACCGAACCGATCGATCGAGCGATCTCCCCGACCCGGCCTTCGGCCGGGTCGTTTTCTCCAGTCCCGGCCCCCGGCCGGGTCGCTTTCTCCAGTCCCGGCGCCCGGCCGGGTCGCCTTGTTCAGCCCGGGCGCCCGGCCGGGTCGTTCCATTCACGGCGCCGGCCTCGGATCCGCCTTCTTCAGTCCCGCTCGTGCCAGATCTCCTCGGGATCCTGCCCGTCGCACGCCTGGCGCATGAAGAGGTAGACGGCCGTCGTCGCGGAGAAGAAATAGGCCACCAGGTACGCCGCCACGAGGTTGATGACGACCCGCTGCCAGAAGGACACGCACGCGGCGGCCGCCGACTCGTGCCATGAGCCCGGGGCGACCGGCGAGGTTCGCAGCCCGAAGTCGAAGACGCCAAAGCCGCCCGCGTCGGCGAGGGCGGCGTTGTCGAATATCACGCCCGTCAGCGTCGCGGTCGCGTTGAGCACCGTCGCGGCCACCGCCGCCACGACGAGATAGCCGACCGCGAAGCCGGCGAGCGTCACGATCGCGTAGCCGGCGAGGTGCACCGGGCGGGCCAGCGCGTACGCGTACGCCCGCTGGAGCGCGTCGCCGGCATCGCAGTTCTCGCAGGCCACCGCCGGCACGAGGAGCGGCGCGGCCACGGCGTACCCGAGCAGGAGGAATGCAAGGAGGAATCCGACGACGACGGCTCCGCCGTAGAGCACGCCGCCCGCGATATCGAGCCAAGGGGCGAAGAGGACGCCGAAGGCGACGAGCGCGAGCGCGACCACGCCCGCGGTCAAAAGCGGCAGGACGGGGGCGAGGATGAGCTTCGGCCAGCGTGAAAGGGCGTAGTCGAAGGCCGCACGAACGCCGAGCCGCTCGTGCCCGCCGATCTCGACGGCCGCCATGCGAGAGATTGCACCGCCGCCGATCGCCATCACGACGAGAAAGATCAGCCCGTACGCGATCGTGAACGTCCGATCGTGACGCCAGAGCGCGCGCGGGACGCCGACGAGCAGGTCGGCCGCGGCGCGGTACGCCAGGCCCGGCCGCAGGTCCACGACGCCGCGCACCGCGCGGTTCCGGCAGTCGGCCACCTGCGCGACGAGTGATTCGAACACGCCGCGCGGCGTGAACGCGTCAACCCGGGCGGCGTCCTCGGCGAAGCGATCGGCCCGGCTCTGCGCGGTCGCGTCATCCGCGTCATCTGCGGTCGGCGCAGCGGCAAGCACCCGGAACCGCTCGCGGAGGAGCGCGCGAACGTTGCGCGCGTCCAGTTGATCGCGAGGGCCGGGCGCCTCGACGTCGTACTTTCCGAGGAGCGTCCAGAAGAGTTCCTGCGCCCCCGCGTGTTCCGCCGCGTCCATGGGACCGGCCAGCACTCCGCCGGGCCGGTACGACGGCTCCGCAAGTCCGTCCCACGTTCGCCCGATCGCCGTGAGGTTCACGACCATCAGCAGCGCGATCACGAGACGCGGCGGCTGCATCGCCGCCGTCACCGCGCGCAGGATCCGCGGGAACCTGAAGACCGTCCCGAACTCCACGGCGTCGACGACGATACGCTGCTTCGGATCCGGTGCCACGTCCGCTCCTTCGTATGTCCGGATGTCGTCATCCGGTCGCGGCGGGCCGCCACCGGTGTCCCTGCCCCGCTGATGCTACCAGCGGGTCGCGGAGCAGGCCAAAACGAAACGCGGTTGCGATCGTGCCCGGACGGGGCGTATCCTTCCCTTTGACGTCGTTCGATCCCGCGGGGCGGCGTATGCCGCTCCCGACCCGGTCGCTTCGAGATATCTGCGCGCGACGCCGGACGACGGATTCCGAAACCGGTATCCGGTTGAGAGGACAATCCCAATGGCCTTCACCCTCCCGAAACTTCCGTATGCCTTCGACGCGCTCGAGCCGTCGATCGATGCCCGCACGATGGAGATCCACCACGGCAAGCATCACAGCGGCTATGTGACGAAGCTGAACGACGCGATCGAGGGCCACCGCGACCTGGCCTCGATGACGATCGAGAAGCTGTGCGCCGGCGTCGGCGCCGTGCCGGAGAAGATCCGCAGCGCGGTTCGCAACAACGGCGGCGGACACTTCAACCACAGCCTGTTCTGGACCGTCATGGCGCCCGCGAAGAGCGGCGGCGGCGGGGCGCCCGCGGGCGAGCTGGCCTCCGCGATCAAGGAGGCCTTCGGCTCCTTCGACACCTTCAAGGAGCAGTTCGCCAACGCCGCGGCGACGCGTTTCGGGTCGGGCTGGGCATGGCTCGGCGCCAAGGACGACGGCGCGCTGTGCGTCACGTCCACGCCGAACCAGGACAACCCCTGGATGAAGGGGCTCGTGGACACGCCGTGCACGCCGATCCTCGGTCTCGACGTGTGGGAGCACGCGTACTACCTGAACTACCAGAATCGTCGGCCCGATTACATCGCCGCGTGGTGGAACGTCGTCAACTGGTCGGCCGTCGCGACGCGATTCGGCGCGGCGGTGGGCGTCGCCACCGCCTGACCCCGCAGGACAGGACCGGGGCGCGCGCCGCCGGACCACGCCCGTGCGCGTGCCGCGGAACCGGATCGTCCCGGCGTGCGCCGGCGCCGGCTGCGCGGCGCCCGGTCCGGGTCGCGATCTACTGAGTGCCGCGCTGACGCCGGAGCTGATCGCGCTGGACTTCCATCGTGATCCGCGCCTGCCCCTGTCCGATGGACCCGCGGCCCGCATCGAGCCCCGACAGGCCGTAGCGGGTCTCGCCGGTCACGAGCGTCTTGACGCTCTGGACGCACGCCTTGCCGACGAACGTCTTGTCCTCGTATCGCAGGGTCGCGGGCAGCACCTCTCCGCGCCGGTGGATCGCATGTGACGCCACGGAGAACCCGGACGCGCTCACGTCGATCAGCGGGCATGACCGCTCGTCACCGAGCTGGGCCGTCAGGTTCGCGCTGACGGTGGTCACCCGGTAGCACGCCCGGCTCTCGGCCGACATCACGAATCCCGTCGTCGCGAACTCGACGCGGAGCAGAGGCGGATCGTCCGGCACCGCGGCTTCTCCCGCCCCCCGCGCTCCGGCGTGGGTGGCGTCCGCTTCGGCATCAGCGGAGACCCGCATGATCCGCGCCGGCTGCTGGACGAACTCGCGGTTGATCTCGTAGTAGATCAGGACGCTCTGATCGACCTCGAGGTCCAGTGGAGCGTCGAGCATCGCGACGCATTGCGTATCGACGACGGAGACCGTCGTGGCCGCGTGCAGCATCCGCGCGGTGAACTCCTCCGGTCGCTGGAAGAAAACCCTGGTCCCCGCCTTCAGCATCGCGATCCTGTCGTGGAGATGGCAGTTCCCCGGCCGCCCACTGCACCATGGTATCGGCACGATCGGCCGCCAACTTCGTGAATCGTCGCCCGCGTTGACGGACCTCACCGTCCGGATTGAGTTGCTAACCTGAACCCGATGCCGCGATCCGCGTCTTCCGTCAACCGTTCAAGGGACGCGCTACCCGTCTCCGGTCGGGCGAGCGTCACGTTCGCCTTCTACGCGATGGCCTTCGTCTCCGGCTTCGCCGCGCTGGTCTACGAGCTGACCTGGGCGAAGATGCTCGCGCTGGCCTTCGGCGGCACGACGCAGGCGACCGCCGCCGTCGTCGCGGGCTTCCTGGGCGGGATGGGCGTGGGCGCGTGGGCCTATCGGTTCCTCGGCGCGCGGATCCGGCGCCCGGTGCTCGCGTACGCGGCGCTCGAGATCGGCATCGCCCTCACGACCGCGGCCTTGACCGCGACGCTGTACGCGCTGCCCGGCGTACTGGCCCCGCTCGGGCTGCCGACCGCCGCGTACGCCGTCCTGCGGTTCGTCGTGATCTTCCTGCTCCTGCTCGGACCGTCGATGCTGATCGGCGCGACGTTCCCGGCCCTCTGCGCGATCATGATCCGCACCGCCGGAGCCGTCGACCGCCGCCTCGGGTGGATCTACGGCGTCAACACCATCGGCGCCGCGATCGGCGTGCTGGTCAGCGGGCTCGTCCTGACCGAGCGGCTCGGCCTGACCGGCACCGTCCGCGTGGCCAACGTGCTCAACATCGCGGTCGGCGTGGCGGCACTCGCGCTGATGCGCTCGCGTCCGGGCGGGCAACAGCCGCCGGCGACCCCCGACGCCGAGCGGATTCCGACGTCGCTCCCGCGCGCGGTGACCGGCCTCGTGCTGTTCGGCTCGGGCTTCTGCACGCTCGCGTACGAGATCGTGTGGTTCCGGGCGATGCGTTACCTGACGGGCACGAGCACGTACGCATTCACCACGATCCTCTTCACGTTCCTCGTCGGCCTCGGCCTGGGCTCGCTTCTGCTGCGACGCGTCACGCGGTGGCCGGGGCCGGAGCGCGCGCTCGCCTGGTGCCAGTGCCTCGTCGCCGTGCTCGCGTTGCTCGCGATGGTCGTGCCGATCGCCGTCCACGCGGCGCCGGGTCTCGTTGACCAAGTGAGCATCTTTTCCGGCAGCGTGCGCTACAGCCCGTGGTGGCAGCGGCTGCTCATCGATGCGGGGCTCGCGGTGACGACGATGCTGCCGGCGACGATCTTCATGGGTCTGTCGTTTCCGCTCGCTACGCGTCTCTATCTCGGCGACGTCGCACGGGTGGACGCCCGGGTCGGCGCGGCGTACCTCCTGGCAAACCTCGGCAGCATCCTCGGCGCCGTCGCCGGCTCGACGCTGCTGCTGCCGTACCTCGGGACGCTCGGCGCCACGAAGGCGACCGCGCTGGTCAACGTCGCGCTCGGCGCCCTCGTCGTGATCGCGCTGCGCGGGAGGGCCGTCGCTTCGGCGGCGCCGGTCGCGGGCGCTGCCGTCGTCGTCGGCGTTCTTCTCCTGGCGCTACCCGGCGGCGTGCCGTTCCGATCGGAGAACATCGAGGGCGACGTGCGGGGTCGCGTGGTGTTCACGGAGGAAGGCGACCTCGCGACGGTGCAGGTGATCGAGCACCCCGACACGCCCGCGAAGCGAGCCATGACGATCGACGGCTACAAGATCGGCTGGAGCGAAGCGTTCCGCGGCACGATCTTCTACCGCAAGCAGGTCCTGCTCGCGCACCTGCCGATGGTCCTCGACCGGCGTGTCCGCCACTCACTGAACATCGGTCTCGGCTCGTCGGCGACGCTCCGGACCCTGGCTTCGTACCCGCAGATCGACACCCTCCACTGCGTGGAGATCAACGCGGGCGTCGTGCGCGGCGCGACCCTCTTCGCGGAGTCGGCCGTGCTGGCCGATCCGCGGGTCGAAGTGCGCGTCGATGACGCCGTGCACGACCTGCTGCGCACCGACCGCCGCTACGACCTGATCATCTCCGACGGCAAGCAGGACCCGCTCTCGTCCGGAAACGCGGCGCTGCTGTCCCGCGAGTTCTACCGGTCCGCGCGGAACCGCCTCTCGGCGCACGGCATGTTCGTGCAGTGGATTCCGCTCGGCTCGCTGCACGGCGACTTCACGACGACGCTTCGCACGCTCGCCGGGGTGTTCCCGCAGGTAGACGTCTTCTACTTCCCGCCGTCGGCGGTCCTCATGGTGGGCGGGATGGAGCCGCTCGCCGACCGCCCCCGCCTCTCGCCGGCGGAGTACGCGCGCTCGCCGGCCGGACGCGATCTCGGCGAGTACCTGCTTCCCACGGCCGGCGCGGTCCTCGCCCACTGGACGGCAGGCCGGCGTCAGCTCGTCGTCGTCGCGGGCGACGGTCCGACGAGCACGTGGGATCATCTCACGCTCGAGTTCACGCCGTTCAAGGCACCCGCCGAAGCCTGGTTCGAGGCGAGCGGAAGGAATCTCGATTTCCTGATCCGGGCGGAGCAGGTCGCCGAGGCCGGCGCGGGTCCGCGGTTCCTCCCGGAGGAGACGCCGTTTCGCGTCTCGACGGTGCTCGTGCGTCGCGCCAACCTCGCCTCGCTCGCCGGCGACACAGCGCGGGCGCGGGCTCTCGCGACGCAGGCGCTGACGCAGAATCCCGGCGATCCGGAGGCGCGGCTTCTCCTCGATCGGCTCGACCGGGAATGACGGTTGCCCTTTGTCCGGGATTCGCCGATTCCCGCCGAGATCGCGCGAAGCCGTCCGTACTGGCTTCCGGGGGCCCGGGTTCCGCGTTCAACCGGGCCTGCGCTTCGCCGCCGATCGGCCCAATCAGCGGCCCGGTTCAGCGGCCCAATCCGCGGCCCGGTCAGCCGCATGGCCCCCAGTCGCCCAGCACCCGCAGCACGTCGGCGAACCCCACGTCGCCGTCGCCGTCGATGTCCTCCGGACACGCCTCGCACGGTCCCCAGATCGCCAGGATCGCGAGGACATCGGCAAACGCGACGTGCCCCGAAGCGTCCACGTCGCCCGGGCACGGCGGGGCGTTGAGACGCCGAAACGCAAACGTCCCGAGCGGCTGCGCCCGCGCGCCTTCGTCCGCGAACGGGTAGCCGAGGATCTCTGCGATCGGATCCGGCGGCTGCGTGTCCTCGTCGGATGACGTATAGCTCACGCCGCTGTCGGTGCCCGCGTCGTAGGGCAGCAACTCGAACACGACCTCCGGCACCCAGTGGCCGTCGACGAAGAGCGGCAGACCCTGCGTGCCGACGAACCAGTCCGGGCTCGGCGCGATCATCGACACCACAGTCGCCCGCGGGAAGTCCTGCGCGATCGCGAACGTGGTTGACGTCATGCCGGTTCCGCCGATCACCTGCGACCCTTCGATGACGGAGAATGCGTGACCGGCGTCGATCGCCGCCTGCACCTCGTTCCGGAGGATCGTCTTGCTGCCGGTCTCGGCCATACGCTCGATCCCGGTGCTCGCGAGCTCACCCTCGCGCCAGAACGCGATCGCGCCCACATGCGTGCCGCCGATCAAGGGCGAGAAGTGAGCACCGCCGGGATAGTCCTCGGGGTGTGACGTCGGACTCCACGCGGCGTCGAACACGACCTCGTATTCGGCGGTCTCCGCGGGGTCTCCGGCGTGCGCGGCGGCGGTCATCCCGATCACGGCGGCGATGGCGAGGTGTCCCATGCCTTCGGAACCGGCGGCCCGAGCCCGGTATTCCAGGCGATCACACCTGATCACGATCATTCCTCCCGGGCGTCGTCGCCGGTCGCGAGCAGACGCGGCGCCAGCTTCGTATAGAGCACGGAGATGCTCACCAGCAGCAGCCCGGACACGAAGAACGAGACCACGCGCCAGATCCGTTCGACCGTCGCGAGATCGACGACGACGACCTTCAGCACCGTGACGGTCAGCAGGGCGAGACCGGCGTAGCGGACGATCGCGGTCCGCCACGCGAAACCGGCCACGACCAGCGCGGATCCGTACAGCCCCCACCAGACGCTGAGCCCCGCCTGCACCGTCGGCGGCGACGCGATGAGCGCGCGATCGATCTCCAGGCTGCCGAGCCAGAGGCCGAGCAGCGCGACCAGGCCGAAGGCGACCGGGCGCACCTGCGCCGGCCAGCCCTCGGCCGCCAGCGCTTCGGCGGTCCGCCCGCGGACGAGACGGGTCGCCAGGAGCAGCAGGCCGAGCAGCAGGCCGCCGACGGCGAACTGGAGATTGAGCACGACCGCGCCGCCCGGCGGCCCGGAGCTGACACGCCACCCGAGCGTGTCGATCGTGAGCCAGACGACGGCCGTGAGCGTGAGCAGCACCCACCCGGTCCCGACGAGGCGGGCCAGCGCCGCGGCGCGCCCGATGAGGATCATCGCCATGCCTCCCGCCGCAGCGGCGCCCGTCCACCACAGCACCCGCAGCAGGTCCGGCGTGAACGCGAACGCGCCGGGCGCGAGCAGGTGCACGGCGCGATCGATCTCGACCATGACCCCGATGAGCGCGAGGAGGCACGCGGCCACCGGCCCCCAGGCTTCAAGCGGGCCCGGCGGCGCCGCCGGCTCGAGACGGCGCCCGCGCGCGATGACGCCGGCCCACCACGCGCAGGTCGCGATGCCGAGGAGCACGGCGATGCGCAAATTCAGGAACGGGACGTCGTGGCCGGGGTGACCCGCGGGCGCGTCGACGAGCATCCACCGCGCCGCGCTGAGGACGACGATCGTGAGGCCGATGTCGAGGAACCCCTGCCGCCGCCCGAGGCGGCGCGTCGCGAGCAGCGCCGCCGCGGCGCCGAGCCACGACGTGGTCACGAACAGGCCGCGGGCCTGTACCGTCGTGACGACGAGCCAGACGAACGCGCCGATCGCCGCCACCAGGATTGGCGCCGCGCGCCAGAAGCCGCGGTGGGCGAGGCGGAGCCGGAACGCCGCGGCGATCGACAGCGCGACCGCGAGAAGACCCAGCAGCCCCCACTTGTCGAGGATGACGGGGCCGATCGTTGCCACCGGGTCGGCGAGATCCGATGTGACGAGACCGGCGCGGATGGCGATGCCGGCAAGCAGCAGGTACGCGATGGAGAGCCCCCACACGACGATGCCGAACGCGTCGGCGCCGCGCGAGGGCAGGCGGCGACCGATCTCGATCGCGACCACGCCGATCGCGAGCCAGCTCACGCCCTGCGCGAATCCGTCGAACTGGAGTGCAACGGCGATGGCCAGCAGCGCCCCGGACTGCGCCCAGAGGGCGACCGCGAGCTTATCCATCGCGCCACGCGGACGCCGGCGCAGCGTGTCCACGCCGGAGCCGAACTGGAAGGCGACGGCCGTGCCGAGCAACGCGATGAGCAGCGTGAACGTGCCGAGCCAGTCGGGCCCGACGACACCGAGTGGTCCGCCCCCCCCGGCTCCCCCGCCCCCCCCGGCTCCCCCGGCCGGGGCCGTGCCGAGGATCCAGCAGCCGCCGGTCGCGAAGCCGGCCGTCGCGAGCAGCGTGGCGATCGCGTTGCCGCGCGGCGTCTGTTCGCGGAGCGCGGCGATCACGCACTCAGCGACGAGCATCGCCCACCAGATCGCGAGGAACACGACGCCCATGAGCCAGTGCGTCTGCCCGCGGCTGACCAGCCAGATGAGCGCGACGAACGCGTGCAGCCCGAGCGCGACGTAGCGCAGCGCCCGGAAGCTCTCCGGCCGGACCGCGGAAAGCGCGAGGGCGACGGCGAAGAGGGCCGAGATGAACACGAGCGTCTCGAGATCGTGTCGGACGCCCCCGGCGAGCAGGATCGGCGTCGCGTACCCGCCGATGAGCGACAGCACGGCGATCGTGCGGAACCGCGTGTGGAGCGTGCACGCGAAGCCGACCAGCGCGGCCACGGCCATGAGCACGAACGCCCACTCCTGCGTGACGAGATCGAAGGGTCTGTAGGCGGCGAACGCGTCGAGGTACAGCACGCCGAGCCCGGCACCGA
Organism: uncultured Isosphaeraceae bacterium; assembly: GCA_964638815.1. Classification (GTDB taxonomy): domain Bacteria; phylum Planctomycetota; class Phycisphaerae; order Phycisphaerales; family SM1A02; genus CAZXBB01. Next base: position 19,076 of record CAZXBB010000406.1, read on the forward strand.
ACAGCCCGACCGACGCGGCGCGCCCGATCCGCCGCATCGCGAGCTCGCCCGCCGCGATGAGCAGCCCGCCGCCGCCGGCGATGACCAGGCAGCGGAACAGCGGCGACATGCGGCTCCACCCGAGCTGGATGAGGAGCGCGCCGGCCCCGACGATGATGATCGCCCCGACCCACGCCGCCAGCTTGCCGCCGATGAGCAGCTCGAGAGGTGACCGCGACTTCGGCGTCGCAGTGCGCCCGCGTTGCGCGAAGGCGGCGGCCTTCGCTCCGGGCGGCGACGGGGCCCGGGCCGTCGGGAGTGTCGTCGGAGGCGCTGTGGGTGGTGTGCGCCCCGGCGCCGCGGGCGGCGTGTCAGACGGGACCGCGCGGAGTGCGTACGGCGCCGCAGTGGACGGCGCGTCCGGCGCCGCAGCGGACGGCGCGTCCGGCGCCGCCGGGGGCGCGGCGCCGGAACCCGACACGGGACGCGGCTGCGTCGCCTGCCGGAGTCGTTCTGATTCAAGATCTCCGGGCCGGGCGTCGAGCCGTGCGAGCCTTGCTTCGAGCAGGGCTTCGAGCCGGGCCATGCGCGTCCGGAGCTCATCGATCTCGCGTCGCAGATCGTCGTCGCGCATCGTCGGGCTCCACGCGCACCGGCGCCGGAACGCCGGCGGGCCGCCATGGCGTCTTATCGGCAGCGCGGTCGATCCGTCTTCTCGGATGCCCCAACGCAACCCAGGCAAACGTTTCGGGACCTTCCTTACGGGAAGCCCCGATTCCCCTTGCCGAGGTCATCGGTTCCGCCATAATCAGCCCATACTCCCGCCGGATCCCCGGTCGCGACAAGGTGCCGCAGCCGACCTCCACTTCGGGCGGGCGTGACTCACTGGGAGGTGAGGATGCGAACGCTCAAGAGAGTTATCGTTGCCGCCACGCTCGCCGCCACGGCGACCGCGGCGCAGGCTCAATCGGTCGCCGAGCAGTGGAACGAACTGCTCCTCGAGGCCATCCGAAACGACTTCGCCCGTCCGACGGTGCACGCTCGGAACATCTTCCACACCTCCATCGCGATGTGGGACGGCTGGGCCGCGTACGACTGCGTCGCGAGCACCTATCTCACCCAGGAAGGCCCCGCGACCAACAAGGACCTTCAGGAGGCCCGCGAGGAGACCATCAGCTACGCGGTGTTCCGCCTCCTCAACGCCCGCTTCTCGAAGTCCCCTGGCGCCGACAAGATGCTCCCGCTGTTCCGGGACAAGATGATCGAGCTCGGCTACGACCCGGACTACGCCTCGACGGTCGGCGACAACCCGGCCGCGCTCGGCAACCGCATCGCCGTGCAGATCCTCTTCTTCGGGCTGAACGACGGCTCGAACGAGGCCGGCGGGTACACGAACCAGCACTACGAGCCGATCAACCCCCCGCTGCTCCCGGCGCTTCCCGGCAACCCGGACATCGAGGACGTCAACCGCTGGCAGCCGCTGGCACTCCAGTTCTTCGTCGACCAGAGCGGCAACATCATCATCGGCGGCTACCCCGAGGCGCTCAGCCCGGAGTGGGGCCAGGTCACCAACTTCTCGCTGTCCGCGGACGACCTCACGATCTACAACCGCGACGGCTTCGACTATTGGGTCTTCCACGATCCCGGCCCGCCGCCGCTGCACAACGGCGTCGGCAACGACGAGTACAAGGCCGGCTTCGAGCAGGTGGCTGTGCTCAGCGCATCGCTCGATCCCGACGACGGCGTGATGATCGACATCAGCCCCGCCTCGATGGGCAACAATGACCTCGGCACGAACAACGGCACTGGCCGTCCGCTCAACCCGTTCACGGGTGAGCCGTACGAGCCGCAGATCGTCCCGGCCGGAGACTTCTACCGCTGCGTCGCCGAGTTCTGGGCCGACGGTCCGAGCTCGGAGACGCCACCGGGTCACTGGTTCACGATCCTGAATTACGTGCGCGACCTCCCGGAGTTCGAGGCGCGTTTCGGCGGCGGCCCGATCCTCGACGACCTCCAGTGGGACGTGCAGGCGTACCTCACGCTCGCCGGCGCGATGCACGACGTCGCGGTGACCGCGTGGGGCATCAAGGGCTGGTACGACTATGTGCGCCCGATCTCGGCGATCCGGTACATGGCCGACCAGGGCCAGTGCAGCGACCCCAAGGGCCCGTCGTACGACGCGAACGGCATCGACCTGATCCCCGGCTTCATCGAGGTGGTGACGAAGGAGACCACGGGACCGGGCCAGCGGCACGAGCACCTCGCCGGCGAGGAAGGCAAGATCGCCCTCTACGCATGGCGCGGACCGGACTACATCGAAGACCCCGAGACCGACTACGCCGGCGTCGGCTGGATCCTCGCCGAGAACTGGTGGCCGTACCAGCGTCCGACGTTCGTGACGCCGCCGTTCCCGGGCTACGTCTCGGGCCACAGCACCTTCAGCCGCGCCGCATCGGAGATCCTCACGCTGATCACGGGCTCGGAGTACTTCCCCGGCGGCATCGGTGAATGGTTCGCCCCGCAGAACGAGTTCCTCGTGTTCGAGGAAGGTCCGAGCGTCGACCTGACGCTCCAGTGGGCGACGTACTACGACGCGTCCGACCAGACGAGCATCTCGCGGATCTACGGAGGCATTCATCCGCGGGCCGACGACATCCCCGGCCGCCTGATCGGCCACGAGATCGGTACCGACGCGTTCAGCTTCGCGACGACGTTCTTCGGCACGTGCATCGGCGACACCGACGGCGACTGCCAGCTCGGCATCGTCGACCTGCTCGCGATCATCACGTCGTGGGGTCCGTGCACCGGCTGCCCCGCCGACCTCAACGACGATCAGACCGTGGACATCATGGACCTGATCGCGCTGCTCCAGGGCTGGGGACCGTGCCCTGAGTGATCGCATCGCGAAACGCCATCCGCTGAACAAGACGCCCGGACTCCGTGTCCGGGCGTCTTTCCTTTCCGGGGGGCGACGCGTTCAGTCGCGCGCGCCGTGCCGCCTCAGCAGTTCGGCGAGCGGATCGCGCGGGTTGCGCTCCGACGCCGCGTGCAGGACGGTGCGTCCGTTCTTGTCGGCGGCGTTCGCGTCGGCGCCGTTGGCGAGGAGCAGATCGACGATTTCCTTGCGACGAGGCGCCTGGCCGAGGTGTCGGTGGAGCGGCGTGCGGCCGTTCCCGTCGGTGCCGTTGACGTCGGCGCCTGCTTCGAGCAGGAGCTTGATCACGTCCTTGTGATTCCCTTCCGCGGCGAGGTGAAGCGGTCGCTCACCGTTGCCGGCCTTCGGGTCGGGGTTGGCGCCCGCGTCGAGCAGCATCTTAGTGAGCTCCGCGTGGCCGTCGCGGGCGGCCGCGTGCAGCGGCACCCGGCACTCGCCGTCCTGGGCATTGGGATCCGCGCCGCCCTCGAGCAGCAGCCGCGCGATCCGGCAGTCGAGCTGGTCGTTGTTCTCGGGCGTGGGCTCGACCTGGTCCGGGGGGCCGTCGGCGGGCTCCTCCGACTCCTGGGCGTCCACCGCGCGATGCAGCGGCGTGCGCTCGTGCTCGTCGACCGCGTGCGGATCCGCGCCGTTGTCGAGGAGGAAGCGTGTCACTTCGATCTTGTGCCGGCGCGCCGCCCAGTGCAGGGGCGTGCCGCCGACCTCGTCCCGGACATCGATCTCCCCGATCAGCGGCAGCAGGTAGCTCACCATCTCGGTCTGGCCGTCGCCCGCCGCGCTGTGGAGGACACTCTCGCCGTGCCGGCCGCAGGCCTTCACGTCGGCGCCGCCCTCAAGGAGGATCCGCGCGACGTGAAAACGGCCCTGTTCGGCGGCACGGAGGAACCGAAGCGTCTGATCGGTGGGTTTTTTCAATGGCGGACCTTTCGGATGGGCCTAACACCCGGACAGGCCACCCCTTAGGATAGGTCGGCGGAACGACGCGGACCATCGGCGGGAAACGGAGCCCGCGGCCGCGCCGGACGGGCTTCGTGCGGGCAGTCCCTTCCCGGCCCGGAGGATCGTTGTCATGATGTCCGCGGGCAAGCTTCGCGGGGAACGGCGATCCAGGGCCGCCGAATGGAACCTTCTATGGAACCTTGAGAGGAGGAATCGGACCATGGGTATCGCGCAACACAGCGTGCGGCCGGCGATGGCTGCCTTCGCGTTCCTCGCGGGCGCGACACCGGCCTTCGCCGGGGGCGTCGTCGATCTCCAGATCGACGGGATCGTGGTGACCCAGGCGATCAGCTTTCCCGGCAACCCCAAGATTGCGCAGAACGCCACGATGGTGCGCGCGCTCGTCTCGCACGATGACCCGGCCGCGGTGGACGGGGTCGATGCGATCCTCCACGTGTACGTGGACGGGGTCGAGGCCGACTGGTCGCCGATTCGCTCGTTCAACGGTCCCATCAGGTCGCCCGTGACGCCGCAGGAGATCGACGTCGACGACCACGTGAACTTCCTGCTCATCGCGCCGGAGTCGGGCGACGTCGATTTCACGGTGGTCCTGAACCCGCAGCTCCTCGTTCCCGAGACGAACCTGACGAACAACATCGCGTCGTCGGACAACCACGACTTCCAGTGCCGCGACCTGATCGAGCTCGTCTACGTCCCGATCGACTACACGCCGGGCGGCGGCGTTCCGGACGACGAGCTGATCGATCCGGGCATCGGCGACGGATTCCTCCGCGCGGTCTTCAACCCGCGCGAGTGGGATTACCACCGCTCGCCGGTCCCGCTCCAGTGGACGCAGGAGGTCAACAACTCGGCGACGGATCTCCTGCTCGCGCTGCGTGACATCCGCGTCAACCAGCTCCCGGCATCCGGCTACTCGCAGCCGGACCTGATCTACGGCTGGCTTCCCGGCAACCCGTACTCGGGCAACGGCCGCGCGATCGGCATTCCCGGCGACGCCGCGTTCGGCAACACGCAGCCGATCCGGCACCAGCGCACGTTCGCCCACGAGATCGGTCACCTGCTGAACGAGGCGCACAACTCCGAAACGGTGGGAATGGTCGGCATCGACGTCGAGCATCACCTCTTCGACACGGAGCGCCTCGACCAGACGCACGCGTCCAACAAGAACGACGTCATGGTCGCAGGCCAGCTCACGAACACCGCGTTCGTTTCGAGCAATACGTACAACCAGACGCACGGCGATGCGCGATTCGCCTGCTCGTCCGCGGCGGAGCGCGAACCCGTCGAGCTGCTCCGCGTCGCGGGCGTCTACGACCACGGCACCGACACGCTCGCGCTCGCGCCGGTCTCCTGGATCCAGTGGGGACACCCGGACCCCGACCGCGCGAACGGCAACACGATCCTCATCCTGCGCGACGCGGCGGGCAACGAGATCGGCCGGACGGTCGCCGACATCGGGTCGACCCGCGAGCTCTGCACCGATCCCGCGGAGGGCGCCCGGTTCGCCGATTCCTCGCCGCTGCACGTCCTCGTTCCGGCACGCGTCGGCGGCGTGCTCGTCAGCGCGATCGACGTCGTGCGGGCGGCGAACGGAGACCGCCTCGCGTCGGCGGCCCGGAGCGCCCACGCGCCGGGCGCCTCGTTCACCGGCTTCGCCCCCATCGCCGCGCCCGGCGCGCCGGCCGACCTCGAGGCCCTCGCCGAGGGGACGCGTCTCGAGGGTCGCGTCCGCTTCGCCTGGCAGGCATCCGACGCGGACGGTGACAATCTGACCTTCACGCTTCTCTATTCGCGTGACGGCGGCGGATCGTGGCTCCCGCTCGCGGTGAACCTCGACGAGCCGACGTTCGAGTTCGACCTCAGCGACGTTCCGGCCAGCATCGGCAAGGCCGGGCTGCTCCGCGTCGTGACGACAGACGGTTTCAATCACCACGTCTTCACGTCACCCCGCATGGAGTTCGCCGGCACGAATCCGCCCGAGGTCTTCGTCATCACCCCCAACAACGGCACGAGCCCGTCGGCGTACGGGCAGGTATTGCTGCACGGCACGGCGTGGGACAGGGAGGACGGGCGGATCGCTGACGACATCGAATGGTCGTCGGACGTGGACGGCTTCCTCGGCACCGGCTCGTTCCTCCATTACGAGAACCTCTCCGCTGGGCGGCACGAGATCACCGCGTCCGTGACCGACAGCGACAGCCTGAGCGATTCGCACTCCGTCCTCATCGACGTCAGGGTGCGTCTCATCACCGACATCGACATGAGCGGCGCCGTAGACATCGGCGATATCATCAATCTGCTCACGCAATGGGGTCCATGTCCCGACGACTTCTGCCCGGCCGATTTCGACATGGACGGCACCGTCGGCATCCCGGATCTGCTGTTCCTGCTGACGACCTGGAGCTGATCGGCGCCGCGAGCGCTAGCAGCCCGTTGAAGAACTGGGGCGTTGCCCGAGTGCGATGCTTTTCGTCGTGGCAAGGAGCCGAACCGACGCCGTATTTGACGATACAGCGAGGTTTGGCGACGCCGTCCACGGCGGAAATGATCGTGC
>CAZXBB010000407.1:0-13922 GCA_964638815.1 uncultured Isosphaeraceae bacterium
TGAGGCCGGATTCCGCTCCGCGCGACTCTCGGCGCCGCGCGCGATCCGCCGACACCCGAATCTGGGCCCCGACCGAACGACCTCGCGGCGCCTGCGCACCGTCCGGTCCTCGGTCTCGCGTAAACCGACAGCCCCCTGGAAGGGAGGGGGTCCCGCACGACGCAGCCCCCCGAACGTTCGAACGACCCCCGCACCACGTGTTACACCCCCGTCGCGCATGGCCCCGAACGTCCCTCGCATCTCTGGCCATCGCGCCATCGCGCGATCCCCCCAAAACATCCGGCGACTCAAACGTCCTCGACGCCCGCCGCGCGGAAGCCCTCCGCGCGCAGCACGCACGCGTCGCATCGGTCGCACGGCGTGCCGTCGTCGTCAGGGTCGTAGCAACTATGCGTGAGGCCGTAATCGACCCCGAGGGCGATGCCGCGCCGGATGATCCCGGCCTTCGTGAGATCGATGAGCGGCGTGTGGATGCGGATCCGCTTGTTCGCGTCGCTCTCGACCCCGATCCTCGTGCCGAGGTTGGCCGCCGCCTCGAACGCCCGGATGAAGTCCGGTCGGCAGTCGGGGTAGCCCGAGTAGTCCACCGCGTTCACGCCGATGAAGATGTCGCGCGCGCCACGGACCTCCGCGAAGGCCAGGGCGAACGCGAGGAAGATCGTGTTGCGGGCCGGGACGTACGTGATCGGGATGTCCGAGCCCATGTCGGCCGCCGCGCGGTCCTTGGGAACGTCCATCTCCGCCGTCAGGGCCGAGCCGCCGAACGCCCGCAGGTCGATCGTCGCCACGCGGTGCTCGGCTGCCCCCAGACTGGCGGCGACTCGGGCGGCCGCCTCGACCTCGAAGCGGTGTCTCTGCCCGTAGTCGAAGCTCAGCATGTGGAGCGTGTAGCCCGCTTCCCGGGCGATGGCGGCGGTCGTAGCGGAGTCCAGGCCGCCGGAAAGGAGGACGATGGCGGGTGGCATGGCCGGAAGACTGTAGCGGGGAAGGCGGTCGGGCCGACCAGATCGTGGTCGTGGTGAACACGGGAGGGGCGCCGCGGGCGGTCCGGGCGTGGGTCCCGGGGTTGGTCCGCGGGCGGTCCGGGGGCCTTGGACGCCGGATGCCTGCCGTGCTAGACTCCTCGATTCAAACGAAAAGGATGGGACGCAGGGATACTGCCGGCGGGCCGCAGGGGTCCGGCGGCGTCAAGGTAAGACACCATGGCACTAGCACTCGAGACCAAGTCGAAACTGATAGCCGACCACGCGCGCAAGGAAGGGGACACCGGCTCGCCGGAGATCCAGGTGGCGATCCTGACCACCCGCATCTCCCAGCTCACGGAGCACCTGCGCAGCCACCGGCACGACTACGCCTCCCAGCGCGGTCTGCTCATGATGGTCGGCAGGCGCTCCCGGCTCCTTCGCTATCTCGCGCGAACGGACCGGCCGGCGTACCAGGATCTGATCAGGAAGCTCGGTCTCCGCAAGTAATCATTTCGTCACGGCCCGGCGTCAGGCGGCAGTGGGCAAGCGACAGGCGATCGCCGCTGTCACTTGCCTTCTGCCTCTGCGACGTCGCGGCCTCTCCCCCCGGCTGCCCGCTTCGGCGTGGGGCGGTCGCAGTCAAACGCAGGTAGGAAACAGCGATGTCGCATGTGGTAGTTGAACGTGAAATCGGCGGGCGGTTGATGCGTATCGAGACGGGCGAGATCGCCCGGCTCGCGAGCGGCGCGGTCATGCTCTCGTACGCCGACTCGGTGGTCCTGTGCTCCGCGATGCACGCGGAACCCCGCCCGGGGCTCGACTTCTTTCCCCTCCAGTGCGATTACCGCGAGAAGCTCGGCGCCGGCGGCAAGTTCCCCGGCGGCTTCCGCAAGCGCGAGGGGCCGCCGAGCGAGAAGGAAATCCTGACGATGCGGAACATGGATCGCCCGATCCGTCCGCTCTTCCCCGACGGCTTCATCAACGAAGTGCAGATCCAGGCGTGGGTCATGAGCCACGACGGCCAGACCGACACCGACGTGCTCGCCTGCACCGCGGCGTCGGCCGCGCTCGCGCTCACCGACGCCCCCTTCGAGGGGCCCGTCGGAACCGTGCGCGTCGGTCGCGTCGTTACCGAGGACGGCGAGCAGTTCGTGCTCAACCCGACGCAGGCCCAGCTCGAGTTCTCCGATCTCGACATGGTGCTGTCCGGTCACAGGGACGGCATCAACATGATCGAGGTGGGCGCCGCCGAGGTGCCCGAGGACGCCGTGCTCGCCGCGATCGAGTTCGGTTACGAGCACGGCATCAAGCCGCTGCTGGATCTCCAGGAGGAGCTGCTTCGCAAGGCCGGCGTCCCCGAGAAGAACTTCGGCGAGCCCGCGCTGCCGCCGGATGACGTCGTCGCCGAGGTCGCCCGCCGCGTCGGGGCCGAGCTGACCGAGGCGCGGAAGATCCACGGCAAGGCCGAGCGCAGCACGGCGATCGACGCGCTGCGGGCGAAGCTGCTCGACGAGCACTTCCAGATCCCCGCGGGCGTGCCCTACTCGGAGCACCTCGCGGCCGAGAAGCGCCGTAGCGACGCCAAGGAGGCGTTCCGCCGCCTCGAGAAGAAGATCACGCAGAAGCTCATCAACGAGTCCGGCACGCGGGCCGACGGCCGCAAGGCCCGCGAGATCCGGCCGCTGACGCTCAAGGTGGGCCTCCTGCCGCGCACGCACGGCTCCGCCCTCTTCCAGCGGGGCGAGACGCAGTCGATCGTCATGTGCGCCCTGGGGACCGGTCGCGACGAGCAGATCGTTGACGGCCTTCTGCCCGAGTACGCGAAGAAGTTCTACCTGCACTACAACTTCCCGCCGTTCTGCGTCGGCGAGGCGGGCCGCATCATGGGCCCCGGTCGCCGCGAGATCGGCCACGGCGCGCTCGCCGAGCGTTCGCTGCTGTCCGTCCTGCCGGATGTCGAGGAGTTCCCCTACACCGTCCGCCTCGTCAGCGACATCACCGAGTCCAACGGCTCGTCGTCGATGGCGTCGGTGTGCGGCGGGTGCCTCGCGATGATGGACGCGGGCGTGCCGATCAAGGCGACGGTCGCGGGCATCTCCGTCGGCCGGTTCACGGCCGAGGACGGCACCGTGACCCACGTGACCGACATCCTCGGCGAGGAGGACTTCTTCGGTGAGATGGACTTCAAGGTCTCCGGGACGCGTGACGGCATCACCGGCATCCAGCTCGACCTCAAGGCCCGCGGTCTCCTGCTCGACGAGATCGGCAAGATCTTCGCGCAGGCACGGGAAGGACGCCTCGAGCTCATCACCGCCATGGAGAAGCTGATCCCCGAGCCGCGCAAGGAGCTCTCGAAGTACGCTCCGCGCATCATCACGGTCATGATCGACCCCGAGAAGATCGGCAAGCTCATCGGCCCGGGCGGCAAGACCATCCGCGGCATCCAGGAGCGCACCGGCGCCACGATCGACGTCGAGAACGACGGCCGCGTCTACATCGCCGCGACCGACGGCGAGGCGGGCGAGCGGGCGAAGGCCGAGGTCGAGGCGCTCGGCGCCGAGGTCCGCGTCGGCGCGATCTACACGGGCACGGTCGTCTCCACGAAGGACTTCGGCGCGTTCATCGAGATCGCGACCGGCACCGACGGCATGTGCCACATCTCCGAACTTGCCGACGGCTACGTCAAGTCCGTCGAGGATGTCGTCAAGATCGGCGACGTCGTCAAGGTCAAGGTGATCAACGTCGATGACAACGGCCGCATCAAGCTTTCGCGTCGCGCCGCCATGGCCGAAGAGGCGGCGAAGGGTGACGCAGCGAAGCAGAAGCAGGCTGAGGTCGTTTCAAGCTAGTGCCGGCGTTTCTCTGCCGGGCTCACGCCTTCCGGCGAATCCACCGACGATCCCCAGCCCGGGCCGCAAAAGGCCCGGGCTTTTCTTGCGCTTCCGCGTGCTGACGAGGTTCGCGGGCATCCCCCCGGGCCGGGAGTTGACAGCTCACGGCTGCGACCGGACAGACCACAGCCGGGAGCTATACTGCAGTCCGCCCCGACGACCGGACGATACTTCCGTTGCGCTGCCGTGCGGCAAGCCCTGCCTCGACCGTCCCGTTCTTGCGCGAGAGCCTGATGACGCGACGACCGCCGATCGATTCGTCCCACGCCCCCCAGGACAATACCGCAGCGAACGCGCCCGACCCTCCGGACGGCCCCGCGCCGGATGCGATGCGGCGCGCGTTCCTGTTCGCCGGGATGGGCGTGCTGCTGGCTGGCTGCGCGCCGACGCAGAAGGCGGAGGTTCCGCTTCTGCCGGGTCCCGCGTGGGACCGGGCGTCCACGCCCCCGGCGTCCGATCCGACGCCCATGTTCCCGCCGCTCGAGACGGCGCACGCGACGCCCGCACCGATGCCCGGCGCGCCGCCGGTGCTCGGCGGCGCCATCGCGCGGCAGAGCTGGGCCACCGAGCGCCCCGTCCCGGCGCTGATGAACCGGATGACGCCGATCCGGTACGTCACGATCCACCACGACGGGATGCGACCGTTCTTCGCCGACGACCGCAGCGCCGCGGCCGCTCGGCTCGACGCTATCCGGCGTGCGCACCGGCAGCAGAACTGGGGGGACATCGGGTACCACTACGCGGTGGACCGCGCCGGCAACGTCTGGGAGTGCCGGCAGCTCTGCTACCAGGGCGCCCACGTCAAGAACTTCAACCCCGGCAACGTCGGCATCGTCGCACTGGGCAACTTCGACGAGCAGCAGCCCACGCAGGCCCAGCTCGCCGCCGTCCACCGCCACGCCGTCTCCGTGATGAGGGCCTACCGCGTCCCCGTCCGCAACCTCCGGACGCACCTCCAGTGGGCGCCGACCTGCTGCCCGGGCCGGCACATGCAGCGGTTCGTGGAGACCGGGATCAGCAATGGGATGTTCGGTTGACGCCGCTCCCCCGGTCGGCCGGCCACCCCGGCCGCGGGTCGGCCCCGTTCGCTCGCCGGCCCGTCCACGGTCCAGCGTCACCGGCCCCCGCGGATTCGTCAGTTCCAGCTCACGCCCTTCGGCCACTCCCGCTGATTGAGGTGCAGGGCACGAATCACGAGGTGGTCGATGTAGCGCAGCTCGTCGGTGATGAGCGAGGCGCGACGCCAGGGGTTCGGCTCCTCGAGCAGCCGGTACTTGAGCTCCGTATCGCGGACCAGCGCGAACCCGATGAGCTCGAGCAGCGCGTGCGTGGGCACGTCGTCGCGATCGACCCAGTCCATCAGCGTCTCGATGCCGCGTAGCCGCTCCCGCAGGCTGCGTCCCGTGAGCAGCGAGCGGAGGTTCTCGCGCACCTCGGGCATCGGCTCGGGCTCACCGTTCAGCGTCTCGATCGGTTCGAGCATCGCGAGGCGATACGCGCGCTCACCGCGGGGCTCGATGATTCGCTGGATCCTCGCACGGCACAGGCCGTGCAGCAGGATGTTGAACCGGCCGTCGGGCAGCGCCTCGTGCTGGATGATCTGCCCGACGCACGCGGCGGCGCGCAGCGGGGGACTTTCGGCTCGCTCCTCGCCGGCGTTGCAGTGCATCAGCGTCGCGATCGCGATCTGACCGTTGCGATCGAGACTGTCACTCACCATCTGCCGGTAGCGCGGCTCGAACACGTGCAACGGCAGGACGGCGTGCGGCAGCAGGACGGTGTCGGCCAGCGGGAACAGCGGGGTCGACTGCGCGAAGTTGACGCGAACCGTCTCCGACATCGGCCAATGATAGGCACGGCGGAGATGGTCAACGTCCCCGCGGAAACCCCCTGGCGCGGGTCCCGGCGCGGCGGCGGTGCGACCGCGGAGCGTTCAAAGGAAGGTCGCCTCGACCTCCTCGTACACCCCGGGCAGCCCCGCCTCGATCTTCTTGTACTGCTCCGGCGTCATGTTCAGGACGTCCATCACCGCGGGATCCACTTCGAGGCTGGCGAGGTCGCCGCGGAAGCCCAGACCGAGGTTGGCCGAGAGGCGGTCCGCGAGATAGACGATCGACGCGAGCCGGCGGCTCTCCGGGGGCAGCGACAGCGGGTCGTGGTGATGACCGGCCACGTAGGCGAACGACTTCGGGAACTTCCAGCTTTCGCAGAGACCCGCCCCGAATGCCTGGTGCGTGGTGCCGAAGTACTGGCGCTCGAGCTCGAGCATGTCTGCCTTGGGGTTGCCTTCCTCGTCAAAGGTCAGGGCCTCGAAGAGCTCGACGAGCTGGGGCCGCATCGCCTGCATCTCGACCATGATCCCGATGTCGTGCATGAGGCCGGCGAGGAACGCCTCGTCCGGCAGGCCGAGCCGCAGCTCATCGCACATCAGCTTGCTGGCCGCCCCCGAAGCGATCGAATGAACCCAGAGGTCGCGCGCTGAGAAGTTCGGGCAGAGGTCGCCGCCGCGGAAGAGCTTGGTGAGGCTGGCCGCGATCGCGATGTTCTTGACCGCGTTCAGGCCGAGGAGCACGATCGCGCGGTTGATTGAGCCGATTTGCCGGGGCAGACCGTAGAAAGCCGAGTTGACGACCTTCAGGATGCGGCTGCAGAGCGCCGGATCGTTGGAGATGACGCCGTGCAGATCCTGCGCCGTGCTCGAAGGGTCCTCGACGAGTTCGATGATCTTCAGCGTGATCTCGGGAAGCGTCGCAATGTGGCTGATTCCCTTGATCGCCGAATCGATGATCGCGGCTTCGTCGGTGTTCGTCGTGGCGGCCATGCGGATTCCCTTTGTTCAACGACCACAGCGAACATCGGCGCGGAGGCTCTCGGACTTAAGGCGAAGCCACCGAGCGGGAAGGCCCCGCGGGCACTCGCTTCGTCCCTTGGTCCCTTGGTCCCCTGGTCCCTTCGTGCCTCTATGCCGGCTAGTAGGTGCACCGCTTTACGATCGGATGATTATCGGAATGCGCCGCCGCGAGCACCGCCGCGACGCGTTCGCCGCAGTGACCGTCACCGTAGGGATGGGGGCCGGTGAAGGGCGGCGCCGCCAGGGCGCTCGCGATCGCGGCCGCGACGGCGTCGGGCTCCCAGTCCGGGCAGCGGATGACGTTCCCGGCGTGCTCGCGGCCCGCCTGCCGGCGCCCGATGTCGACGGCGGCGCGTCCGAGCGCGGCGCACTCGATGAGGCCGGCGCTGCTGTTGCCGACGAGCACCCGTGCGCGGCGCAGCAGCCCGACGAACGTCGGCCGGTCCAGGTGCGGGCGGTGCGCGAGCCCCGGCGCGGCTTCGATCGCGGCGAGGATTCCCTCGCGGCCGGCATCGTGGTTCGGGTGCAGCGCAAGCACGCGTCCGGCCTCGCGGCAGCGGGCGATGAGCCCGGTCGCGCGGGCCCGTTCCGTCCCGGGATCCGCGCCGGTCGGGTGCAGGAGCATGACGATCTCGGGATGCCCGAGCGCGGCGTACGCGTCCGGGTCGAGCGCGGTCATCCCGTCGAGTCCGTCGATCGCGGGCGAGCCGACGAGGTGCGCGCGCGACGCCTCCTCGCCCATCGCGATGATGCGGTGCAGCGACGCCGGTGTCGCGGGAAGGTGCACGTGCGCGAGCTTCGTGATCGCGTGTCGCATCGATTCGTCCGCGACGCCCTCGGCGCGATCGCCGCCGTGGAGATGCGCGACGTGGATGCCCGCGATCGCGGCCGCCGCCGCGGCGGCGAAGGCCTCGATCCGGTCGCCCAGCACGAGCACGACGCCGGGGCGGTGCGCGGCGAAGCGCGCGGCGAAACCGGTGACGCCGCGGCCGGTCGCGATCGCGTCGGCGTCGCGGCCGACCTGCCCCGGCTCCTGCATCGGGATCGTCGCGGCGACCGGGAACCGCGCCGCGACCTCGTCGATCGTGCGCGCGGGGGGCAGCAGATGCGTGCCCGTGACCAGCACTTCGAGATCGAGTGCCGCGTGCGTTTCGATCGCCCGCATGACCGGAACCAGGAGACCGAACTCCGCCCGCGTGCCCGTGACGACGCTCACCGTGCGCCGGCTCGTCACGCGACGTGCTCCGGCGTGAGCGGCATGTCGGCCTCGATCGCGCGGGCGAGACGCCGCCCCTCGACGGCCTCGAGCTCGAAGGGTGGAAGACCCGTGCCGGGCCGCTTGACCGTCAGGTCGCCGCGCGCGAGCACGTGACCGGCGGGCAGGGCGCGCGTGGTCGTCAGCGACTGCCGCGAGGCGACGCGCACGTCGCGCTCGACGTCGCGCAGCCCCTTGTGCACGGCGCCGCGCATCCGCCACGCCCGGTGCGCGAGCTCGACGTACTGCGCGAACGCGTCGGGCGCGAGCGACGCGGCGTGGTCCGGCCCCTTTGCGTTCCGGTCCCACGTCAGGTGCTTCTCGAGGACGCACGCGCCGGACGCGACGGCGAGGCCGCCGGTGTCGATGCTCGTGGTGTGGTCGGAGTAGCCCAGGGCCCACGGGTCGATCGCGGTGAGATCGAGCCGCCCGCCGAGCCCCGCCTCGTCGTCCGGCGTCGGGTAGCAGCTCACGCAGTGCATCAGGACGTGCGGATGATCCGCGAGCCCCGCCACCGCGCGTTCGACCTCGGCGCGGGTCGCGGCCCCGGCGCTCAGGACGATCGGCTTGCCCGTCGCCATCATCGCGCGGATGAGCGGCGTGTTGATGAGGTCCGGCGAGGCCACCTTGTACGCGTCGAACGGCAGCCGTTCGGCGTCGGCGACGAGCTCGCGCGAGAAGACGCTCACGATCGCGTGGAGCCCGCTCGCGTGGGCGCGCGTCACGACGCCGGCCATGCGGTCCACCGGCATCTCGAGGGCGCGCAGGAGCGTGAAGGGATCCGTCGCGTCGCCGTTGCCGTCGCCGTTGCCATTGCCGTTGACGCGCTGGTACGCGGCGAGACGCGCCGCGCGGCTCAGCAGGCGGTCCGCCTCGAAGAGCTGGAGCTTGATCGCGTCGGCCCCGGCCGCGGCGGCGGCGTCGGCGAGCGACAGCGCGCGCTCGACGGACCCGTCGTGGTTCACGCCGATCTCGGCGATGACGTACGGCGGTCCGCCGGGCGTGATGACGCGGTCGCCGATCCTCACCGGGCAGTCTCTCCCGCAAGCTCCCGCGCGAGCCGCGCCTCCGCGCGGAGAAGATCGGCGGGTCCGTCGATGTCGATGACGGCGTCCTCGTCGGTCCGGATCCCGCGCCGGTCGCGGCCGAGGAACGCGTGCGGGTTCTTCGGCGTCGCCGCCGCGGCGAGCAGGGCCGCGCGGGTCACCGCGATCACGCCGCCGTCGGGCAGCAGCACCTCGGGCAGGTCCTGTCGCCGGTCGATCGTGTTCGGATGGAACGGCGCGACGCGCCCCGCGTCGTCGAGCGTCACCATCCAGTAGGGGTGGTGCTTGCCGACGCGGGCGTACGACTGCACGCTGTCGGCGCCGGTCGCGATGAGCTCGCGCACCGCGCGGTCGACGAGACCGTCCGGCCGCACCGGCACGTTTGCGTAAAGGATCACCACGACGGGCTCGTCGCCGCCGGCCGCTTCGGCGGCGTGCCGGACGGCGGCGTCCACGGGCGCCGTGTCCGTCGCGAGCGCGGCGGGGCGGTCGACGACGGTGACGCCAGTCGCGGCCGCGGCGGCGGCGATGTCGGCGCCGTCCGTCGAGACCACCACGCGGGTCACCGTCCGGGCACGCTGCGCGGCGCGGATCGAGTGGCAGATCATCGGTTCCCCGCCGAGCGGCAACGCGTTCTTGCCGGGAAGTCCCTTGCTGCCCGCCCGCCCGATCACGATCGCGATGGCCCGGGTGTCCGTCATGGTCTGAGCATCCGCAGCTCGTCGCGGTGCGCACGACGCCACGCGAGCAGCTCGCCCCACAGCTCCGCCAGGGAGCGATGGGCGACGTTGCCGATGGGGTCGCGACCCGGCAGGTCCAGCTCGCACCGCGGCACCGCGCCGTCGGCGTAGATCGTCATGCGTCCCTCGAGCCGGTCGGCGACGACGCGCGCTGGCGTCACCGCCTCGGCAAGCGTGTCCCCCGGCCAGTCGGCGGTGCGGGGAAACGGCGGCGGCGGCTCGATCACGGCCGTGCCGAAGATGTGCTGCCACCGGTCGAAGAACGTCTCGATGTCCTCGTAGGTCTCGGCGCGACGCTGGAGCCGCGGCACGATCCACGGGAGCGCGAAGCCGCGCGGGTCGGGTGGTCCGGCGAGCGTCCGGCGGTGACGCGAGAGGTGCTCGATGTTGCCGATCACCGTCGCGAGGCTGCGTTCGCCCATCATCACGGTGTACGTCGCCTGGGTGTCGGCATGGAGGTCCACGCTGACGATGTCCGGTTCGGCCGCGAGCAGCCGGTCCACGCTCGCCGTGTCGCCGGCCAGCTCGGTGCGCACGTGCACGCCGCGCACGCCCGCCGCGCGGGCGGAGCGCAGCAGCGTGTCGAACGCGGGATGGAGCAGGGGGTCGCCGACGCCTGCGAACGTGATCACGCCGTCGTCGCTCGCCTCGGCGAACTGCCCGAAGATGCGCTCGGCGAGCGCCGTGTCGAGCGGATCCCGGCGGATCGCGCCGTGGGGCGTCCGGGCGAAGACGCCCTCGCCCGCGCGCTCCGTCGTGAGCTCGACGATCAGGTGGCGCGGGGCGTTCGTTGATTCCCGCGCCGCGGCCTCGATCGCCGCGACCGCGTCCGCGGCCCCGGCGCCGGCGGAGACGCCCGCGAGGAGCGCGCGCTGGCGGGGCGAGTCGAACGTCGCGCGCACCAGGGAGTGACGCACGGCGTGGTCGATCTGGACGTTCCCGTTCTTGCCGATCGGGTCCTCCTGCGGGAGCTGGGGTATGTACCCGAGCGCGGCGCCGATCGTGCCGAGCCGCGTGCGATCGACGAGACCGCGCATCAGGTCGATGCCCACGACGCACGCGCCGATCCCGGGCGGACCCTGGCTGAAGACGAGCCGCCGCGCGTCGTCGAGCTCGCGGAAGCGTTCGACGAGCGCGGGGCAGCCGGTCTCCTCCGACACGTCCACGAGGGGCCAGTCGGGACCGACCAGCAGCGCCGCCCCGAGCCCCCGGCGCTCCATGATCGGCGCCATGACGTGCGGGCACAGCACCTCGTCGCACGCCGTGAGCCCGGCGACGCCACCGCGCCAGCAGGTGTCGGTGAAGAGACGCGCCGCCGCCACCGCCGCGTGCTCGGGGCCGCAGGGGCCGTCGCCCGCGCACCGCTCCACGACGACGGGGCGTCCTATGCGGGCCGGGTCGTAGAGCGCGGCGACGTCGAGTCCCTCGGGCGCGATGAGCACGATCGCGGCGAGCGACTCGACCGCGCCGAGCCGCGCGAGCGTCGCGTGCAGGACCGTATCGTCGCCGAAGCGGGCGTCGAGCGACCGGGGCAGCCCGAGTCCGTTGCACCGCGGATCGACGGGAACGAGCGCCGCGACGGCCGTGCGCGTCGCGCGCGGCGCGCCGTCCTCCTGCGTGACGACCGGACGCCGGCGCGGCCGGCGCGGCGCCGGCTCACCCCGCACCGCGCGGCGGGCCTCGTCGAGCTGGTCGAGCATGACCGTCGCCGCGTCCGCGAGCCACTCGACGTTCTCGAGGTCGCGATCGAGCTGCGCCCGCTGGCGCTCGGCCGGGTCGAGGTCCACGCTCAGCTCGAGGCGGCGGTCCGCGCGCAGCCGCTTGAACGCGCCGACCTGGTTCATCGCGTCCAGCAGGTGGAAGGTGTCCATGCGGGCCTCGACCTCGCGCCGGGCCGCCTCCACCTTCTCGAAGTGCTTCGCCATCTTCGCCGCGTCGCCCTGGTCGCCCTGCATCCGGCGGATGACCGCCGCCGTGCGCCGGGCGAGCGTGCGCAGCTCGCGCACCTCGTCGCGCACGACGCCGAGTCGCCGGTCGCCCGCCGCGAGTCGCGCGGGATCGGGCGCGGGCTCGGGCCGCGGCAGAGCGGGCAGGGGGCGCGTGGCATGACGCGCGAGCACGTCGCGGAGCGGCAGCGCGGTCGCGTGCTGCTTCACCACGCCGCCCTCCGTCGCGTCGATGATCTCGATTCCCTCTTCCCGGAACTGCGAGAAGTCGCGCTCGAACTGCTGCCAGTACGTGAGCATCTGCGCGTCGGTGTAGATCGGCTTACCGGCCGCGTCGAAGGTCTTGTGCAGGTGGGCCCTCATGCGCACGATCCGCTGCCACTCCATCATCGCGATCGTGTTGAACGGGTTCAGCTCCGGCGCCCAGACGTCGTGGATCGCCGTGCCGGGCGTGTAGTACAGACCGTCGGGGAAGCCGAGATCCTGGCCGATCATCGCGATGGGGTTGCAGCCGAGCCATCGGGCGAGGTAGACGGCAAGATGCGCGACCGTCGCGCCGAGCGGGAGCGCGCCGACGTCGCGCCGCAGGTCGCCGAGTACGCGGTCCATCGCCGCCGCGGCGAAGCAGCGGACGGGACCCGGGAACGTCTCGAGGATGCACGGGTGCGCCTTCGGATCGACGACCAGCGTCGTGCCCGCGACGTCGTCCGCCGTCAGGCCCTCGTAGAAGCGGCGCGAGATCTCGTGGTAGTCGAGCGCGGTGACAAAGTGCGGGCGGATGCCCGCCTCGAGCAGGGGCTTGAGCGTCGTCTGGACGGCGATGATGACGGCGCGGTCGCGGACGCCGGGGGCGGTGAGCAGGTCGAGGTTTCGGCGCAGGCTCGGCCCGGCGGAAACGACGACCGCGAGCGCGCCCGGTGCGGCGTCCTTCAGCGGGGCGACGGTGGGGCCCGCGATGTAGTGCCGCGCGTTGCGCATCAGGTTGTGCACGGTGTCAACGGAGCGGATCAGCGTCGTCAACAGCGTGAGCTTGGTGGCGGTGACGAAGTCGGTCATCGTTCGCGAGAAGACGCCGGCCGCCGCGCCGAGCCGGATCCGGCTGGCGGGATGCTCGAGGAGCGCGACGCCCTGGCCGAGGATCGCCTCGGCGCCGTGGAGCTTCCGCCCGAGCGCGGCCGCGTCCTCGGGGCCGTCGCAGATCAAGACGAGGGCCTGCGCGAGCCACCGCGAGTGATCGACGCGATCGAGGACGGCGCGGAGCAAAGGGAGATCCGGCTCGAAGACGACGATGACGCCCGTCCTGCGCATGCGCGCCGCGATCGCCTCGACGTGGTACCCGAGGCCGAACCCCAGGACGACCACGGCCCCGTGCCCGATGACGTCAACGGTGTCCGCGAGACGCCTCGCCTCGTCGAGCGGCCGCTGCCGGCTCGCGAGCGGACGCCCGGCGCGGGTCGCCGTGAGCACGCCCTGGCCGCTCTCTGCGAACTCCACGTCGGCGGCCGGCGAGCACGCCCGGATGCGATCGGCCACGTCGCGGTTTCGCTTGCCGAGGGCCGCGAGGTTGGCGGCGAGCGGGGAATCGGTCAGGGTCAGGGACATGGGGCCTTCCGGTCGCTTCGCGGCGTCACGCAAGCAAAGGTTGCTACCCTCGTTTATCGGTCGAAGCGTGGGACCCCATCGAGCGAATCGAATCAATGCCTGAAGCCGATGCTGAAGCCAATGCCTGAAGCTCCCGCGGAGAGTCTGTTCACACGCCATGTGCTCGAGAACCCATATCCGCTCGCGATCGGCCTGGTGCTGGTCGGCGTCCTGATCGGGTGGCTCGCCTTGCGCGAGGGCCAGATCCATCGTCTGCGGATCGCGCTGGTGCCGGTCGCGCTCGGCGCGGCGGCCTTCTTCGCGGGGCTCTTCGTCGTCACGTCGGGCGAGCGCGCGCGTGTGGTCGTCCGCGCCCTCGTTGCGGACGTCGTCGCGGGCGACCTCGTCGGGATCATGTCGCACTTCGACGACGACGCGCGCCTGCACTTCGCCTCGACCCGGAATCCCGCCCGGGACGTTGACGGCATCCGTGCGGTGGTCGACCAGTTCGATCGCTTCGTGAGGATCGAGGAGAGCAGCATCACGCAGCTCCGCGCGTACACGACGTCGCCGGACACGGCGACGGTGCACCTCGGCAACTGGACGGAAACGGACCGCTTCGGCCCCGTCCGCTCCCAGTGCGTCGT
>CAZXBB010000408.1:0-16761 GCA_964638815.1 uncultured Isosphaeraceae bacterium
GGCGGCATCCTGCCGCCTGCGCGTGGGACGTTTGGGGCTGGGTCGGGCTGGTTTTCGCAGACCCTCCGGGTCTGCAGGAGTCGCGCGGCGACCGGCGGCATCCATGCCGCCTTGGTTTGCGACGTTTGGGGCCGGGCGCGCAGGGGGTGTGTCGGACGTTCGGGGCCGTGCGCGATGGGGGCGCTCGCAGCGAACGGTCGGCGGGTCCTACTGCACGAGCGCCAGCACTGCTACGACGATGGCCATCGCCGATGCCGCGCCGCAGAATGCGACGGCTACGATCATCCAGCGTTGCGTGCGGGCGAGCGTGCGCTGGAGCCCGTTCTCGCGCTCCGCGGCGGCGTCGGAGATGCGCTCGAGCACGAGAGCCGAGTGCGAGTTCGATTCGGCGAGGTCGCTCAGGCCGCGGTGAAGAGTCTCGAGCGACGCGGAGAGCGTGGCCGCCGTCCGGCCGTTCGCGTCGAGGTGCCGCTGGACGAGCCCGAGCACGTCCGTCTGCCGCATGCTCGTCTCGGTGAGCGAACCGAGCGCGGCGTTCATCGTCTCCTCGCGTCGCTTGGACTGCGCGAAGTGCTCGTGCAGCACCTCGAGCAGGCGGGCGTTCTGGCGGTTGATCTCGGGCACCGCGTCGAGCGCATGCGGAAGGCGGTCCATGACCTCGAGCAGACGCTCCGTGCGCGAGGTTTGTCCGTCGAGGTGATCGCCGATGCGACGCACGAGGGCGAGCACCTCGTCCTGGGCGCGCTCGGCGGCGGATCGCGGACGCATTGGTTTGGTCTCGATGAGGCCGATCTCGCCGCCGTTCAGGCCGCCCGCCTGGGTGTCGGAGATATCGATCTCGATCGGCTTTCGGCGTCGAAAGAGGGTTCGCACGCGGTCCTTGAGCAGGGGCATGGGTGGCTCCTTGGTCCTGACGCAGCACCTCTTCCTTCGGTTATCGGTCGTTGCGGGCGCCAATCTTGCGTCGGGAGCACGGATTGCGCCCCGACAGCTACGATCACCCTCATGGTCACGCGCCGAGCGGTCCTCAGCCTCGTCCTGCTGCCGGTGGTGCTGGGCTCCTCCTGCACCGGGCCCGCGGACCCCGCCGCGGCCTCCGGCGAGCCGAGGATCGTGTCGCTGAGCCCGGCGCTGACCCGCACGCTCATGGACTTCGGGCTCGAGTCACGGATCGTCGGCCGGAGCCGCTGGTGCGACTTCCTCCCGGAGTCCGTTCCGATCGTCGGTGACCTGCTCACGGTCGATTACGAGCGGATCATCGCGCTCGCGCCCACGCACCTTTTCGTCCAGGCGCCGGAGGACGGCGTCGACGGGCGGCTGGCGGCGCTCGCCGCCGAGCGCGGCTGGACGCTGGCGACGTGGACCGGGCTCGACACGATCGACGACATCGAGCGGCTCGTGCGCGAGCTGCCCGCGCTCCTCTACCCGCCCGGCACGCCGGCGCTCGAGGAAGCGTCACGTCGCGCGTCCGCGCTCCTCAACGACATCGCGGCCGCGCTCGCGCCGGCGCGCGACGGCGATCCGAAGGTGTGGCGCGGCACGACGCTGCTCGTCCACCATAGCGAGCCCGTCGGCGTCTCCGGTCGCGCGACGTTCCTGCACGACGTGCTCGTGCGGCTCGGCGGCGTCAACGCGGTGCAGGCGGCGGGATGGCCGAGCCTGACGCTCGAGGACGTGACGCGTCTCGATCCCGGCGCGATCGTGATCGTGACGACGGACCGTGCGGCCGACGATCCCGAGCGCGCCGCCGGCGTGCTCGCGGAGCTCGACGTCGCCGCCGTGCGCGACGGGCGTCTCGCCGTGCTCACGCACCCGGACGCGCAGCGGCCCTGCACCGGCATCATCGGCGTTGCACAGGAGATGCGGAAGGTGCTGCGCGCGCTCGCGCGCGGGGGGGACGACGACGACGGCGACGACGACGGCGACGGCGACGACCCATCGTCATGACGCGGCGTCGCCTCATCGTCCTCGGCCTGCTTCTGCTCGGCGTCGCCGCGCTGATCGTGCTGCGTCTGCTCGTCTACCGCGATCTCCAGGGGCGTCTCACCTGGAGCTGGCCTGACCCGTCCGTCGCGGCGTTCCGCCGGACGTCCGTCGCGGTCGCCGTGATCGTCGGAACCGCGCTCGCGGTGTCGGGCGTGCTGCTCCAGGCGCTGCTCCGCAACCCGCTCGCCTCGCCCTTCGTCCTCGGCGTCTCGGGCGGGGCGGCGCTGGGCGTCGTGATCGCGACGTACGTCGGGCACGTGCTCGGACGCGGCGGGCTCGGTCCCGCGGCGAGCACGCTGCCCGCGATGATCGGGGCCATCGTCACGCTCGTGGTCGTCTACCTGCTCGGCCAGCGTCGCGGCTGGCTCGATCCGGTCGCGCTGATCCTCGTCGGCGTCGTCGTCGCCTCGATCTGCGGCTCGATGATCATGTTCCTGCATCACCTCGTGCCCACCGGGTTGCGCGGCGACCTCGTCACGTGGATGGCGGGGTCGATCTCGCAGGGCGTGGCGCCGGGCGTTCTCGTCCTGTGCGGCACGCTGACCGCGCTCGCCGCCGGTGTCGCCGTCGTCCTGGGACGCGCGATGGACGCCGCGACGCTCGGCGACGACGAGGCGCGCAGCGTCGGCGTCGCGCTCGGGCCGCTGCGGATCGGGCTGTTCCTCGTCGCGGGCCTGCTCGCGGCGCTCGCGGTGTCGCTCGCCGGGCCGATCGGCTTCGTGGGCCTGATCGCACCGCACGCGGCGCGGCTCCTGCTCGGTTCGCGTCACGACGCGGTCGTGGTGGGGGCGGCGCTCCTCGGCGCGTCGGTGCTCGTCGGCGCCGACGTCGCGTCCCAGGCAATCACGCTCGGCGGGGGACGCGTGCCGGTCGGCGTCTTCACGGCGCTCATCGGCGGACCGGTGTTCATCGCGCTGCTGCGCTCGGGCGGCGCACGGATGTCGAGGGGGCAGGCGTGACCATCGCGATCGAGCAGCTCGACTTCTCGTACGGACGCCTGCCGGTCCTCGAGGGCGTGACCGCGGTCGCGGAGCCCGGGCGGATCACGGCCGTCTTCGGCCCGAACGCGGCCGGGAAGTCGACGCTGCTGCGATGCGCGATCGGGCTGCTGCGTCCCGACCGCGGAGCCGCCCGCATCCGGGGCGACGTCGCGCACCGTCTTTCGCCCCGAGCCCTCGCCCGACGCGTGGCTTACGTGCCTCAGCGCACCTCGGTGGCGCTGCCGTTCACGGTGCGCGAAGTCGTCGGGATCGGCCGCTACGCGTTGCCGGCAAACGGGCGCGCCGTGGCGGCGGCGCTCGAACGTCTGGAGCTGGAGGCCGTGGCCGACCGGCCGTTTCCCGCGCTCTCGGTCGGCCAGCAGCAACGCGTCGCGCTCGCCCGCGCGCTCGCGCAGCACGGCGAAGGCGGGTGCATCGTGCTCGACGAACCGACGGCGGCGATGGACCTGCGTCACGCCCGCGACACGCTCGGACTCCTGCGCGAGCTGGCGGACGCGGGCGCGACCGTCCTCGTCGCGATGCACGAGATCGCGGCCGGCGCGGCGGCGGCCGACGACGCCTGGCTGCTCGCCCCGGCCGGTCCGGGTGAGGGCGGCGCTGCCCGGCTGCGTGCCGCGGGGCCGGTGGGCGAGGTGCTCGAGCCGGTGCGGCTCGAATCGGTGTTCGGCGTGCCCTTCGAGTGGATCGAGACGCCGGACGGGCGCCGGCTCCTTCTCGCGGAGACGACGGGCGCGGGTGTCCCGGGGTGCGGTGGGCGCGCGGGAGGGCGCGCGCCGGGCTGATCGGCCCGGGCTGATCAGCCCGGGCTGACCCACCCGGCCCGTGATCGAAGCCGGCGATGATCCAGGCCGGCCGTGATCCATCCTGGCCATGATCCAACTCATGAGCCAACTCGCCCATGCGGCGACCGGTACAATCCGACGCGTCGGTCACGGAACGTTCAACGGAAGGAGCCGGGCATGGGTCGGTACGCATGGATCATCTTCGTCGTCGTGCTGCTGTGGCAGGTCATCGCGGGGATCGCGCAGAACGCCGCGAAGAAGCAGCAGCAGGCGAAGATGAGCGACGCGGCGCGGCGCCGCCGCGAAGAAGCGGCGGGCGGCGCACCGTCGCGCGGTGTACCGTCGCGCGGCGTACCGTCGTCGGGCCCGGTCGCGGCGGGTCCGCGCAACGCGCGACTCGACGATCTCGCGGCCCGGCGGAAGGCGCAGCTCGAGGAGCTGCGGCGGCGCCGGACCGCGGGCGTGGCCGGCGCGGCCAATCGTCCGCCGCGCACCACGCAGGTCCGGACCGGGCCGACGTCGGCCACGACGCGACCGGGCGGGCCCGGAGTCCCGGGCGTGGGCGCTCCGCGGCCCGGGCGGACGTTGACCCGCGGCCCCGTCCCGACGCCGGCCCCCGGGTCGCGGCGCGAAATCGAGGAGGTCGGCGCCGACCTGCGCTCGCTCCAGCGGACGCAGGACCGCGAGCGCGTGGACCGCGCGGAGGGGATGCGTCTGAAACAGCAGCAGCAGGCCCAGTCGCAGCGCCGGCGCGAGATCGACGAGGACCAGGAGCGGCGACGCGTGCAGGTCCGGCGCAAGGCCACCGAGGAGCAGGACGCGTCCGATGCCTACGCCGCGGATACGGGTCGCGCCCGTCGCGAGCGGACCAAGCGGTACCGGAGGCTGATGCGGAACCGCCGGACGCTGCACGATCTGTTCATCCTCCGGGAACTCCTGGATCCGCCGGTTGGGATGCGCACCGTGCCGATCGGCGAGGGTCGCTAGCAGCCCGTTGAAGAACTGGGGCGTTGCCTGAGTGCGATGCTTTTCGTCGTGGCAAGGAGCCAAACCGACGCCGTATTTGACGCTTGCAGCGAGGTTTGGCGACGCCGTCCACGGCGGAAATGATCGTGCTCCGGCGGCGTTCCAGTTCTTCAACGGGCTGCTAGGACTGGACAACGACGTGATTTCGCGGCAGATGCCCGCAAGATCGCGGGCGCGGGTCGTTGGCTGCAGTTGCGACCCGACGGTATACTGCCGCCAATGACCGCCACCGAGACGGCTCTCCCGGGTCTCACGACCGCCACGTTCGACGCCCGGATCCGGCGCGTGCGGGCGGCGATGGCCGGGCACGGCGTCGATGGACTGCTGGTTTCGAGCCCCATCGACATCCGCTACGTCAGCGGCTTCGTCGGCGACGAGAGCCTGGCGCTGGTCGGGCCGGACCGGGTATGGGTGATCTCCGACTCCCGCTATGACGAGCAGCTCGTCCCGTGGCGGGAGTTCCCGGGCGTCGGGGTCGAGATGGGGATCCGTCACCGGCTCGAGTTCGCGGTGGCGGACGTCTGCCGGCGCGAGGGCATCGACCGCCTCGGCATCCAGGCGGAGCGCATGACGATCGCGCAGCGCGAGCAGCTCGACGCGCGCCTCACCGAAGCGGGGCTCCCCGCGGACCGCGTGAAGAACACCACGGGCCTCCTCGCGACGCTCCGCATGCGGAAGGACGAGGCGGAGATCGCCGCGATCGAGCGTGCGATCCGCATCGCCGAGGACGGATTCCGGGCGGCGCTGGCCGGGCTCCGGCTCGGGATGCCCGAGCTCGAGTTCGCGGCGCTCGTCGAGTTCGAGATGAAGTCCCGCGGCGCGACGGCGTCGAGCTTCTCGCCGATCGTCGGCACGGGCGCGAACAGCTCGCGCATCCACCACACGACGACGAGCACGCCGATCGGGCGGGGGACGCTGCTCGTGGACTGGGGGGCTACGACGGACGCGTACTACTGCTCGGACCTCACCCGCACCTGCTCGCTCGGGCCGTGGCCCGAGGGCACCGCGAAGCTCTACCCGGTCGTGCTCGAGGCGCAGCTCGCCGCGATCGACGCCTGTGCGCCCGGGAAGACGTGTGCCGAGATCGACGCGGTCGCGCGGACGATCATCGACCGCGCGGGCTACGGCGCGTACTTCGGGCATGGGCTGGGGCACGGGCTGGGGCTGGAAGTCCACGAGGGGCCGTACTTCAATGATCTCGAGACGGAACGCCGGCTGGAGCCGGGGATGGTGATGACGGTCGAGCCGGGCATCTACCTTCCCGGCGTGGGGGGCGTGCGGATCGAGGACGACGTCCTGATCACCGACGCGGGCGCGCGGGTGCTGAGCTCGTATCCGAAGGCGATGGACGACCACGTCGTCGATCTCTCTCCAGGAAAGTGAGTCCATGATCGACATCCGGAAGCTCAAGGAGCTGGTGCGCCTGATGGTCGCCAACGAGCTCACGGAGCTGGATCTCCGTGACAGCGAGGAGCAGGTGACGCTCAGACGCGGCGCGGGCCACGCGATAAGCATGGTGCCGGCGCCCCTCGCGGCTGCGCCGGCGCCGATGCACGGGTCGCCGGCGAACAACTCGGCGCCCGCGCCGACCGCCGCGGACGAAGAGGAGGGCCTCGCCCGCATCACGAGCCCGATGGTCGGCACCTTCTACGCCGCGCCGAATCCGGACGCCGGGCCGTTCGTGACGGTCGGCAGCACTGTCGAGCCCGAATCGGTCGTCTGCATGATGGAAGCGATGAAGATCTTCAACGAGATCAAGGCCGAGGTCTCCGGCACGATCGCCAGGATCATGGTGAAGAACGGGGAGCCGGTGGAATTCGGACAGACGCTCTTCCTGGTGAAGCCGGGGTAGGGAAGACTCTCGCGGGTTCGAGTCCCGGTCCCCTGTCCCCCAGCCCCGCTCTCCCAGCCCCGCTCTCTCACCCCCCCCCGGTCAATCTCCTCAGTCCCCGGTCCCTCCTCCCTTGTTCTCCCGTCTGCTCATCGC
Organism: uncultured Isosphaeraceae bacterium; assembly: GCA_964638815.1. Lineage (GTDB taxonomy): Bacteria > Planctomycetota > Phycisphaerae > Phycisphaerales > SM1A02 > CAZXBB01. Next base: position 6,783 of record CAZXBB010000408.1, read on the forward strand.
GAATCGAGGCGAGATCGCGCTCCGGATCATCCGGGCGGCGCGCGAGCTCGGCGTGCAGACCGTCTGCGCCTACTCGCAGGCGGACGCGGAGGGTCCCTGGCTGCGGCACGCCGATGAGACGATCTGCATCGGTCCCGGCGCGGCCGGCGAGTCGTACCTGCGGATCGACCGCATCATCTCCGCCGCCGAGATCGCGAACGTCGATGCGATCCATCCCGGCTACGGGTTCCTCGCGGAGAACGCGCACTTCGCGGAGGTCTGCCGCGACTGCCACATCGTCTTTGTCGGACCGAGCCCTGAGGCGATGGCGCTCCTCGGCGACAAGATCTCGTGCAAGAAGATGGCGAAGCAGGCGAAGGTGCCGGTCTTCCCGGGCAGCGACGGCGCGATCGAGGAGGAGGACGAGGCGCTCAAGGCCGCCGCCGCCATCGGGTACCCGGTGATCGTCAAGGCCTCGGCCGGCGGCGGGGGGCGCGGCATGCGGATCGCCCACAACGAGGGTGCGCTGCGGACGAGCATCGCCGCCGCGCGCCAGGAGGCCGAGGCGGCGTTCGGCAACGGGGCGGTGTACCTCGAGAAATTCCTCGAACGCGCCCGCCACGTGGAGATCCAGGTGCTCGGCGACGCGCACGGCAGCGCCGTCCATCTCTACGACCGCGACTGCTCGACGCAGCGGCGTCATCAGAAGCTCATCGAGGAGGCGACCGCCCCGGGCATCGAGCCGAGGAAGCGAGACGCCATCGCCCGCTCGGCCGCGGAGCTCATCCGCAAGGCCGACTACGCGGGGGCCGCGACCGTCGAGTTCCTCATGGACGAGCACCAGAATTTTTACATGCTCGAGGTGAACACGCGTGTCCAGGTCGAGCACCCGGTGACGGAGATGGTGACCGGCATCGACATCGTGAAGGCCTCGATCCAGATCGCCGCCGGCCAGCCGCTGCCGTTCCGCCAGCGTGACATCAGGCTCAACGGCCACGCGATCGAGTGCCGTATCAATGCCGAGGATCCCGAGCACGGCTTCGCCCCGCAGCCCGGCCTGGTCGAGCGCATCGACCCCCCGGGCGGCCTCGGCGTCCGCGTGGATTCCCACGTCATCGCGGGCTACCGCATCCCGCCCAACTACGACTCGATGATCGGCAAGCTGATCGTCCACGCCCCGACCCGCGCCGAGGCCATCGTGCGCATGCGCGGCGCGCTCGAGGAGTTCCGCATCGAGCCGATCCGCACGACGATCCCGCTGCACCGCCAGCTCCTGGAGACGCGGCAGTTCGTCGAGGGGGATCTCGACATCCACTACGTCGAGGCGCTTCTGCGCGACGGCGTCGCAGTCTGAGCGACGGCGCCGTGGTGCTTGCGGTGCCGGACTACGGGACCAGGGGGCCGGGAGGCCAAGGGCCACGGGGGAGCCTCGGCGCCCGCCGTGTTTCGCAACCGGACGTTCGAGGGCCCGCGAGGGCGTTCGTCACACCTCCTTCTTCGGCACCTCGAACGAGCAGAAGCCCACGTCCACGTCGCCGTAGCGGAAGCCGGTGATGGTCGCGCCCTCGGTGACGTAGAAGATCAGCTCGAGCTGCTGGTCGCCGCTCGTCGGGAGCGTCGGGATCTCGTCCAGACGCTTGAGCCGCGTCACCGGCTCGAGCTTGATCTCGACGAGATTCGTCGTCTTGTAGAAGTAGCCGACCGGCGAGTACGAGTTGCCGCGGCTGTCGACGAGGGCGAGCTGGGCGTCCTCCTCGACCTGGCCCGCGAACTGGAAGACGTCGGCCGCGCCGCCGCGGCTCACGTCGAGGCGCACGCACCGCGTACCGCCCGGCTCATAGATGCCCTGGATGGCGAGCTGGCGGCTGCCGACCGCGCCGCGGCCGCGCTCGATGCGGGCCGCGCCGCTCGTCATGTAGCCGTCATCGTTCACCTCCATGCCGCCGCCGATGGTGTTCCGGCTCGCCGTCGCCGGGCGGATCGAATCGGAGACCCGCAGCCGGCTCGTGATGTCCTGTCCGGTCGCCACGACCGGCACGTCCTCCCCGCCCGGGCGGCCCGATGCGCTGTTCGCCGCGAGGAACGCCGGCGCCGGTCTCGCCTCGGGCAACGCGTATCGCGTGCCGCGGATCTGGATGAAGCGGGGCACGAAGTCGCGCGGCACGTCGAACTGGAAGATCGGCGACGCCTTCTCCTTGCCCGGCTCGCTCGACGCGAAGTGGGTGAGGTCGTCGAACTTGTGGAAGCCGGAGTGCTGGACCCACGCCGACGGGTGCACGACGTCCGGCTTGCCCAGGCCGCGCGCATCGCCGATCAGGCGCACCTGCGAGGAAGAGAGCGTGAGCTGCACGCCCGCGTCGAACGCCGCGTGCCGGAACTCCATCTCGACGTAGAAGGTGGCGCCGGTGCGTCCGCCCTCGAGGTAATACAGCCGCTTCACCGACGCCCCATCGGGACGCAGCGACAGCTTGCCCTTGCCCATGCCGTAGGAGTCGCGCACGAGCGTGACCTGGCGGTCGAGCTCCGGCGCGTAGTGACGGAGGGGGCGCGACGTCGCGAGCGAGGTCACGCTGAGCAGGCTGTAGAAATCGGCCGTGAACTGGTGGAAGGGCAGCCACAAGTCGTTCCGCTCGATGATCGCCGCGGCCTGGTTGGGGCTGCGGGCCCATCCTCGGAAGCCCATGAGCTCGCTGCGGGTCTGGAGGTGCCCGGCGCCGATCACGAAGATGCCGACGCTGAGGACCGCCGACGCCGCGCCCGCGGCGCCACCTGCCGTGAGGTTCACCCAGTGCGGGAAGTTCATGTTGGCCGGCGCGAGCTTGTCGAGCGCCACGCGGAGGATCAGCAGCGTGATCGAGAACAGCGCGATGAGGCTCACGCCCCACGCGTAGTCGTCGAAGAAGCTGCCGCGCAACACGACACCGGTCAGCGGCTCCCAGAACGCGAACGCGACGGCGCCCGCCACGATGACGCACACGAGATGCAGCAGCGCGCTGAACGCGCCCTGGTTCGCCCACCAGTAGGTGATCAGCCCGGCGAGGGCGATGAGCATGAGGTTGAAGACGATGAGCATGGTGCCTCCTGACCGGCCCCTCAGCCGGTCGTCGCGGCCGGGGCCTGCGTGCGGGGCTTGTCCCCGTTGGACTTCGATGGTGCGGTCACGCGGACGACCTCCTCGATCGTCGTCTCGCCGTTCGCGACCTTGCTGAGCGCGGCCTCCTGAAGGTAGATCATCTTGTTCCGGCGGGCGTGCGCGAGCGCCGCCTTGAGATCGCCGCCCGCAAGCAGCTTGCGCGACTCGTCATCGACGCTGAAGACCTCGAAGATGCCGAGCTGACCGAGATAGCCGCGCCCTCCGCAGACCGCGCAGTTCTCGATCTTGTTCTTGACCTGCACCTTGCCGCTGGGACGGTAGAGCTGCGCGACCTTGCTTGCGGGGAGATTGAGCTTCTTGAGCTGCTCGGGAGTCGGCTGGTAGGCCTGCCGGCAGTTCGGGCACAGGCTCCTCATCAGACGCTGGTTCATGACGACCCGCAGAGCGCGCGTCGCGCGTTTGATGTCGCCGGTCGCCTTGACCCAGTCGCGGATCTGCTCCCCGATCGTCGCCGAGCGCTGCGGGACGTACAGGAGCGGTCCCTGCATGCCGGGCTCGGTGATGATGCTCGCAGTCTCGCGGTCGAGGACCAGCCCCACCGAGACGACGTCGGGATCGCGCCGGAGCATCGACTGGAGGTGCGTTGCGTAATCGATGTCGGGATTCGTCGCGTCCCACTGCACGTGATCGACGCCGTCGAGCTCGAGCTGGACCTCGCGCTCGAGCGTCTTGATGTTCGACGTGAAGGCGTCGTGACGTCCGACCAGGCTGTACATGGTCGTCGTCAGGCCGTTGCCCGCAGGGGCGCCCACGAGGACGATGCCGTGGCGTTCGTGGGCTTCCGTCAGCGCCTTGAGCGGCTCCATCTGCGACGGCAGCAGGCCGAGGGCGTCGAACGGCCGGTTCAGCCGCTTCGCGCGATCGAACTCGATGCGGAGCAGTTGACCCTCGGACGACCCCGCCGTCGTCGCCGTGAGCGTCGTCGCGCCCGACGGTCCCTGCATGCTGAACTCCCCGGTCTGCCGGCAGCGCCGGTCCTCGACGTCGAGCCCGGCGATGTCCTTGATATAGTCGATCGCGTGCAGCGCGGCCTCCGGCGACGCAGGCTCCCGCTTGTACCGGATCCCGTCGATGAACTGGCTGACGTTGCACCCGTTCTTGCCGACGGCGATCTCGAGCGCCGAGGCGCGGGCGTCGAGGGCGGGCCCGAGCAGGTCCTCGGCGGTCATGTGGACCGGGTACAGCGGGTCCTCCTTGAGCGGCACCTTGCGCGTCTTGCCGGCGGTGTCGATGAACTGGATCATCGCCTCGCGCGAGGCCTTCGCCTGGCGCCGCGCCTCGACCTTGGCCGACAGCGTCTCGCCCGAGAACGTGAAGCGCTGGGAGTCGGGGACGTTCTGGTTGCGGTGCTGCCAGTAGATGAGGATCGGCGTCACGAGGAGCACGATGCCCGCCGGCCACCCGATCCAGAAGATCGGGATGAAGAGCATCGCGGCGAGCGCGGCCGCGCCCGCCGCGAGGTGGATCGAGTTCCAGAGGACGACGTTGAGGTGGAAGTACCTCGCGTCCTTGTCGAGCTTGGACGAGACGAGCCACGCCCAGGGCACGAAGACGATGAACAGCAGGAAGGGTTTGTACGGGCTCTCGAGGAACGCCGGTACGTGCTGAGCCAGGAATGCGTGTTCGATGTTCATGGGCGTCGTTTCGCGGCGTGAACGCGGAGGCGGCGGGGCAGCGTGGCGCGATCGGGTCAGCCGATTCCCTTGAGCCTCATCTTGAGCTCTTCGGGCTTGGGCGTGGCCTCGAGCGCGACCTTGTGGTGAATGTATTCCGCCTCGACGAGCTTCACAAGCGCCGTCGTGAAGTCCTGCATCCCCTCCTCCGGGCTCTGTCGCATGATGTCGAGCAGCTCGCGCTCCCGGCCCTCGAGGATGTACTTCTGCACGCCCGGGGTGTTGAGGAGTATCTCGAGCGCGGGGATCCTCGCGATGTTCTCGTGGAGCGTGGGCAGCAGCTTCTGGTAGATGATCGCGCGGAGGTTATATCCCAGCAGCTTGCGGATCTGGTCGCGCTCCGCCTCGGGGAAGAGGTCGTAGATGCGACCGAACGTCTGCCACGCGGAGGACGCGTGGATCGTCCCGAACACGAGGTGGCCGGTCTCCGCCGCGCGGATCGCCGCTTCGAACGTCTCGTGGTCGCGCATCTCGCCCACGAGCACGATGTCCGGATCCTCGCGCACGAGCGCCCGGAGCGCCTCGTTGAACGTGAGACAGTCGATCCCGACCTCGCGCTGGTTGATCGTCGCCTTCTCGTCCTTGAAGATGAACTCGATCGGGTCCTCGATCGTGACGATGTGCACGCGCTTGCGATGATTGATGTACTGGATCATCGACGCGATCGACGTGCTCTTGCCGGAGCCCGTCACGCCGGCGAAGAGGATGAGGCCCTGCGCGCTCAGGGCGACCCGGCCGAGCACCTCCGGCAGGAACAGCGCCTCGAAGTCCTTGATGTCCGAGGTGATCAGGCGGGCCGCGATCGATGGCTTGCCCCGGGCCATGAACAGGTTGACGCGGAAGCGGTTGTCGTCGTCGTAGTCGTGGGCGAAGTCGATCTGGCCGTGGTGGCGGAAGTGCTTGTACTGCGCGTCGTCCAGGATGTCCTTGGCCATCTGGAACATCAACTGCATCGAGCACGAATCGGTCTGGAGGCTCTTGAGCTGGCCGCGAACGCGGCACCGGGGCGGCAGGTCGACCTTGAGGTGGAGATCGGATGCCTCGAAGCGAATTGCCGCCTCGAGGTACTTGGTGAACATCTTCCGTCCTTCACCCGCCGTGGTTCCCGCGTCGTGGTGAACGGGAGGGGCCAGTTCTTCCTCGGGAACGGTGTCGATCGACGCCACGGTCTTGGCTCCTGCAGCTGGCGGCCGGGGTCCGGCGCGGTCCATGCACCCGGTCGCCGGTAGCGTCCGCCGAAGACGGCCGGACGGTTGCGGGAATCATCGCAGGCGATTCCGGGCGCTCCCTCGTATCGGGCGTTTCGGCCGGATCCGGCTCCGCGGACCGCCCGAACCCGCCTAGCCTAGCAGATGGCCCGGCCCAACGGAATGCCGCGGCGACCGGGGGACCGCGCCCGGGGCCCGGGGCGTTTGACAAAGGACGGGACCGGTCCGATCATTGGTCAATGGAGCACGACCGCACTCAGGAGGGCATCACGTTCGACGATGTCCTTCTCGTCCCCGACTACAGCGAAATCACTCCGGATCAGGCGGAAACCAGCACCCGCCTGACGCGCAATATCACGCTGAAGATCCCGCTCGTCTCGGCGCCGATGGACACGGTGACCGAGTCCGCGCTGGCCATCGCGCTCGCGCAGGAAGGCGGGATCGGCATCGTTCACAAGAACCTGACGCCGGACGACCAGGTGCGCGAGGTGATCAAGGTCAAGCGCTCCGAGAACGGCGTGATCACCGACCCGATCACGCTGAGCCCGGACGACACCGTCGCGCGGGCCCTCCAGCTCATGGAAGAGCAGAACGTCTCGGGCTTCCCCGTGACCGCGGACGGGACCGGGCGGGGACCGGTGGTCGGGATCCTCACCAAGCGCGACATCAAGTTCGTCACCCAGGCGTCCTCCCGCGTCGGCGAGGTGATGACCAGGGAGCACCTGATCACCGCGCCCGCGAACACGAGTCCGGAGGAGGCCGAGTCGATCCTGAACCGCGCCCGCGTCGAGAAGCTCCTGCTCATCGACGGCGAGCGTCGCCTCGCCGGGCTCATCACGATGCGGGATATCGAGAACATCCGCACACATCCGAGCGCGTGCCGCGACGCCCGCGGGCGACTGCGGGTCGGCGCGGCGGTGGGGGTCGAGCAGTTCGATCGCGTCGAGGCGCTCATCCGGGCCGAGGTGGACGTCATCGTCGTTGACACGGCGCACGGGCACAGCCGCAACGTCATCAACACCGTGCAGACCATCCGGCAGCGCTACGACATCGACATCGTCGCCGGCAACGTCGCGACGGCCGAAGGGGCGAGGGACCTGATCGAGGCGGGTGCGGACGCCGTGAAGGTCGGCATCGGCCCCGGTTCGATCTGCACGACGCGGATCGTGACCGGCGTCGGCATGCCGCAGCTCAGCGCGATCATGAACGCGTGCCGCGTGGCGGACGACATGGGCGTGCCGGTGATCGCCGACGGCGGCATCCGGCAGAGCGGCGACATCGGCAAGGCGATCGCGGCCGGTGCGAGCAGCGTGATGATCGGCAGCCTGTTTGCCGGCATGGACGAGAGCCCCGGCGAGATGATCCTGCATCGCGGCCGCCGCTACAAGACGTACCGCGGCATGGGATCACAGGGCGCGATGGGCGCCGGCTCGGCGGACCGGTACGGCCAGGCGAGGATCGTCGAGACGAGCAAGTTCGTGCCGGAGGGCGTCGAGGGGCGCGTGCCGTACCGCGGCACGCTCGCCGACTTCGTCTACCAGATGGTCGGCGGTCTCCGCGCGACGATGGGCTACTGCGGCTGCCGCACGATCGAAGAGCTCCGCGAGAACGCGCGTTTCGTCCGGGTGACGACCGCCAGCGTCGTCGAGTCGCACCCGCACGACATCCAGATCACGCGGGAGTCGCCCAACTACTCGACCGGGCAGCAGCACAACGAGTAGCGCCGGCGTTGTTCGTCGTCCCCGGTTGTCCCGCCCCCGGATTCTGCGGTTCCTGGCGAGGCGATTCGCAACCAGGGTCCGGCACCCGGCCGTTCACCCGGCGTCCCGTCGGCCCCGGTGCCCGCCGCCCCCCGGCCGCCGCCGCGCCCTCGAGGCCGACCCGCCGGGCGGCGTCGGCGAGCTGCGCCCAGCGCTGCTCCAGCGTGCCCGTGATGCCGACGCTCATCCGCACGAGCCCGGGGGAGATGCCGGCGGCGGCCTGCTCGGCCTCCGAGAGCTCGCTCGACGTGGAGCTGCCCGAGCAGCTCATCAGCGTCTCGAAGTAACCGAGGCTCACCGCCATGAAGCCGAAGGAGTGTTCGTTCTGGAGGATCTCCATGAACCGGTTCGCGCGGTCGACCGTGCCGAGATCAACCGTGAGGATCCCGCCGAACCCGAACGCCTCGTTCATGAGCTCGCGCATGCGCGCGTGCTGCGGATGACCGGGGAGTCCCGGGTACCGGACGTCGGCGCCGAGATCTTCGAGCCGTTTCGCGAACGCGAGGGCTCGCCGCGAGTGCTCGTGCATCCGCAGGCCAAGGCTGGAGAGCCGCAGCGTGAGCTCGTGCGCGATCTTCGGGTCCATCGTCGGGCCGAGCAGCATGAGCGCGCCCTCGTGGAGATCCATCATCGAGCTGATGAAGTCGCGCGACGCGCAGATCGCGCCGGCGATGATGTCCGACGCACCGCTCACGAACTTGGTCACGCTGTGCACGACGACGTCGGCGCCGAGCCGGGCGGGGGAGAGGACGAGCGGGCTGAACGTGTTATCGACGACGAGCGTCGCGTCGTGGCGGTGCGCGATCTCCGCCAGCGCGGGAATGTCCGCGACCTCGAGCGTCGGGTTCGCGAGCGACTCGGTGTAGATCACCTTCGGACGCTCGGCGCGCGCCAGACGTTCGACGGCGTCGAGGTCGCTGACGGAGACGAAGGACGTGCGGATGCCCGTCTTGCGGGGAAGCAGATCCTTCAGCAGGGCGAAGGTCCCGCCGTACAACGTGTCGGCGGCGACGATGCGATCGTTGGCGTCGCAGAGCTGGAGCAGCGTGCACGCGATCGCGCCCATCCCGGACGAGGCCGCGTATCCGGCTTCGGTCCCTTCCATGGCTGCGAGCAGGCGGCCGAAGTTGAACACGGTGGGGTTGAAGTGACGGCCGTAGAGGTAGCACCCCTGCCGATCGGCGCCCGGGCCGAGCGAGAAGGGCCCGCGCAGCCCGTGGAAGATCTGCGGCATGGTCTCGGCCGCCATGACGGTGAACGTCGTGCTGGCCTCGATCGACGGGTTTACACCTCCGTGCTCACCGAACTCATGCCGGGCGCTGCCCATGGACTCGATCGGGTCGAAGCCGTTTCCGTTGTCGTTCATGCGCGCACGCTCCTTGACCGGTGCGGCGTCGCGTCGCGTCGCGTTGCGTCGCGTCGCGTCGCCGCCGCCCATCGGACCCTAGGCGACGCTCGCCCGCCGCGCGAGCGGGGATTCGACCCCGATACGCACCACGACGCCGGGGGACGCCCCTGCGTTGACACCCGACCGGGGCCGACTACACTTTCCGCAGTTGGGGCCATTGGCGCAGTTGGCTCGCGCGCCTGTATGACACACAGGAGGTCACTGGTTCAAGTCCAGTATGGCCCACTTCCGTAAGTAGTGCTGAAGACGCGAGATGCGTCTACCCGCGGAGACGCGGAGCGGCCGTGACGAGGAACCGGAATCGGGTAGTCCTACCCGAATCCCTCACCTTGGAGGCCGTGACCGTGACCACGAAGACGAAACAGCAGCAGCATCGCGTCCCATCGTTCCGACTGCACAAGGGCAGCGGACAAGGGTACGTGCAGCTCGACGGGCGCCGGGTCTATCTCGGGCGCTACGAGCTGCCCGAGACGCTCGAGAAGTATCACCAGACGATCGCGGAGTGGATCGCCGCCGGACGCCGGGTGACGGTCGCGCCGGAGGAGATCACGGTCATCGAGCTCGTCGCCGGCTTCATGGGGCACGCGCGGACGCACTACCGCCGGCCGGACGGGACGACGACCAGCTCGCTCGGAACGTTCGAGCTCGCGACGAAGCCTCTGCTCCGGCTCTACGGCAGGACCCGCGTCGTCGACTTCGGCCCGCTGGCGATGAAGGCCGTGCGGCAGGACATGATCGACCGGGACATCACGCGCGGCACGATCAACCAGTGGGTCAGCCTGGTGCGGTCCGTGTTC
>CAZXBB010000409.1:0-2375 GCA_964638815.1 uncultured Isosphaeraceae bacterium
GCCGCGGTCGGCATCTCGCTCGTAGTCCTCGTCATGAACGGGCTCCGGGTGCGCTTCGTCTACGCCATCGCCCTCGTGCTGTTCGGGTTCATCGCGGTCATCGCGGTGAAGGCCGGCCGTCGCCAGAAGCTCCTCGCCGACATGGCCGCGACGGCGAAGCCGAATGGTCGCGGCGGATCGCGCCGCTCCGGGCCCTCGAAACGGGGCAGGAAGACGGCAAAGGCGCTTGAGGAGCCCTGACTCCAGCCGTCACCGGCCCCCGGCGTCCCCGGCCCCCCCGGCCCCCACGTCACCGGCCCCCCGCGTCCCCGGCCCCCACGTCGCCGGCGCCCACGTCGCCGGCGCCGTCCTGAGCCGGGTCTGCGGTCGGCGCGGCCGCTTCCCCGTCCGGTCGCGTGACCGCGTGCTCGAGCGCCTCGGCGCGGCCCTCCGCGATTCTCTCGTCGATCGCCTCGCTCCAGCGCCGGCGTGCGTCCTCCGCCGCCGCTTCCGCCTCGAGCGCCGCCCGCTCCGAGGCGCGCTGCGCGACGATCGCGCCGCCGAAACAGCCGGCGCCGAGCACGATGAGCATCACGCCGGCGGCGGTCAGGCCGGGGCGTGGCGCCGCCCGCTCCGACACGATTCCGACCTCGGCAAGCGAGGACCCGCACGCCGGGCACGTCGTCGCATGTCCGTCCGGCGTACCGAGGTCGTGTCCGCACGCGCCGCACGCCGGGCGGGGGCGTCTGCCGCGGCGCGCCCGCGCGATGAGCGCGACGCCGGTGACGAGCGGGACGAGCGCAGAGAGCGAGGGGATGAGGAGCGAAGGCATGGGCAGTGCGAGGCTACCGCGGGCGTGAGTCCGCGGACTCGCCGGTCCGCTCCTGCGACGTCTTCGCGCTCAGGATGCTCCTGCCGGCGCGGATCGCGGCGAGATGCTCCTTGGTCAGCACCGCGTCGAGCTGCATGCGGGCGCAGGCCGCTTCGGCGCCGTCGTAGAGGATGTTCTCCATCTCCTCGACGTTGATACCCGCGCGGGAGATGACATCGAGCACGTGGGCGAGGACGCCGGGCCTGTTGAGGTGTCGCACAGTGAGGGTGCAACGGGCGGGACCCGGCTCCGCCCTGTTCACGCAGTTCGGCACGGCCCCCGTCCTGACGTAGGTCTCGACGATCCGCACGGTCTCCGCGGCGATCGCCTGTTGGGCCTGGTCCGTGGACGCGCCGGCGTGGTGCGTGCCGTAGACGCCGGGCTCGCGGATGATCGGGTCGGCAAAGGTCCTGTCTCCGGGGGCCGGCTGCTGCTCGTAGACGTCGAGACCGGCCCGCAGGCCCTTCGCGCGGATGGCGCGGGCCAGTGCCGCCTCGTCCACCACGCTGCCGCGGCTCGTGTTGATGAGATACGCGCCGTCCTTCATCGCGTCGAGGAACGTCTCGTCCACGAGGTGCGCCGTCTCGGGGGTCGCGGCGACATGGATCGAGACGACGTCCGCCCGCCGGGCGACGTCGATCGGCGTCTCGCAGCGCGTGACGTTGAGCTCCTCGGCCCGCTCGGGCGTGAGGCTGCGCGACCATGCGATCGTCTTCATCCCGAAACCGCGGGCGCGCACGACGACGGCCTCGCCGATCTGACCCAGACCCACGATGCCGAGCGTACGTCCGTAGAGCCCGCGCGCCTTGCCGTATCCCGACTTGTCCCACACGCCGTCGCGAAGATCGCGGGTCTGATCGGGCACGCGGCGGTCACAGGAGAGGATGAGCGCCCAGACGAGCTCGGCCACCGCGAGGGCGTTGCGGCCGGGACAGTTCGCGACGAAGACGCCGCGAGCCGAGGCGGTGGCGACGTCGATGTTGTCGTACCCGGCGCCGGCCCGGACGATCAGGCTGAGCCGCCCGGCCGCGTCGAAGACGGGCGCGAGCACCTTCGTCGAACGGACGATGAGCACGTCGGGATCGAATTCGCCGACCGCCGCGGGAAGCGTCTCGGCGGTCAGGCTCTTGTCGTGACGCACGGTGCAGCCCCGTCCCTCGAGCCCCTCGATGAGCTCCGGAACGCAGGAGTCCGCGATGAGAACCGAGCACTGGAGGAGGCGGGGCGGCGAGGACGTGGCGGGGCGGGTGCTGGTTTCGATGGCGCTCATGCTGCCATGGTACCCCGGGTGCGAGGGAGAGAGCCCGGGCTAGCCCGCATTATGCATGAAGCGGGTCGGTGGGTGGTCGAAACGACGACCGTCGAAACGACGACCCGTGCGGGACGCGAGGCCGACGTCCGGGTCAACGAAGGCGTGCGCCGCGCAACGAGCGTGGCAAGCCGATCGCGTGAGCGTTCGGGCGAGGCGATGGCATATCCTCTCGATACGTCGAGCCGCGAACGAGCGCTCACGCGATTGGATCGT
>CAZXBB010000410.1:0-5030 GCA_964638815.1 uncultured Isosphaeraceae bacterium
TGCAGTCGTCGTTGAAGCCGAGGTCGTCGGTGCAGGTCGCCGTGCCGGCATAGAGCTGCGTGTCGAAGTCCGCCGCGCCGCACGTGCTGAACGTCCAGGTGGCCTCCCACGGGATCTGGAACGTCCACGCCTGGTCCTGCGCATCCGAGAGGTCGCACTCCGAGCAGTCCGAGGGGAAGAACTCGCAGTCCGGGTTGAACGGCACGCCGGGGAAGTCGTTGCACGTATCGCCGTCCCACGTGAACGGCGGAGCGATCGTCAGGAGATCGTCGATCTCCCAGCCGTTGTCGCCGTAGAACGTGCACAGATCGCCGGAGCACGCCGACCCGATGCCCTGGAAGAGCGCGTCGCCCGAGAGGCCTTCGCAATCGGCTCGAATGAGGCCGTCCATACAGGGGTCGCTGCGGAAGCAGCAGGCGCCCTCCGGCGGAATCGAGCAGATGCTCATGTCGTCGTAGTAAGTCGCGAACGCGCCGTCGGCTCCGTAGGGGTCGATCGCGCCGATCGACGTCGCACCACCGCCGCCGACGCCGGATGACCATCCCTTCGTGACGAGCACCTCACCGTTGTAGGAGATCGTCTGCAGGTCGTCATCGAGGCTGATCACGTACTTGAGCTCCGCCCAGTCACCCTTGATCATCTTGAGCTCGTTCGTCATGAACCAGTCCTGGACCGTTCCCGCCGACGCGTCGAAGATCACCGACGACGACCAGCTCGAGTTCTCGCCCCCGGTCGGGTACGTGTTCAGGAAGTTGAACGACGTGCCGCCCTCGGCGTCGGCCGGGATGAACATGTGCGTGATGAACTTCCAGGTGCCCGTGTTCAATGCGAGATCGGTGTAGGTATGGACGAGGTCGTCGGCGCCGACCCCGCCGGTGCCGTCACCTCCCACGACCGCGACGGAATTCGGCATGTCGAACGCCTGCTCGTCGCTCACCTCCGAGAAGCCCGCGTTGGGGTCGTTGTCCCACGGCTGCCACGACAGGCCGGGCGGGCAGATCGGGAAGCACGCCTGCTGCGGAACGAGCGCCTTGCCGGCGACGTAGGTGTCGAAGTCCTCTGTCCAGACGGTCTCGATGCAGTCCTGCGCGAGCGCCGTCGGCGCCAGGGCCAGCGCGGCCGCGCCGAGGACGATTGCTGCTGATCTCATGCCTAGTGCTCCTTTACTCGACCGGCTCATTTCTCGACCCGCTCATTTCTCGATCCGCTCTCGACCCGCTCCCACGAAGCTCCCGCCCGAGGCGCCGTACGTCCGGTAAGCGGAATCCGCCGCCGTCGAATGAGCCCTGATTAGACCAGACCATCGTCACGCGTCAACGGAAAACGCGGCAGGCGTCGGGGCGCGGATCACCCACCCGCCCGATACGGGCGTCCGGACGCGTAGAGCCCGAGGCGGGCCTGCATGGGGCCGACCCCGCCGATGTCGGAGGTCGGCGTCTCCCGCCCGTCGAGGCGATCGAGCGCCTCGGCGACGACTCGCCCGGCCGAGGCGAAATCGCCGATCTCCGCGTACGCCGCCGCGAGCACGTCCAGCAACGCGGGATCGCGCTGCCCGGTCGCCCCGATGACGGACTCCATGAGGTCCACTGCCTCGGCCCCGTTCCGCACGCTCGCGTCCGGGCTGGTGGCCAGCCGCCAGGCGAGGTCGCGGACGATCGACGCGTCGTTCGGCATCGCCGCCCGCGCTTCCCGCAGCACGGCGACGGTCTCCGCCGCGCGCCCGAGCTTCTCGAGCGCGAACGCGAGGTTGGCGTACGCCGCCCGCGGCGCGCCGCCCGCCGCAACCACGCGCCGGAACGCCGCGACTGCGTCCTCCAGACGTCCGGCCCGGGCGAGCGTGACACCGTACTCGAAGCGGGCCCGCACGTGCTCCGGATCGATCGCAAGCGTGCGCTCGAGCGCCGCGTGCGTCTCGCCTGGACGCCCCGCGGTGCGCCAGCCCATGGCGAGGTTGAAGTGCGCATCGGCGTTGTCCGGCATCGCCTCCGATGAGCGACGAAGCTCGTCGAGACCCGCCTCGAGACGCCCTCGCTGCACGAGCATCACGCCGAGGTTGTTGCGGGCGGGGTGCCGTTCGGGGTCGAGCGCCAGCCCGCGGGTGAGCGAGTCGATCGCTCCGTCGACGTCGCCGAGCTGCGCCTTCAGCCGGCCGGCTTCGATGTGAGCCTCGACCGAATCCGGATCGTCGCGGACTGCCTGCTCCCACTCGGCGAGCGCGAGGTCGGGTCGCCCGCTCCGGCTGTACCGTTCGGCGCGCGTGCGGCGCCACGTGGTCGTCACGCCGTATTGATCGGTCTGCTCGTTGCGTATCGGATCCGGCATCGGCTCGAGGTAGACCTCCTGCTCGCGCGCCAGCGCCACGTACCGGTCGGCGGTCACGGCGTCGCCGAGCCGCCGGTGCGCCTGCGCGAGCTGCCAGTAGGTCTCCTCCGCCTTCGGCCCGAGCGCGAGGGCGCGCTCGAGGTGACCAAGCGCCTCGCGCGGCTCGTCGCGCTCGAGCGCGACACCGGCGAGACCGATGTGCGCACGGATGTTCTCCCGATCGATCCCGACGGCGCGCGCAAACGCCGCCGCTGCTTCGTCCGGGCGCTCCTGGAGGATCAGACTCCGCCCGAGGTGCACGTGCAGCGGCGCGTAGTCGTCGCGAATCGCCGCCGCGCGTCGGAGGTTGACGATCGCGGCGTCCTGGTCGGTCATCACGAGCGCGCGGCCCAGGAAGTACGGCCAACGGAACTCGTCGGGGTCGAGACGCTGCGCGCGCCGGTAGCACGCCGCGGCCTCCGCGGGGTAGTCGTGCACGTCGAACGTGCACGCGAGCGCGCCCCACGCGTCCGCGTCGTAGGGCGCCGCGAGCACCTCCGCCCGGAGCCGCCGCAGCCGCGAGGCGAGCGCGGGTTCGACGTGGTCGAGCACGATCTCGGGGGGCTGCACGCGCCCGTAGCGCAGCGGCCGGTGGAACACGAAGATCGCGGCGGCGATCGCGACGAGCACGAGCACGATCACGACGACGATCACGACGACGGACGCGCGTCCCCGCGTCCGGGCCGGCGGGCTGGAGCCGCGTCCCGTCACCGGGCCGCCCCCGTCTCCCCCCGCCGCACCACGACGAGCCGGTTGGCGGGCCCGCCCGGGAACGTCTCCCGCGTGCCGTCGGGCCACGTCACCGCCATCTCGTCGTAGCGCGTGACCGCGCCGAGCCCGAAATGCACCCGGGGATCGCTCGCCGCAAGGTAGCTGCCGGCGGCCCGCACGTCGCGCCGGAACACGCCCCGGCCCGCGGTCACCTCGACGGTCGCGCCGATCGCGTCGCGGCGGAGCGACGGATCGATCGCACGCACGACGAGCCAGGCCCCGGCGCGACGTGCGTCGTTCCGGTAGACGCGGAGCGTGCCGCTGCCGTTGGCCACGACGACGTCGAGATCGCCGTCGTCATCGAGATCGCCGACGGCGAGCCCGCGCCCCACCTCGACGTTCGCGGTCAGCGCACCGGCGAGCGCGGGCGCCGGCGAGAACCTGCCGGTGCCGTCGTTGAGCAGCAGCCGGTCGGGCTCGGCGTAGGGGCGCCAATGGGCGCTCAGCGCGGGGTGGGCGTTCGGGTGCGGGCTCGCGCGGAGCACGCGCCCGTTGGCCACCACGATGTCGAGGTCCCCGTCGAGCTCGATGTCGAGGAACGCCGTGCCGAACCCGGTGTCGTTCGTGCTCGCCGCGCCGAGCCCGCTCGCCAGCGTGGCGTCGTCGTACCGTCCGGAGGCGGTCGCACGGTAAAGCGTGTTCGTCTCGAGCACGAGGTGCGAGAGATAGAGATCGGTGAGCCCATCGCCGTCGCCGTCCCCGCAGGCGATGCCCATGCTCGCCTCCGGCCGCCCGTAGCCGCTCACCGCGAGCCCCAACGCGTGGGCCTGGTCCTCGTACGTGCCGTCTCCGCCGGCGATCCACGCGGCGTTCGGCTCGCCGTCGTTCGCGACGTAGATGTCCACGCGCCCGTCCCGATCGAGGTCGACGAAGACGACGCCGAGCCCCTTGCCGGCGCTGCCGGCGATGCCCGCCGCGGCCGTCGCGTCAAAGAAGCTGCCGTCGCCGCGGTTGCGGTAGAGGACGTCGGGCACGCCATCGAAAGGGGCGGGGCCGGCGTACTCGGGGCGGCCCGACGCGTCGGTGCTGGTGACGGCCGGGTCGTGCGCGAGGTAGCTCGTGACGAAGAGATCGAGGAAGCCGTCGCCGTCGAGATCATGGAAGCCGGCCGAGGCGGACCACGTGTCGGTGTCGAGGATGCCCGCGGCGTCGGTGACGTCGGTGAACGTCCCGTCGCCGTCGTTGCGATAGAGGCGGTCGCGGCCGTAGTTCGCGACGAAGAGGTCCACGTCGCCGTCGTTATCGATGTCGCCCGTCGCGACGCCCATGCCGAAGCCGCGGTCACCCACGCCGGCCTCGACGGTCACGTCCACGAACCGGCCGTCGCCCTCCTGCCGCCAGAGGCGGTTCGCGCCCGCCGGGCTCTCGAGCGCCCCGTCGGGGGCCCGTACGCCGTGGACGAGGTAGAGGTCGAGGTCGCCGTCGCCATCGCAATCGAAGAGCGCGCAGCCGCCGGTCATGCTGTCGGGCATGAAGTAGTCGCCGGGCGCGGGTGGACGCTCGACGTCCACTTCGATGCCGAGGTCGGCGGAGACGTCGGCGAACCACGGAGGGCCGGCGGGCGACGCCGCGGCTCCGGGCGCGGGCGCGTCGTCGCAGCCGGCGCAGAGGAGGGCGATGCAGGATGTCGCGGCGAGCGAACGGCGCACGGTGAGCGATTGTACGCGGGAACAGAAAAGCCCCCGGCCGCAAGCGACCGGGGGCTCTGGAATCATCGTTCGGATCACGCGAGCGTGATCCTCCGGGAGCGAAGGCTCACTTGCAGCCGTCACCCCACGTGCCGAGGATGAGCAGGATGTCCGCGAAGCTGACGTTGCCGTCGCAGTTCGCGTCGCCCGGGATGCCCGGGTCGCCCATCGTGCCCCAGTTGCCGCCGATGACCTCGAGGATGTCGGCGA
>CAZXBB010000411.1:0-3313 GCA_964638815.1 uncultured Isosphaeraceae bacterium
GGTCGGTTCGCCTAGCAGCCCGTTGAAGAACTCGGGCGTCGTCTGAGTGCGATGCTCTTCGTCGTGGCAAGGAGCCGAACCGACGCCGTATTTGACGATACAGCGAGGTTTGGCGACGCCGTCCACGGCGGAAATGATCGTGCTCCGGCGGCGTTCCAGTTCTTCAACGGGCTGCTAGCGGAGGAAGCGACGGAGCTCCCCGCCCGACGACAGCTTCTCCCCGGATCCCGTGCGGGGCGCGCCCGCGGGTATGATGCCTGCGGTGGACACCACCCGACACGTTCCCGCCGGCCTTCCCGCCCCCGCGCCCGCCCCCGCCCCCGTCCCCGCGTCATTGCGTCTCGCCAGCGTGAGCTTCACCGGCAAGCTCGCATCGATGACGCGTCAGGAGGCGACCGGAATCGTGCAGCGGGCCGGCGGCCGCGTGACGAGCGGCCTTTCCCGTCGCACGACGATGCTCGTGATCGGCGTCGAGGGCTGGCCCCTGCTCTCCGACGGCAGCCCGACCGGCAAGCTGCGGCGCGCCGAGGAGCTCAACCGCGCGGGCGCGAGGATCGCGATCGTCGCGGAGGGCGCGTTCCTCGAGTGCGCGGGGCTGCGCGAGCGGCGACCGGCGCTGCGCAAGAGCTTCCCGCCGGCGCAGGTGTGCACGCTGCTGGGTCTCGAGCTGGCCGCCCTGCGTCGCTGGGAGGCGATCGGCCTGGTGCAGGCGCACGACGGCCGGTTTGACTTCCAGGACATCGTCTCGCTGCGCACCATCACGGAGCTGCTGCGTGGCGGGGTGGCCGCGTCCACCATCGCGCGCAGCGTCGAACGGCTCGCGTCGGTGCTCCCCGGCACGGAGCGGCCGCTCGCGCAGCTCAAGCTCGTGGCGGAATCCGGCACGCTGCTCGCCGAGCTCGGCGATGCGATGCTGGCGCCCGACGGACAGTTCGTGATCGACTTCGATCGCCGCGCGACGGGGACGGACGACGACGGTGCGCCCCCGGGCGCGGTCATTCCGCTGACGGGCGCGCCGGGGACGCGACGGGAGGAGCGCACGGCGGACGCATGGTTCGATCAAGGCGTCACCTGCGAGGAGCAGGACGCATTCGAAGAGGCGATCGAGGCGTATCGCCGCGCGCTGGCGCTCCAGGCGACCTTCCCCGAGGCGCACTTCAATCTCGGGAACGCGCTGCGCGCCGCGGAACGACCGGCCGCGGCCGAGGAACACTTCCGCATGGCCGTCGCGCAGGATCCCGCGATGGCGCCCGCGTGGTACAACCTCGCCGACGTGCTCGAGGAGCAGGGTCACCTGCCGGACGCGATCGCAAGCCTGCGCGCGGCCATCGGGATCGATCCGACGTACGCCGACGCGCATTACAACCTCGCGTTGTGCTGCGAGGCGCACGGCGACCTCGCGGCGGCGCGCCGCCACTGGAGGAGCTACCTCAAGCTCGATCCCGCGGGCGACTGGGCGCAGACGGCGCGGTCGCACCTGGCAGCGCTGCCGGCGGGGTAGACGCGGAAGGCCGATGGAGCACGCTGCGCGCCGCAGTCGCCGTCACGCGGCTCGACCGCTACCGTACGGCGATGCGAATCTCGCCCCGGGTCATCGTTCTCCCGCTCGTGGTCGTTCTCTTCGCCCTCGGGCTGTCATGGTGGTCGGCGCGTCAGGCCGATGCCGCGACCGCGCGAATCCGGACCGACGTGACCGAGTGGTGCGCGCTCGCCGCGCGGGGCGAGAACCCCGCCGCGCGGATACCGGCGCCGACGTTCCTGAGCCGGCCGCTCGGCGCGGCACTCGTCGAGACGTGCCGCGATGCGTCGGATCGCATCCGGGTCGAGGCCGCGCCGGGCCCGGCGCCGGGCCGGCACGCCGTCAAGTCCACGCACTACGCGGAGATCATGCGCGACGGCGCGGTGGCCGTCGGCATCAGCTTCCTCGCCGACGGCGACCGGCTCACCGTGGTCGGCTACTGGAAGGAGTGATCGGGTGGACGTCTGGCTCAACGGTCGCTTCGTGCCCGCGGAGCAGGCGACGGTGTCGGTCTTCGACGCCGGTCTCCAGCACGGCGTCGGTCTCTTCGAGACGATGCACGCGAGGAACGGTCGCGTCTTTCGCGTCGACGACCACCTGCGGCGTCTCCAGGACTCGGCGCGCACGCTGATGCTGAGCACGCGGCTCCGGACCGGGCCCCTGGCCGAGGCGGTCGCGCTCACGGTGACGCACAACGCGATGGACGCCGCCCGCGTGCGTCTGACCATCACCGGCGGCAACCTGAACATGCTCCAGGCGTCGGGGCGCGAGCAGCAGGACCCCACGATCCTCATCGTCGCGCAGCCGCCCACGCCCTATCCCGACGAGTTCTTCACGGACGGCGTGCGCGTGGCGATCGCGGACGGCCGCGCGAACCCGCTCTCCCCGATGGCCGGTCACAAGACGCTCGACTACTGGCCGAGAATCCACGCGCTCCGGCAGACCGCAAAGAGCGGCGCGGGCGAGGCGCTGTGGTTCTCGGTGAGCAACCACCTGGTCTGCGGCTCGGTGAGCAACGTCTTCCTCGTGAAGGAAGGCGGCCTTCTCACGCCGTTCGCCCGCGGCGAGGAAGTGCCCGGCGCGCTGCCGTCGCCGGTCCTCCCCGGGATCACGCGGAAGGTCGTCATCGAGTGCGCGGAGGCCGCGGGCATCGCGACCGGGCGCCGCATGCTCGACATCGAAGCGCTGCTCGGGGCGGACGAGGTGTTCCTGACGAACTCGAGCTGGGGCGTCCTGCCCGTCGTGGGAGTGGAGCGGGAGAGCATCGCGGACGGCAAGGTCGGGCCCGTGACGTCCCGCCTGCGCGCCGACTGGCTGGCAACGGTCGAGGCGGAGACGGCAGGGCCGGGGTAGCTGAGTCCGCGTTATGCATGAAGCGAACGAACCTCAGAAGCCGTCGTTCCATGGGTGACCCACCCGGCCCTGTCAGAGCACAGGACCGGGGCACACTTCGATGAGGGCAAGTGGATGTCCGGTGTGCCCCGGTCCTTGGCTCGGCAAGGGCCGGGTGGGCAACCGTCCGGCGGACGATCCGAACGCGTGGTCGCACGTTCGAGGCTTGATGTGGTGTCAAACACGTCCGCGCCTCGCCCGAGCGACCACGCGATCGGCTTGTCGCGCCGGTTCGTCGCGCCGGTGCGGGCTAACGCACAAACCGCTCCAGCCAATCGAGCTGCCGCGTCAGCAGATCGATCCGGTGCGCGCGCTCGCGCACGCCGTGACCCGCGCGCGGATACAGCACCATCTCCGTCGGCACGCCCCGCTTCTTCAAAGCGTAGTGGAGCTCGTGGCCCT
>CAZXBB010000412.1:0-5950 GCA_964638815.1 uncultured Isosphaeraceae bacterium
TGGGGCGGGGGGGCGCGTCGTCTGCGTGCGCGTCGTCAACGCGGGCGCTGCGATCAGTCGGTCTCGTCGTGGAGCGAGCTTGAGATGAGCAGCAGGCAGCCGCCTTCGGTGCGCTGCACCGGGTGGCGGCTGCCGGCGGGGGCCCGCTGGTAGTCACCCGCACGCATGACCAGGTCCTCGCCGACGTGGAGGTCGCCCTCGAGCACGTAGCACTCCTCCGGGCCGTCGTGGACGTGCGGAACGTAGGAGGTCCCCGGCGCCATGCGGAACATCGCCGTCATGCGATTCGCCTGGCGATCGACGAAGAGTCGGCGGACCTCGATGCCCTCGATACCCGTGTCCTCCCACTCGCCGGCACTCGCCGCCAGGGTGAAGAGAGCATCGGCATCGAAGCGGCTGGACTCCCACTCGCGCCAGACCTGATGAGACCCGCCGTCGTCCTCGCCCGCCACCGCGCGGCGCAGGACCGCCTCGCGCGTCTTCGACGAGGGCTCGATCTCCGGGACCAACGCGCCGAGGGCTCGGGTCACGGCATCGAGCGCGCGCAATTCGTCTGTGACTGGCAAGTCGCCGTCAACAATCCTCGCCTCGAAGGCCAGGGTCTCCTCGCGCGTCATCGCGCCGACCGCGTAGAGCGCTGCCGATTCACTCGTTTCCTCGGACGATGATTCGTTCCGGCTCATGTCTGCATTCTGGCTCATGTCTGCATGCCTTCGAGATGCGGCTGGAGATGCGCTCGGAGCTTCGCCATCGCCAATCGGATTCTGGTCTTCACCGTACCCGTCGGTATTCCCCGGAGCTCCCCGATCTGGCGCGCCGTCAGGCCGCAGCGGAATGCAAGGTTGACTGCGTCACGCTGCTCATCAGACAGGAGCTTCAGTCCATCTTGAGCGCGCTCGGCCAGTTCGTCGCGGTCGTCGGCGCCCCGAGTCGCCGGTTCGGCGGGCGAGACCGCGAGCGCTTCCGCGCGACGCACCCGCGCCGACTCGCTTCCGCTCCGTCGCAAGTGATCGATGGCCCGTGACCGCGCCAACCGGAGCAACCAGCTCTCGGGTGAGCCCAGTCGCGGGTCGTATCGATCCGCGCGACACCAGATCTCCCGGAACACGTCCTGGAGGACGTCCTCGGCGTCGCGGCGATCGAGTCCCATGTGAACGATCATCCCGAGCAGACGCGGAGCGAACCCGTCGTAGAGTTCCGCAAACGCCTCGCGGTCGCTTCGCGCAACCAGCGTCAGGATGTTCTCGTCCACGTTGCGCATCGGCATCAGCATATCGTCTTCGCCTCGCCCGCTCCACGACGCCTGGAACGCGTTTAGATCTTTTTTCGTCCGCGAGAGATCCCGCCCGATCGGGTGCACGAACTTCTCTGGCGGAAACACGGCGCTCTCCGGAAACACGGCGGTCGGTGTGCGCGGATCTCGCCGGCGGGAGGACGGGGACGGTCCGCGCACACTCAGCGCGGCCGTTCGCCGCCGGCGGTCTTTTCGACGGTTGCACAAAACTGCCGTGGACCCGCGTGCGAAGTGCTACTCGACAGGACGCCGTCAGATGTGAGCCATGTCGCCGGCGTTCGAGATTCAGAACCACGGAGATCAAACCCATGAATCTTTCGATGAAGAGCCACGTTCGCGGCGGTGCTATCGCCACGTCCCTGCTCGCCGCGGCGAGCGTCTTCGGCTCGAGCCACAGTGACGCTCCGCTCATCAAGCAGGATCCCCAAGCCAACCTCACCGACGTCTACGCGTTCATCGGGACGCGATACGACAACCCGAAGCAGGAGGTGCTGAACGTCATCGTCAGCGTGCGCCCCTTCTCCGAGCCCGGCGACGGTCCGCACTACGATCGCTTCGCGGATGACGCCCTGTACAGCATCCACATCACGAACCCCGTAACCGCGGAGACGATCCGTCGCTACGACTTCGACTTCTCCGCCGTCGACGGACCATACAGGAACGGCAACACGATCCTGTCCTATGGTCTCGGCACCGAGGCCGGACCGATCGTTTCGATCGGGGACGCGCGGCAGAACTACACGCAGACCTACAACGTGACGCGTACGGAAGGCGGCTCGTCGGCCACGATCGGCACGGGTCTCGTCACGGCGCCGCCGAACGTGGGCAAGCGAGTCACGCCGGCCTACAACGACGCAGATGGCCGTGCCGTGTCGGGTGCGACGGTGTTCTCCGAACTCGACAGCTACACGCGGCAGGCGACTCAGAACACCCTGGATGGATCCGCCGTGTTCGCCGGGCCGCGGGATGACGGCTTCTATGCGGACATTCCGGCCGTCTTCGACCTGCTCGACCCGCGCATCCTCAGCGGCGACGGCAACGGCGTGGACGGGTTCAAGGGCTTCAACGTCCTGTCGTACTCGATCCAGATTCCGCTCGCCGGACTGCCGCAGTTTCCGTATGAACTCTTCGGACCGCAGATCGGCGTCGGGGTCTACGCGTCCGTGTCGCGCCCCGAGATCTGCGGGATCAACCCCGACGGTACGCGGTACAGCTCCGGCGAATTCCGCCAGGTGAACCGGCTTGCCAACCCGGTCTTCAACGAGGCGCTGGTCGCGCTCCAGGACAAGGACCGCTACAACGTCGCGTCACCCGTGGACGACGCCCAGTTCGCGACGTACGCGGAGAACTCCGAACTCGCGTTCCTGATCAACTTCGTCCACGGGACCGAGTTCCAGACGACCGGGCGTGTCGATCTTGTGAGCATCTTCATTCCCGATGTCCTTCGCGTGAACACCACCACCGGTCCGGTTCCGCTGTCGGGGCAGCCGGGATTCAGCCGGCTGAGCTTCCTCGACGGTGACACGACGAAGGGTGTCCCCAGCGGCTGGCCGAACGGGCGACGGATGGGCGACGACGTCGTCGACATCGCGTTGACGGCGGTTGCCAGCGGACCGACGTTCGACCCGATCACGATCCTCGGCGACAACGTGAACGCGAACGACCAGCTCTACAACCAGGTGTTCCCGTACATCGGCACGCCGCACGCGGGTACGTTCAACCGGAAGGATCCGGCCGTGGCGATCGGGGACGTCAACGGCGACGGCGTGGTCAGCATGCTGGATCTCCTGCTCGTCCTGATGAACTGGACGCAATGAGCAGCGAAGCAGGACAGACGCAACGCGCCGGAGGCAAGGCCCTCCGGCGCGGTTTGATCGGGCTCTCAGTGAAGGGTGATCGCAATGAGTAGTGCAGTCCGAGTCGCGATGGCGATAGTCGTCAGCGTCCTCTGTTCGGCGGCGAACGCCCACGAGTTCTGGGTCGAGCCGGCGAGCTACACGCCGGCGGCCGGCTCGGCCGTTCGGGTCGAGCTGCATCATGGCGAGCGGTTCCGCGGGGAGTGCGTGCCGCGGCGAGCGGATCTGATCGAGCGATTCATCATGATCGGCCCAGACGGGGAGAGCCCCGTCGTCGGCCGGTCGGGGGCCGCCGCGAGCTACGCCCGGGTGACGCGTCCCGGGCTGCACGTCATCGCCTACCACAGCCGTCGCATGACCAACCGGCTCGACGCGGATGCGTTTGAGCGGTACCTGCACGAGGAGGGGCTCGACCAGATCAGCGTCCTGCGCGCGGAGCGAGGAGAAAGCGCCCGGGCCGGACGGGAGGTGTACTCGCGTTGCGCGAAGGCCCTCATCGCCGGGGACGGTGATTCCGGGGCCGGGGCCGGGGCCGGGGCCGCCGCCGACACGATCCTCGGTCTGCCCATCGAAATTACGCTCGAGACGAACCCCGGCACGCTTGAGACGGACGATCCGCTGGTCGCCCGGGTGTGGTTCCAGGGTCGCCCGGTCGCGGGCGTCACGGTCGTGGCCGTCAGCGCGGAAGCGCCGGAGAAGCTTCTTCGAGGCGAGACCGACGGCGAAGGACGCGTGCAGTTCACGCTGCCGGCGCGTGGGCCATGGATGCTCACGACGATCCAGATGGTGCCGGCGCCGCCGGACATCGACGCGGACTGGGAGAGTTTCTGGGCGTCGTTGACGTTTGCGTGGTAGCGTCCGCGAGATCCTGGCGGCGCCGCCGTCGGCGACGCGCCGATCCGGACGGGCACGCCGCCGAGGCGCGTTCTCGGCCGGTCGACTTCAGATGTTGTTGCATTCACCCATTGCTCAGATCCCGGCTCGAGTCCTGCTTCCGAGCGTTCAACGTCGCCCCCGAGTCCTCGTTCGAATGCGACGACGTGACGGCGGATGCGGACGTGAGCCGGGACCTACGTGCTCGTCGTCCACCCGTTCTGCAGCCGGCGCAGGCCGCGTCGCGTGAACGCGAGCATCGACCTCATCGCCGGAGATGCCTTCGAGCGGAGCGCCGGCAGCACGGCCGCGGCCTTCTGCACTATCGGCCGGGCCCGCGCGACGAGTGAATGCGGCTCGGGCCCCGGCCCCGGCCCCGGCCCCGGATCCGGCGCCGGTGTCGCGTCCTGCTCGTCGGCCGTCGTCGCACGCTCCCCGGCCTCGACCAACGGTGCCGCGTCGAACTCCGCGACCTCGACGATCACCTTCCCGGGACCACGCGTCGCGCGGTACACCGTCGCGCCGAAGAGCGTCGTCATGAATGCCGCACGGGAGAACGGGCTGACACCCGGATCCGCGAACGCGAGCCATGCGAGGTTGAGCCACCAGAGACCGGCCCACGCCATCAGGATCCGGTGCCCGAGGCGGCGGAGGCGCTCGCGCGGCAGCGTGCTCGCGATCGCCGCGGAACCGATCGTGGCGATCTGCACGAGCGCGAGCAGGACGCCGATCACGCCCGCGTAGGTGAGCCCCCACGTGCCGTATTCGGCGTCGCCGTAGAGACGCGTCGTGCCGGAAGGATCGGCCCACTGCCGGACGAGGGCCGTGCCGACTGAGGCGAGGCTGAACGCAATGAAGAACCAGGCGCCGATCGTGGACCACTTGGCCATCGTGGCGCGGCGGGGGAGCTTGAGGGCGGCCATGGCAAGATCTCCGGGTGAGGACGCGACGCGCGGCGGGCGCGCCTGTTTCCCTTGTTGGGGGCCGGAGAAGCCGCTTTTCAGCCCTCCACCAGCGAGATCCGGGCCGTGCGTCCACCGCAGCAGCGCTCGACCCGCTCCGCGAACACGCGCGCCTGCGTGTCGAGGCGGCCGAAGTCGTAGTCGGACGGGGCGTAGATCAGCACCAGGGCGTTCTGCGTCGCCGCGGAGACGCACGTGCGTCGTGAATCGGTCATCGGCGAGCCGAAGGGTCCGTCGTCGTCGGCCAGCAGGAAACGCCCCGCGAGGTTGACGACCTTGTCGCCGATGGCCTCGTACGCCTCGCCCGGGCGACCGGCGCGGAGCGCGATCGTCCCGCGCAGCTTGTCGCGGTCGTACACGCCCAGCGGGAGCAGGAAGTCGAGCGAGCACCAGTTCCCGACGTCCACGAGGGTGTTCACCCGCGGGAGCGGCTTGTCCTTGAGGGCGCGGTTGAGGAGCGCCTCGGACGAGGGCCGGCGTCGCGTCGCGTCGATCCCGAGCGTGTGGAACAGGACCCGGGCGTGTCCGACACCGGGCACGGCGCCGGGAGTGCTCGTGCCCCGTGCGATCGCGTCGGCGCGGTGACGCGCGGCGCACGCGGTGAGCCCGTCGAACGCTTCATGGCCGTCGTCGATCCGGATCCCCTCGAATTCGAGCACGCCGATCCGGATCGGAAGATCGAGGGTGACGAGCATTCCGCGGGCTCAGGTCGAGGACATTTCCTCGAGGGCGGTCAGCACCTCGTCGTCCTCGGGAAATCGCCCGGTTTCGTGCTTGCAGTACACGCGCGTTCCGTCCGCAACGACGTCGAAGATGCCGCGTTCACCCTTGATGAGCTTCGGCGTGACGCCGAGCTTCTTCTCGATGGCGGCCGCCAGACTGGCGGCATGGGGGTGATAGTCTCACTGGACGCAGTATTCGATCGAGACTTTCATGGGGCCTCCTGGGAGTGAAGGACGGATCCT
>CAZXBB010000413.1:0-18194 GCA_964638815.1 uncultured Isosphaeraceae bacterium
CCGGCCGACCTCGACGGCAACGGTGCCGTCGGGCTCGCGGACGTGCTCGCCGTCCTCACGACCTGGGGACCGTGTACCGGTTGCCCCGAGGATCTCGACGGCGACGGCCTCGTCGGCTTCGGTGACCTCGTCGCCGTGCTCACCGCGTGGGGGCCGTGCCCGTGAACCTCACGCGGGCGTGCACGTCGGCTCTTCCGGCGGTGATGCTCCTGATCTGCCGCGTGGGCGCGGTCGGCCTCGTGACCCCCGCCGCCCAGGCGACCCTCGATCCCGCGACGTACCGGTCTCCCTCCGGCCGGTACGAGCTGTCGGTCGATCCGCAGACCGCCACCGGCGCGGGCGCGGGGCAGCACCGGCTCCGCCGCGACGGCGTGGAGGTGTGGTCCGGAGAGCAGCCGTACACGCTGCACCAGGCGCTCGTGACGGATGACGGCGTCGTCGCCGGCTACGCCTACGAGGGCGGCGTTCGCACCGTCGGCCATCACGGCCCTCGACGACGCGGGCTGTCGGTGATCATCATCGGACCCGACAAAGCGCTGCGCCAGCGCGACGAGAGACGCTGGGCCGCGGGCGGTGGCCGGCGGCGCGGCTTCTCGGGCTCCGACAGCCCGCGCATCTCCGGCCTCGTCGCCGACCCGGCGCACGACCGGTTCATCGTCGTGATTCCCGGTCGCTACTCCGACGCGCCCGTGTGGTGGACCTATCGCCTCGGCGACGGCGCCCGCGCGGGAGACTTCACGCTCGAACGGCCCGTCGCCGAACCGGGATTTGCCGGCATCGTCTCGTCACACCTCGTGCCCGGAACGGACTTGGTCCTGACGCAGTGGTACACGTCACGGTACGGCGCCGCAGCCACTCGCGAGGCTGCCCTGACCCTCGTCGACACCGGCGGCGAGACGATCTGGACGGAGCGCTTCCCGGACGAATACGACGGCCTCGGCGAGCGCTGGGAGTGGTGGGACCTGCACGACGCGGTGCCGCAGGTGGACGTCGGCGAGCGACGATTCGGCTTCCGATCGCTCGCGTCGCACGAGCGCGTCACGTACGTCGTGCATGCGGACGCCGCGAAGGAGGGTGGCTGGCGCATCGTCGAGTCAGGGCGCGTCGCGATACGCGATCCCGGTGAAGGCGAAGGCGCTGCCGTCGCCGACGCGTCGGCACCCGCCGCCATCGAACTGGCGTTCCGCGGCACCATCGAGCTTCGCGCGCCCGAGGTCGCCTCACCCGTCCGGCGCCTCCGGGACTTCGCCGTCGACGCCGGGGGCAACGTCGGGTTCGTGTACCGGGGCGAGCGGCCGGGCGAGGTGCGCTTCGTTCACGTCGATCGCGAAGGAACCGTGCGCTCCGACGTGCGTCTCGGGCTGCCGGACGAAGCAGACGCGGAGCTCCCGAGGGCGGTCCCGGTCGACGGCGACCGGTGGGTCGCGGTCCGCTCCAGCATCGCCGGCGGCGGGGCCGCTCGGACGTGGCGGTTCGACCCGGAGACGGGCGAGACCGAACGCATCGCCGCGTCCTGGGCCGCGGGAGTCAAGGCGCTGACGCCCGCGCCCGACGGCGGATTCGTCGTGCTCGTCCGGCACCGCCTCGAGTACACCATGGAGGACGAGATCTGCGCCTACGACCGCCGCGCCCGTCGCCGCTGGAGCCGGCGCGAGCCCGGCCACGGGCAAGGGCACTCGTTCCAGGCGATCACGGCGCTGCCGGACGGGCGCGTCGCCGGCTTGACGGCAGTCAGGAAGACGATCGAGCTCTTCGGGCCAGAGGGTAATCACCTCGCGTCGTGGAAGATCGCCGACCTCATCGGCCACGAGCCGAACTATCCCGCAGGCCTCACCGCGGACGCTGGCGGCGGCATGATCCTGCACGACTTCCGAGGATCACCGCCCGTGTACCGGATCGCGCCCGACGGCCAGGTGACGTCCCGGCTTCGGCCTCGTTTCGACAGCGGGAAGACGTTCCGCCTGTTGTACGGCGGCGTCAAGGCGGCGCCGGACGGCACGCTCTGGACGTCCGACGGACATGCGCTCCTGAGGCTCGGCGAGGGCGGCGTGGTGGATCTGGTCGTCGGCCGTCAGCCGGACGACGACGCGCTGGGCGAAGTTCGCGCCCTGACGGTGGACGGGCACGGAAGTATCTACGCGCTCGACGATCGCACAGAGCGCGTGCACTTCTTCGCGCCGGACGGCGCACCGATCCTCGTGTGTCGCCCGGACCCGGGCGATGCTCTCGCCGAGTCCATCGGCGCCTCGATCACCGTCGACGGCGACGGCCACGTGTACTGCGCGACGGGTGGCGCGATTGATCCGTTCGGGGGCGGCGGCTTCCTGCGATTCGACGCCAACGGCCGGAGAATCGGCGTCGAGCGGCTGGATGCGGTGCCGCAGGCACGAGACTGGCTCTGCAAGCCGGGATCGCGCGAGCGATGGGTGACGAGTCTCCGCAGCGTCCATCTCGTGGGGGAGTCGGGCGCCGTCCAGCGGACGATCGAGCGTCGTCCCGACGGCGCCTGGCTCGACCGCGTCGGCCGCGCGGCCGTCGCCCCCGACGGCTCGATCGCCGTCCTCGCGTCCAAGCTCCGTCAGGCCGGCGACGCCCCGATGTTCGCCTGCGTGTACGACGGCAAGGGCGAAGGCGTCACGGTGCTGTCGCTCGGGCCCGGGTCCCGTCACGCCCGCATCGCTTTCGACGGCTCGACCGTGATCACCTGCGTCGATGACCATCTCGACCTCCGCCCGGTCGACGGCGGCGCCGCCCGGCGATTCGATCTGCCCGATCCGCACGACGCGTCGACGCCGTGGTGGACGCCGTTCGTCGCCCCGGACGGGGTGGAGGTGTGGGTGTGGCCGCGCCCGCAGGCGAAGCTCCTGCGCTTCGCCCTGCCTGGGCGGGACTGAGGGGGTCGTGAGATTGTGGTGCGGGCGTCCTCGCCTGCGCTGAGCATCCTTGCACGTCCGAGTGCGGGCGGGGACGCCTGCACCACCAGACTTCGCCTCAAGAGCGCGCGCCCACCGCCCGATAACGCCCGAATGCCCACCTACGACCTCATCTGTCTCGGTTGCGGCCCCGCCGGCGAGAAGGCGGCGACGCAGGCTGCGTACTACGACTACCGCGCGGCCGTCGTCGAGATGGCGGCGCGTCCGGGAGGGGCGATGGTGAACACGGGCACCGTGCCGTCGAAGGCGCTGCGCGAGACGGCGCTCGTGTGCTCGGCGTTCCGGCGGCGCCCGCTTCCCGGGATGGACTTCCAAGTGGACCACACGCTCTCCGTGCCGCGCTTCATGGCGCGCCGGCACCTCATCGAGCAGCAGGAGCACGACCGCATCGAGTCGTCGATGGACCGGCACGGCATCGACATCCACCGCGGACGCGGCCGCATCACCGGCCCCCACACGGTCGAGGTGACCCACGCCGACGGCGCGATCACGACGCTCGAGGCGAAATTCATCCTCGTCGCCACGGGCTCCTCGCCCGTGCGCCCCGACCACGTGCCGTTCGACCACCCGAAGGTCGTCGACGCCGACGGCATCCTCGCGCTCGAGCACCTGCCGCCGTCCCTCACCATCGTGGGCGCCGGCGTCATCGGTTCGGAGTACGCGTCGATCTTCGCGGAGATCGGCGTCAGCGTGACACTGCTCGACCCGCGTCCCGACATCCTCCCATTCCTCGACCCCGAGTGCCGCGAGCACCTCGTCGCGGCGATGCGCGAAGAGGGAGTCGACGTGCGTCTCGACCGCTCGGTGAAGACGGTCTCGATCACGGCGGACGACCGCGTCGAGGTCACGTGCGAGGACGGTGAGACGATCACGAACGACGCGCTGCTCTGGGCCGCGGGCCGGCAGTCGAACACCGCGGGCATCGGCCTCGAGGAAGTCGGCGTCGAGCTCGGCCAGCGCGGCCTCATCGTCGTGGACGGGCGGTACCGCACGAGCATCGACTCGATCTACGCGGCGGGCGACGTCATCGGCTTCCCCGCGCTCGCCGCCACCTCCATGGAGCAGGCCCGCGTCGCCGCCTGCGACATGTTCGGCATCGCCTTCAAGGAGAAGCTCGCGGACACGCTCCCGGTCGGCATCTACACGATCCCCGGAGTGTCGATGATCGGCATGATGGAGCCGGCGGCGCGGGAGGCGGGCCACGACCCGGTCGTCGGGCGCGCGCTGTACCGCGGCAACGTCCGCGGCCGGATGCTCGGCGACCAGACGGGGATCCTGAAGTGCGTCTTCGACCGCCGCTCGCGTGCGCTCCTCGGGGCGACCATCGTCGGCGAGGACGCGACGGAGCTCATTCACGTCGGCCACGCGGTGCTCGCGCACGGGGGCGGGATCGACTACTTCATCGGCGCGTGCTTCAACTACCCGTCCCTGACCGAGCTGTACAAGTACGCGGCGTACGACGCGCTCCAGGCGATGGCGGCGAGCGCGCGGGCGCAGGTGGCGCCGGTCGCGCCGGTCGCGCAGGTGGCGCCGGTCGCGCCGGTCGCGCCGGTGGCACCGGTCGCGCGGGTCGCGCCGGTCGCGCCGGTCGCGTAGATCCGGCCTTTCGACGCCCGGTTCCGCCGATCTTGCGGACGGCGCAGTGGAAGGGCCGGATCGTTCAAAGGCCAAGCCTCCGCGCCAACCACCCCGCCGGCACGTCCTCCACGACCCCGCCCTCCCCCGTGATCGCCGCCGCCGCCGCGTAGCCGCTGCGCACCGCGCCTTCCATCGTCGCGGGCCAGCCCGTGTCGCACCAGTCGCCCGCGAGGAAGAGGTTCTCGATGCCGCCGCCGCCGAGACCCACCGTGCCCGGCGTCGTGCGCGGGCGGAACTGCTCGACGTCCGGGGTCGCCGCGAACGTCGCGCGTTTCTCCCTGATCGCGCGGGCGTCCATCGGCTCGATGCCCCTGGCGTGCGGCAGGACGTGGTGAACGTCCGCGACGACGCGCCGCACGATCTCCGGCTCGTCGAGCGGCATCCATTCGTCCGCGGCGCTGATCACCGCGTGCACGTGCTGGCGCCCCTCGTCGTCCTCGCCCTTGTTGAAGAGCCAGTGCACGCCGCGGCCCACGAGCACGAGGTGCGGCAGCTCCATGATCGGGCGATCGAAACGCAGGTGCACTCCGAGGATCGGGCTGACGCCGATCGACGCGAGATGCTCGAGCCGGCGGTCGGCGTCGCGCATCGTCGTCGAGACGAGCCTGCCGAGGCGGTCGAACGGCACCGCCGCGACGACGGCCGACGCTTCGACGAGACCCTCCGCCGTCACCACGCCGGTGACGCGCCTGCCGTCGAACGCGATCGCCTTCGCCGAAACGCCGAGCCGGACCTCGCCGCCCGCGGCCTCAATCACCGGCGCGGCGGGGTCGTAGAGATCGGCGAGGGGGACCGACGACAGGCCCATCGTGTATGACCAGCGGTTCGCGAGGAATCCCTCCTGGAACACCTGCATGGCCGGCAGCGCGCCCACGCGCCCGACGTCGAGGTTGCACGCGCTGACGATGATCGTGTTCCAGAAATCGGCGACGACGTCGTCCGGCTGCCCGCACTCGCGAAGGAACTCGCCGAACGTCTTCGCGCGGTATGCGAAGCGCCCCTTCGCGCCCATCCGGACGAGCCGGATCATCCCGCGGCGGATGTGCTTCTTCTGCGCTCGATCGAAGAGACGCATCCGCCGCATCGCCCCCGCGAGGTGCAGCGGGGCCGGGAGCCACCCGGCGCTCATCGTGTCGATGCGCCCCTGCCCGCGCGTCCAGTACAGCGTCCGGTGCCACTCGATGCGATCGGCGACGCCGAGCCGGTCGTAGAGATCGATCAGGTTCGTGCAGCACCCGAGCAGCACGTGCTGGCAGTTGTCGATCTCGAGCCCCGTGCGCGGGTCGGGGAAGCTCGTCGCGCGCCCGCCGAGTCGCTTGCGCGTCTCGATCAGGATCGGGCGGCAGCCGGCCTCGGCCAGACGCACCGCGGCCGCGATCCCCGCGCAGCCTCCGCCGATGATGGCGACCCGCCGCTTCAACGCGGAGCCGGGCGAGCCCCGCGCGAGCGCAGACGGGCGCGCAGGGCGATCGCTCCCTTGTTGATGGCGGTGAGACGCACCCGCGGGCCGCAGACGAGCTGCATGGGGTCGCTCTTCATGCGCTCGAGCAGGCCGTGGTAGATCTCCGTCATCGCCCAGAGCGTCGGCAGGCACGCGGCGTCGATCATCGCGTCGAGCGCGGCGGATCGCGCGTAGTACGACTCCGCCCGCTCGATCTGCTGCTCGAGGAAGCTCCGGCAGCGCCTGGGGTCCGCCCATCCGCGCAGCGACGTCGGCGTCAGCCCGTGACGCGCGAAGTCCTCCGCCGGCAGATACACCCGGCCCATCGCCGCGTCCTCGACGAAGTCTCGCAGGATGTTCGTGAGCTGGAAGGCGATGCCGCGGTCGACCGCCAGGGCCGGCGCGCGGTCGTCGTCGTATCCCCAGACCTCGATGCAGACAAGCCCCACGGACGCGGCGACCCGCTTGCAGTACTGCCGGAGATCGGCGAACGTGTGGTACGCGCGCCCGTCGAGATCGTCGAGCTGACCGTCGAGCATCGCGTCGAAGTGCTCGACGGCGATGGGGTAGCGGGCCGCCGTCTCTCGCAACGCGACGAGGATCGGGTCGCCGCCGTCGGCGCGGCCGGCGAACGCCCGCCGCGTCTCCTCGCGGTAGCGCGCGATCTGGGTGCGGGCGGCGTCCGGGTCGTTCGCGACGTCGTCGGCAATGTCGTCGGCGACGCGCATCCACGCGTACACGGCGTAGAGCGCCGATCGCCGCGGCTCGGGCAGGAGCTTGAGGCCGTGGTAGAAGTTCCGGGCGCGCGCGCGCGTGAGGTCGCGGCAGTGCCGCAACGCCTCCTCCGGGGTGACCGTGCGCACGACCTTCATGCCTGCGCCCCCGCGTCGGCGGCGGGCGCCGCCTCGCGTTGCGCCGACGACCGGCCCAACGTCGGGTACATCATCGCCCGCAGGACGAGACCCGTCTTCGCGATCCGCCCGAGTTTCGGCCGGTGCAGCGCCGTCTCGTAGTTCCACATCTCGATGAGCCGCAGCACCCGCTGGCCGCCCGCGGCGAAGAGCCACGTGAGCGGCCGGGCCTCGCGCGCGAGCATGCCGTGCAGGGCGTCGCCGGACTCGTAGAGCGGCCAGGTCCGCTCGACGAGCGCTCTGACCAGCTTGCGCGACTCGCCGAGGAACGTGCGGTCCACCGCGTACCCCTGCTTCGCGCTCGCCCGCATGCGTTCCTCGAAGTCCTCGATCGCGATGAGCTCGCGCGGCGCGTAGATCCGGTCGCGCTCGACGAGGTCGCGGCCGAGATCCTGCCAGTGGTTCGTGAGCTGGAGGGCCGTGCAGATGTCGTCGGAGCGGGCGAAGATCCGCGGGTCGCGCGGCGTGTCGAGGACCATGAGCACGAGCCGGCCGACCGGGTTCGCGCTCAGCCGGCAGTAGTCGAGCACGTCCTCCCACGTCTCGTAGCGCAGGACACGCTGATCCTGCTCGAACGCCCGGACCAGGTCGTCGAAGGGCTCGATCGGCAGGTCGCGCTCCCGCACGACCGGGGCCAGCGCCACGAACACGGGATGACGCGGCGCTCCGGCGAAGCACTGCTGGAGCTCGCGTCGCCACCACGCCAGCAGCTCGAGCGCCCGGTCGCGATCGCCCACCTCGTCGCCGAGGTCGTCGGCCTGGCGGCAGAACGCGTAGACGGCCGCGAAGTCGTCGCGCCGGTCACGCGGCACGAGGCGGCTCAGCACG
Source organism: uncultured Isosphaeraceae bacterium (assembly GCA_964638815.1). Classification (GTDB taxonomy): domain Bacteria; phylum Planctomycetota; class Phycisphaerae; order Phycisphaerales; family SM1A02; genus CAZXBB01. The sequence continues at coordinate 7,752 of CAZXBB010000413.1, forward strand.
CTGAAGTTCTCGTAGTGCCCGAGCGCGAGCCGCCGGCAGTACGCGCGGGCCTCCTCGAGCGGCAGCGTCTCGCCGCCCTCGGGGCCGTAGCGTTGCAGTTGGTCGGCGGGATTCGCGGGCACGGAACCACTCTAGCAGGAAAGCGACGATGCGACGAAGCGGCGGAGCGACCGGGGCCCCGATCGCGAGCCTCTTCGTCGCTGCGTCGCTCCGTTCGCTCCGTCGCTATCATTGGTCGCTCATGAAGCTCATCCTCGCCAACCCCCGCGGCTTCTGCGCCGGCGTCTACATGGCCATCGACGTGGTCGACCAGCTCCTCGAGATCTGCAGGGGGGAAGCCATCTACGTCTACCACGAGATCGTGCACAACCGTCATGTCGTGGACCGGTTCCGCGAGCGCGGCGTGCGTTTCGTGGACGACGTCGAGGAGGTGCCGGAAGGCTCCATTGTGGTCTTCAGCGCGCACGGCGTCAGCCCGGCGATCCGGGCGATCGCGGAGGAGCGTCGGCTGACCACGATCGACGCGACGTGCCCGCTCGTCACGAAGGTGCACGCCGAGGCGATCCGGTACGCGCGGAAGGGCTTCCAGATCCTCCTCATCGGTCATGCCGATCACCAGGAGGTCGTCGGCACGCGCGGCGAGGTCCCGGACTCGATCCAGGTGGTGCAGTCGCCGGCCGACATCCCGCGCCTCCGCATCGACGATCCGTCCCGCCTCGTCTACCTCACGCAGACGACGCTCAGCATGGACGACGCGGCGGTCATCATCGCCGCGCTCCAGCAGGCGTTCCCGCAGATCAAGTCGCCGCCGAGCGAGGACATCTGCTACGCCACGACGAACCGCCAGGGCGCCGTCCGCGCGCTCGCCGGCGCGTGCGACCTCGTGCTCGTCGTCGGCTCGCGCAACAGCTCGAACTCCGTCCGGCTCACCGAGATCGCCGAGTCGCTCGGCACGCCGGCGCGCCTCGTGGACGACCGTCGCGAATGCCGTCCCGAGTGGTTCGAGGGCGTCGAGACCGTCCTCGTCACCGCGGGGGCCAGCGCGCCGGAGGACCTCGTCGAGGATCTCATCCAGGAGCTCATCGACCGGTTCGGCGGCGAGGTCGAGCAGCACGACATCCACCGCGAGGAGATCGAGTTCGGCCTCCCGGGATCGCTCAAGGCGTTCATGCGGAGCCGAGGGGTGGACCCGACCGGCCGACGCATCACGCGCGACACCTCGGCGTCGCTGGACAGGTGGCTTCGGGAGAACGGCATTCCGCACCGCACGATCGACCTCACCGTGAAGCGCACCGACGCCGCCGCGAGCGTCGGCGGTTCCGGTGCGGCCTGAGCGGCGCCGATGCTCTCCTTCTTCGATTCAACTCCGCCCGATCTCGAAGCGCACTGCCGCGGACACGGCATGCCGCGGCACGTCGCGGACCAGCTTCTCGACTGGGTGTACCGCAAAGACGTCGTGGACCTCGCGCTCATGACGAACATCTCCGGCGCGAACCGCCGCGTTCTCGCGGAGACCGTGGTATTCGACGAGGGCGTCGCGGTCGCGCACCAGACGGCGACCGACGGCACCGAGAAGCTGCTCCTGGAGTGGCCGAAGGGAAAGGCGGCGGCCGCCGGCGCACTGACGGTCCTCGACGACGCGCCGGGTCCGCGCACCGAGTGCGTCATGATCCCGACCGACCGGCGTCGCACGGCGTGCATCTCGAGCCAGGTCGGGTGCCCCGTCGGCTGCCGGTTCTGCGCGTCGGGCATCGGCGGGCTCGAGGGGAACCTGAAGGCGGGGCGGATCGTCGAGCAGGTGCACCGGCTCGGCCGCCTCGACGCGACGGGACGCCTCACCAACGTCGTCTTCATGGGCATGGGCGAGCCGCTCGCGAACTTCAAGGAGGTGACGCGTGCGATCCGCACGATCAACGCAGCGTGGGGGCTCGGCATCGGCGCGCGGAAGATCACGATCTCAACGGTCGGCCTGCCGCAGGCGATCCGCCGGCTCGTCGACTTCGAGCTCCCCGTGACGCTCGCCCTCAGCCTCCACGCGCCGAACGACGCGCTGCGGCGCGAGCTGATCCCGTGGGCGCGGTACGCCCCCATCGACGCGCTGATCGACGCGTGCGAGGCGTACTTCGCCTCGACCGGCCGCGAGGTCACGTTCGAGTACCTGCTGCTCCGCGGCGTGAACGACCGCGTCGAGCACGCGCAGGAGCTCGCCGAGCTGGCCCGGAGGCTCCGCGCGAACGTCAACCTCATCCGCTACAACGAGGTGCGCGGATTGCCCTACGACCGACCCACCTCCCGCGACGTCCTCGCGTTCCAGGACGTCCTCCGGCGGCGCCGCGTGAACGTCCACATCCGCGCGAGCCGCGGCCGCGACATCGCGGCGGCGTGCGGGCAGCTTCGTCACGAGAATCGCGCGGGGTCGTCGGCGTGAGGTGACGTTCGGCTTCGTTCCGGCGCTGCTCGCGGTGCCTTCGGGGTGGTCGCGCAGCGGGACCGCGACGCGACCCTCGCGGTTCGGGGCGGGAGTGCCCCTACCGAACCGTGTCCGCGTCCGGGTCCGGGTGCGGGTCCGGGTGCGCGTCCGTGTGCGCGTGCGCGTCCGGGTGCGCGTGCGCGTCCGGGTGCGCGTGCGCGTCCGCGTCCGCGTCCGCGTCCACGTCCACGTGCGCGTCCGCGTCCACGTGCGCGTCCGTGTCCGTGCCGATGTCCGGGGCCGCTTCTCCCGGCTCCGCGAACATTCGGACTTCCGATATCGCCATCCCGCGCAATCGCCCGTCCACCGCCTGCTGGTGCAGACGCGTGAGCGCGCCCTGGAAGTGCTCGTAGTGGTCGTTCGCGCCGGCCGCAGCCCGCTCCACGAGATCGATGAGGTAGTCCCGCAGCTCGCGCTGCCGGCGCGATCCGCGCCACTTCGGGACGATCGCCGGCCGCACCGAGGCCACGACGCGCGCGAGCCAGTCGCTCGTGCGGACGTCCGCGCGGTAGCGGCGGCCGAACGCGACGAACTCGAAGCGCGTGAGGTACCGCCGGCGCAGCTCGTCCCCGCGGGCGCGCTTGACGTTGAGGACGCGCCGCACGCGCCGGCGCTGCTCGCCGCTCGTCGCCATCGACGCGACGAACAGCACGTCGCGGATGAGCATCGCGGCGGCGAGCGGCAGCACTGCGTTTCGCGCCAGCGCCCGCCCCGCGTCGCCGCGATCGACGGCGTACAGGCCGGTGATCAGGCCCGCGTAACGATCCGCGTACTCGAAGCCGCCCCAGTTGTAGCACCGGTAGAGGGCGATCACGAAGTCGCGCCGGCTCTGGCGGCCGGCGTCCGTCTCCGTCAGGCCGGGCATCGAGGCGAGGCTCTCGTCGAGCAGCCGCCCGAACCGCGTCCCGTCGCGGCGGGCGCGCCCGCGTCGCCGTCCCACGAGGTGCACCATGCGACGCACGATGCGCCCGACGTCCTCGTCGCGGTCGTCCTTCGGCCGCGTGAACAGCCCCCGGTCCCGAACAAGGTGACGGCCGAACTGGAACGCTTCCCGCGCGCGGCCGAGCCCGCGCGACTCCGCCGCGGCCACCGCGGTCTCGAGCGTGTCAACCGTCACCGGGATCAGGCCGGACTGGAAGGCCGAGCCCAGCAGGGTCACGTTGACGAGGCGGTCGGTGTGGAACCACGCGCGGCACGCCTCGGCGAAGTCCTCCGCGATGCGGGTCTCGGGCCGGGTCGTCTCCGTGATCACTTCGGCCAGACGCGCGCGGAGGCCGCGGGCGAGGTCCGAGTCGGTCTCGTCGCTGAAGCGGCCCGCATTCACGACGGCGTGCGTGCGATCGAGGTCCGCCACGCGCAGCACCGGGTCGTCCGCGACCGCGCGCAGCGTCTCCACCGCATCCACGCCGATCAGCAGGTCCGCCTCGCCCACCGGGATCGCCGCCGTCAGCGGCTGCGGCGGCTCGCCCTCGCGCGGATGCGTGAAGATCACCTGGGCCCACGCGCGGCGCCCCGCCCCGATCGGTGTCGGGTCGTACTGCACGGACACGCTGTAGCCCATGAGGCGCCCCGCGTACGCGAGGATGCGCACGGTCCAGCCCGGCACGGCGCCGCCGAACCCCGCCAGGTGCGCCCGCCAGATCGGCGCGCGCCGATGCACGATGTCGGGCAGCGGCAGCATCGCGTCGGGGTCGCGGCGCCAGCGGCGGGCGGGCGGTCGCGTGCGCGCCACCTCCGCCTGCTCGAAGAGCGGCCGCGCGCGGAACCGCACCACCGTCGCGCCGCGGCGCACCGTGCCGTCGATGCGGAACTCCGTCCGCATCGGCGTCCGGTCGAGCTCGAGCCGCTCGACCACGAACTCGGTCTCCCGCGGCTGGCGCACGGCGCACGCGCGGTCGGCCGGCCACGTCACGTACTGCCGCGGCTCGTACCCGAGCCGGTCGATCTCGCCGAGAGCGCGCTCGATGCCGGCCACGTCGCACGTGGCCGGCGGGCCGTCCCGCACGACGAGGATCGTGAGCCCCTCGCGGAGCGCGGCCGTGCGCAGCAGCTCGACGATCCGCGCGGGCGCCGTGAGGCTCGCGGTCTCGATGCGCACGCGATCCGTGCGCTCCGCCGGGATCACGCCGCGGGCGAACCGCTCGAGGTCCTGCCCGTCGTCGCCGCCGATCTCGCACACGACGAGGATCCACGGCGCGTCGTCGCGCGCGGCCTGCCGCACGGCGCCGACGCCCTCATGCTGGAAGCGCGTCGCCTCCCAGGTCTCCAGCATCACGACACGGGTCGTACCCGCCTCCGGCACGACGCCGTCGATCGCGAGCGTCGTGGGCGGCACGGTCTCCGCCTCGTCCGACGCGTCGCGCTCGCGGAGCCACTGGTCAACGTCGACCGCGAGCCGCCGGAGCTGCGCGACCGCCGCCGCCGCCCCGACCGTGCCGCCGCGCACCGGCGCCGCGACGTCCGGCTCCGCGCCCGATCGGGGCCGGTGATCGCGCCCGCCCCGGCGCGCGCCGGCCAGCCGCATCGCCGCCGTCCCCGACGGGCGGATGCGGTGGAGCAGGTGCCCGATCGCGTGCGCGAGGAGCGACGGATGCAGCACGTCGTCGGGCCCCAGCCGCCGGCGCGCCGCGGATCCGGACGCCGTCTCGTCCGGCGGCAGCTCCGGTCCCCACACGACGCCGGGGCGCTCGCCCCGCCCGCGCATCGCCTCGGCGACGTCCAGCACCCCTTCCCTGACCGTACCGGGCCGTGGCTCGAGCACCACGATCTGCTCGCACCGGCTCAGGATCCGCGATACGGCGGCGCCGTCGATCGGATGCACGGCGCCCAGATGCAGTGTGGGCACGCGGCCGACGAGCTGGCGCGTGTGCGTGATGTGCTCGAGGGCGCGGCCGGCCGGCCCCACCGTGATGAACCCGACCGGCGTGCGCTCGCCGGGGCTCGGCAGGCTGCTGCCGCGGTTGAACTCGAGTCGCCGGACGATGCGCAGCACGTCTCCGGCCTCGACGAAACGCGGCCGGCGTCCGCGCCGCCGGCGCGCCAGCATCGCGTCAACCGACTCGATCACGCGGTTCGGGCGCGCCGGCAGCGTCTGGATCGAGCGCAGGAGATCACCGTGCACCACGAGCGCGACGGCGCACCCGCCGGCGCGCGACACGCGGAAGACCGACTCCATCCAGTCGCGGAGCTGGGCCAGATCGACGGGCGCGATGGCCGGGACGTCGATCTGCCGGGCAAGGCGGAACGGGCACGCCTCCGGGTGCGCCCGCGGGCGGTCCTCGAGCAGCACGCACATCGCGCCGTCGCGCGGCAGCCGCGTCGCGCGGGCGAGGGCCGCGGTGGCCTCCGCGAGCTGCGCGTTCGGCACGAGCGCGATCGCGGCCCGGCCCGAGCCCGCCACCTGCGCCGCGAGCGTCACCGCCCGCGACGCCGACGGCGTCGGCGCCAGGCGCAGCTCGTGACTGCGAAAGAGGTCGGCCGCGATCTCGTCGGACGCGAGCCGGAACACGGCCTCGAACGGATCGCCGCGCGGTCCGGCGACGAGCGCGACCGGCGTCTCGGACTCGAGCTGTCCCTTGACGATGGCTTCCGCGGCGGTGTAGAGCGCCTCGCCCTCGAAGCGGGCCAGCGGCGATTGCGCGGCGTCGTGGAACAAGCTCACCACTCCCCGCCGAGGATCCTCGCGATCGCGGACGCCACGCCGTTCTCGCGGTAGCTGCCCGTGACGCGGTCGGCGACGGCGGTGACGCGGGCGTCCGCGTTCGCCATCGCGATGCCGAGCCCGGCCCTGCGCACCAGCTCGACGTCGTTGAGCCCGTCGCCGATCGCGACGACGCGTCGCGGGTCGATGCCGCGGTCGCGGCAGTGCGCGCTGACCATCGTCCACTTGTTGACGTCGGTGTTGAAGATCTCCAGCAGGTGCGTCTCGGCCCCGGTCGTCTCGGTCGCCGTGACCGCGCCCCAGTGCTGGAGGAATCCGCGGTCGCCGATCTCGCCCGCGATCTGCATCGCGAGCGGCGCCAGCACCGCCTCATTCGCGACGACGCCCGCCCGCACCGTCTCGTGGGGATGCGGGTCGCTCGCCAGGTCGTGCGCGAAGCGTACGCGCACCGGCATCGTCTCGAACCACCACTCGGACGCGGGGTCGAGATCGGCCGGGCCGACCGCGAGGTAGTCGTAGCCGACGGCATGCGCATCCTTGAGCAGGAGCACCTTGTGCTCGTGGCGGAGGAGTGCTTCCGTAACGTCCACGACGAGGTCGTGCGGCATCACGCGGCGCGCGAGCGTCGCGCCCGTCGCGCCGTCGGAGAGCAGCGACCCGCCCGCGGTCACGACGGGGCCCGTGGGGCCGATGCGGTCGAGGACGTGCTGAGACTCGACGAGGGCGCGCCCCGTCGCGACGATGATCTCGATCCCGGCGGCCCGCGCGTCGCCGAGCGCACGCACGTTCTCGTCGCTGATGACCCCGCGCGGGCCGAGCAGCGTGCCGTCGAGATCGACAACGAGCACGTCGTAGCGGAGCGCCCGCGTGCCCGCGGCCGGCGCCCCGCGACCTCGCCCTTCGGATGGTCGGTCGTCCGACATACGGTGGATAGGGTACGCGTGGGCACGCCCGGAGGCACGGCGACGCGGAACTGGCCCCGGCGCGCTTGTCCGCACGAACGGTTCCGCTTACCTTGGAGACCCGCGACCGACCGGGCGTGCCCGGGAGGCCAGGATGAGCGCGTGAGCATCGAAGCGATCCCGAAGCCCAATTCGGACCAGGCGGACCCGGCGGTCGCGAGCGGAGCGGTGGCGGATCATCGCAGCCTCGCCGCCGCCCTCGCGCCCATGCTCATCGAAGGCTGTGACGGGCGTCTCGGTCCGGTGACGTGGTTCAAGGCGGACTGGCAGCACGGCGGCGCGGCCACCGCCACGTCCACCTTCACGACCGATGACGGCGCCTCCGCGCCGGTCGTCCTCAAGGTCCCCGTGGTCGGCCGCGAGCTCGTCTGGCTCCGGCGGCTCCAGGACGCTGAGGCGGACGCGGACGGGCCCATCGTGCCGCGTCTCTATGCCTCGGGCGAGGCGATCGGCGGCTACGACCTGACGTGGGCCGTCATGGAACGATTCCCGCACGGCCCCCTCGGCGCTCACTGGCACGACAATCACGTCGAGCGCGTCGCGGACGCTGCGGCGCGATTCCACCACGCGGCGTCGGTCTTCGCGGTGGACCAGCCCCCGCGTATCGAGGACTGGACGACGATCGTCGCGGAGTCCGTCGAGAGCGTGAAGGTCAACCGGCCCGCGCACGTGCCGCGATGGCGGGCCGCGCTCAAGGAGCTTCGCCAGCGGCTGGACCCGCTCGTCGCGGAGTGGCGGGCGCGCGACACGAAGCACTGGCTGCACGGCGACCTTCACTTCGCGAACGCGATGAGCCGCGCGTCGATGGACGAGGGGCCGGTCTGCCTCATCGACCTCGCCGAGGTGCACGCCGGGCACTGGGTCGAGGACGCGGTCTATCTCGAGCGGCAGCTCTGGACGCGCCCCGACCGCGTGAAGACGCTCAAGCCGGTCCGCGCGCTCGCGGCGGCGCGGCGGAGGCGGGGCCTCGCCGTCGAGGACGACTACGCCCGTCTCGCGATGATCCGCCGTTGCCTGCTGGCGGCCTCGGCTCCCAAGTTCATACGGTCCGAAGGGCACCCGGCCCACCTCGCCGGATGCCTGGACTGGCTGGAGCGCGGGCTCCGGGAGTTGGTCTAGACCTGCGTTTCAGCTACCATCGCCCGTTTCCCCCGGGTTCCCCCCGTTTCCTCCGAGTTCCCCCCGGGTTCGCCCGGACCCGCCAAGAGACTCTCCCCATGGACCGCGACCGCCTCAAGGAAGTCCGCCAGACCGACCTCACCGAGAGCCGCGTCAACGAGGACTTCGTTGACTGGCTCAAGAACAAGGGTCCGTCGTGGCTGCTGGCCGGCCTGATCGGGATCTGCGTGTACCTGGGCGTCGTCCGGTACAAGCAGCATCGCGTCAATTCGGTGAACGCGGCGTGGGCCGCGATCTTCGAGGCGGATCTCCCCAGCAGCTACGAGGACGTCGCGCGCGAACACGGCGGGGTCGGCCAGATCGCCAACCTCGCGCGGGTGCGGGCGGCGGACAAGCTGCTCGACTCCGTGCAGGCGGGCCTGACGCTCGACGCCCCGCGGCCCCAGCGCGCACAGACGGCCGCGCCCACGCTCCTGCCGGAGCACTACCTCACGTCCGCGCAGCGCGAAGAGTACCTCGTGCGGGCGGACGGCCTGTACGGCGAGGTGATCGGGCACGACGACAACGGGGAGGGTCTCATGCTCTACGTCGTCAGCGCGATGAACGGCAAGGCGGCGATCGCCGAAAGCCGCGGCGACTCCGCCGCGGCGCGGGAGTGGTACACAAAGGCGGCGGCGCGGGCCGAGGGGTTCTATCCCGCCCTCGCCGAGCAGGCGCGGGCGCGCGCGGAGACGACCGGCGACTACACGCACTCGACGGAGTTCCGCACCGACGCGGAGCTGCGGACCACCGGCGGCACCACGCCGACGACGCCGGTCCGCCTCGATGACGCGCTGCGCGGGCTGGTAATGCCGGACGAAGAGTGAGCGGCGACGCCCCGGATCGCGTCAACGACGCCGGCGGCCCCGACGCCGATCCCGACCTCCAGGACATCAGCGACCTCGTGATCGCGCCCGGGGGCAAGGTCGACCAGCAGACGCTCTTCGACCTCTACGCCGGATCCGACGAAGAATCGGATCGCCCGGCGACCGTGCGATTCGTCCTGTCGCGCGATCTCAACAAGCGTCTCGACCGCTACCTCGTTGACCGCATCCCGTTCCTCAGTCGCACGAGCCTCCAGCGGCTCATCCGCGAGGAGGCGGTCAAGGTCAACGGCCGCGTGCCGAAATCATCGACGAAGCTGCGGCGCGGCGACGTCGTGGTCGCCGTGCTCCCGCCGCCGCCCAGCAAGGCGATCCCCGCCGAGGACATTCCGCTCGGGATCATCTACGAGGACGACGACCTCATCGTGCTCAACAAGCACGACGACATCATCGTGCACCCGGCGCGCGGCAACCGCTCCGGGACGATCATCAACGGGCTCGCGTATCACTTCATGCACCGCTCGCGCGGCGCACTCTCGAGCGTCGGCGAGGACTTCGCGCGCCCCGGCGTCGTGCACCGTCTCGACCGCCACACGACCGGCGTGATGGTGGCCGCGAAGAGCGACACCGCGCACTGGCGTCTCGGGCGGCAGTTCGAGGAACGCACCACGGAGAAGCGTTATCTCGCGATCGTGCACGGACGTCTCGAGCCGGACGCCGACGTCATCGACGCCCCACTCGGCAAGCACCCGACGGTGAAGACGAAGTACGCGGTCCGCTGGGACCCGACGGGCAAGGACGCCGTGACGATCTACCGCGTGCGCGAGATCTACGAGGACTACACCCTGGTCGAGCTCGAGCTGAAGTCCGGCCGCACGCACCAGATCCGCGTGCACCTCGCGCACCTCGGCTACCCGATCGTCGGCGACGACATCTACGGCGGCCGGCACCTCACCGTGGGCGACATCACCGGCCCCGCCGCCGGCGCCGCACGATCCCCGCGCGACCCGCTGATCACGCGCCAGGCGCTGCACGCGACGGTCCTCGCCTTCCGCCACCCCGCGACGGGCCGACGCGTCGAGTTCACCGCCCCACTGCCGCCCGACATGGCGCAGCTCATCGCGCTGCTCCGGACGCACCGGAGGGTCGAACGGCGGAACGTCGCGGGGGCGACGGTGAATCTCGACGTCGCGATGGGGGAGTCGGGACCGGCGTGAGCCGCGGACGCGGAGGCGGAGGCGGGACGCGGAGGCGGGCGCGGGACGCGGGGGGGCGCGCGCACGCGCACACGCACGCGCCCGCGCACGCGCGCCCGCGCACACGCACGCGCCCGCGTCCGCGTCCGCGCACGCGCACGCGCACGCGCCC
>CAZXBB010000414.1:0-15796 GCA_964638815.1 uncultured Isosphaeraceae bacterium
CATGAAAGTGAAGACATTTGCACTCGCCGGCGTTGCCGGTTCGCTGCTCGCAGCGGGTGCGGTATCCGCGGGATTCACGGGCCTCAACCTGGTTGAGGATTTCCGTGGCCCCGGCGGTGTCTGGGATGCGAACGGGTACGGCGCCCTTGGTCTGACGACCTATCGGCTGTACGCCACGTTCGACGGTGCCGACGACGGCGTTCTCGCCGTCTTCGGTCAGCCCGGCGACCCCGCCGTCATCCGTTCGTCAAACGGCCTGTTCCACAACGATCTCGCCCTCGGTGGGCTGACGGCTCCGCTGGACCTCACCGGTGTCGGCATCTGGACCAACCAGTGGGATACGTACGTGACGATCGGCGCCACCCAGGCGAACGGCGACGCCACGGGCCTGAGCCCGGGCTTTGCCACCGCGACCAACAACCTCACGACCGACTGGTCGAACACGAACGCGGGTTGGTTCGTGACGCCTGACGACGCTCAGAGCATCGGGACGAACGTCCTGATCGCCCAGTTCGTCACTCTTGTGGGCGCGACGGTTGAGGGTACGGTCAACATCCTGACCCGCGCGAACGAGCAGATCAAGGGCCTGGCCTTCCCGGCACCTGGCGCTCTCGCTCTGCTCGGCCTCGCCGGCGTGGCTGGTTCACGCCGTCGGCGTCGGTAATTACGACAGGGTTTCGTAGACTCACTCCTCAGAGTCCGCGACGGAACAAGCACCCCGCTGCCGGCTTCGGTCGGCAGCGGGGTCGTCTTTTTTGCCCTCCGCCTCATTCCCCGGCGCGCAGCGCTTCCCGCAGAGGATCCAGCAGCGCCCCGAACCGCTCGGCGCGGCCGACCGAGCTCGCATAGAGCGGCTTCCGCACCTGCTCGTAGCTCAGCGTCCGGTCGTGACGCTCCGTTTCGTGGAATGCGAGGCAGGCGTCGTCCCACGGCAGACCGCAGAACTCCAGCAGACGCCGCGTCGTGGGTTCCTGCGCGCCGACGAGATCCTCGTACGCCACCTCGAGAATGGCCATGTCGAGCTGATCGAGCCAGTGCCGCATGAGGCGGTCGTACTGGCGGTAGAACGAGCCCAGATGACGCAGATCCGACGCGTACGGCACCGCCGTCGGGATCAGCGGCTCGAGGTAGCACGACAGGCAGTTGTCCACCGGATCTCGACGCACGCTGATCACGCGCGCCCGCGGCAGCAGAACCTGCACGAGGCCCAGGTGCCGGAAGTTGGTGAGGTCCTTGTTCGTCACACGCGCGGCCGTCGGCGCGAGCCTCCGGAGCGCATCGACGTACGAGCGCGCCTGCGCGTCAACGGTCTCCTGCGTCAGGTCCAGCACGCATTGCGGGTACGGTCGCGGCGAGCCGATGAGGGCCGGGAGCCCGCTCGCGATGACGTGAAACGCAGGAAACTCGTCCGCGCCGAACGCCGCGGGGTGCGCGTGGATCACACGCTCGACCAGCGTTGAACCCGTGCGCGGCATGCCCACGATGAAGACGGGCACGTCGGATGGATCCGTCGGCGCCGGCAGACGCGAGAGGCTCTCGCGCGTGAGCGTCCCGGTGAGCTCGTCCACGCCCCGCGCGTACGCGGCAGGGTCGAAGGGTACGGCCAGCATCGCGTTCCCGCGCCGCGCGGCTTCCATCGCTCCGGCACAGTCGCCCGAGCGCTCGCAGGCCTTCGCGAGCGCGAAGCACATGTCGCGCAGCCTCGGCCCGGGCGCATGCCCCGCCGCGAGCACGCGCCGACCCAGGTCGATCGCGGCGGCGAGCTCCCCCTCGCGAAGCAGCAGACGGAGGTACGTCGCGGCGACCTCGGGCGGCGGATTCCCCCGTCGCACCGCGGGCTCGAGAATGGTCCGCGCCCGGTCGTGGCGTCCCTCGCGTTCGAGGACGGCCGCCTTGTCGCCGAGGGCGATGGGCAGGCCGGGCTGGAGCCTGAGCGCGCGGTCGAACTGGTCGGTCGCCTTCGCGTATTGGCCATTCGTCGCGAAGAGCTGCCCGAGGGCGACGCGGTAGGGCGCGTGCCTCGGCTCCGCCTGAACAGCGAGCGTGGCGTGGCGGATGGCCTCGTCGATCGCGCCGCGATTGGCGGCCACCTCTGCGAGGATGAACCGTGCGCCGGTGTGCTTTCGGCGCTGCCTGAGCACCTCGCCGCAGACCTTCTCCGCGACGGCGTAGTCGCCTCTCGCCACGGCGGCACGCGCCTGCTGCAACGATCGTTCGATCGACTCGTTCGACATCGGCTGTCCACGGGCCCGCGGGACGGGCGTCAGCCCCTGACGAGCTCCTCGTTCGTCGGAAAGCGATCCAGCGCGCGCAGGAGCTGCTCGATCTGCGTCGCCGGCTTCATGTTGGTCAGGCGGCGGCGGAGGGCGGTGACGGTCTTGAGCTCCTCCGGCTCCATCAGCAGGTGCTCCTTGCGCGTGCCCGACGCCGCGAGATTGATCGCCGGGAAGAGTCGCTGATCGGATATCGAGCGGTCGAGGATCAGCTCCATGTTGCCGGTGCCCTTGAACTCCTCGAAGATGATCTGGTCGGCGCGGGAGCCCGTATCGACGAGGCACGTCGCGATGATCGTGAGCGAGCCGCCCTCCTCGGCCTTGCGGGCCGCGCCGAAGAGTTGCTTCGGGATCTCGAGCGCCTTCGAGTCGAGGCCCCCCGACATCGTGCGGCCGCTGCTCGCGTACTTGCGCGAGTTGTTGAACGCGCGGCCGAGACGCGTCAGCGAGTCGAGGAGCACCACGACGTCCTTGCCCGCCTCGAGCATGCGCTTCGCGCGCTCGACCGAGAGGATGCCGAGGGACGTGTGCGCCTCGACGTCGAGGTCGTTCGACGAGGCGAGCACGTGCGCAGGGACGTTGCGCTTGAAGTCGGTGACCTCCTCGGGGCGTTCGTCAATGAGGAGAGCGATGACCTCGACGTTGGGGTGGTTGTGCTTGATCCCCGCGGCGATGTTCTGAAGCAGGATGGTCTTGCCGGCCTTCGGGGGCGCGACGATGAGGCCCCGGGTGCCGTACCCCAGCGGACAGAAGAGGTCGATGAGCCGGCAGGCCGGAGGACAGCCGCGGTGCTCGAGCGTGAGGCGGGGCTGGGGATCGATCGCCGTCAGCTCGTCGAACGGCTTGCGACCGGCGTACGCCTCCGGCGTCAGCCCCTCGATGCGGAGGACCTCCTCCACCATCGGGCGGGCGTCGCGGGGGCCACGGCCGCGTCGGCGGCGGGGGCGCCGGCTGACGACGTTCACGGTGACGTGCTGCCCCTGGCGCAGGCGGTATCTGTCCGCGACCTCCACGGGGACGAACGGGTCGTTGTCGTCCTCCAGCAGCCGGTTGTCGAGCTGGCGCACGCGGCCCTCGTTGCCCTTCGGCAGCTCGAGGATCCCGCTGACCGTCGTAGTGTTCTCACGCGTGCCGCTCGGTGCGGCCGCGTTCGAGCTGTCCGCCTGCATACATGTACTCCACCGGAACCGCGTCGAGCACTCGGCTGCGGCCTGGGAGTGTCCTGGAGCCAGGATCAAAGGCGAGAAGAGGTCGCGACGAGCCGGCAGGAACTGTCCCCGGCCGCGTCGCGGTCAGTAGAGCAGGGGGGTGCATCGCTGTCAAGGATCAGCCATCGCCCGCGCCACCGCCGCCGCGATCCGCGCGTTGTTCAGCAGCAGCGCGATGTTCGCCACGATCGTGCGGCCCGCCGTGCGCCGCGCCAGGTCGTCGAGCAGGTACGGCGTGCGGTCCGCTCCCGTGACCGCGTCGCGCTCCGCCGCCGATTCCGCCGCGTCCGTCTCGCGGGCGAGCTGCGAGGCTTCGACCGCGAATGCCTCCGGCACCTCCGCCGCCAGCACGACGCCCGTCCGACGCCCGAGATCGTCCCAGTGCGCCCGACACAGTTCGGCGGCCGTCTCCGCGTCTTCGACACGCTGCCGGACCGCGAGATCGTCGCTGCCCCGCGCGTGGAACCGCGGGAACGCGCTCGTGCCGTGGCCGACGACGGGAATGCCGAGCGACTGGAGGACTTCGAGCGTCGCCGGCAGGTCGAGGATGGACTTCGCCCCCGCGCACACGACGCACACCGACGTTGCGGCGAGCACGGCGAGGTCCGCGGAGACGTCCGGACGCGTGGTCCATCCGCGATGCACGCCGCCGATTCCGCCGGTCGCGAGCACGCGGATCGGCGCGGGTGTCGCGCGGCTGCACGCGATGAGCGTGGCCGAAACCGTCGTACCGGCGCTGCCGCCGCTCGCGAGAACGTGCGCGAGATTGTCGGCGGCGGCCTTCGCCGCGCGCGTGTCGGCGGCGAGTGTCATGACTTCCGCGGCTTCGAGACCGACGCGCAGGACGCCGTCGACGACGCCGACCGTTGCCGGCACGGCGCCCGCGTCGCGCACGACGCGATCGACGGCGCGGCCGACCTCGATATTGAGCGGGGCGGAGGCGTTCCATCCGGGCGCCGGCGCGTCGGGCAGCGGGCCCGCGTCGAGCGCGCCCAGGGGCGTGCGCGGCAGGCCGTGCGTCAGGACCGCGGTCTCGAGTGCGACGACGGGGCGTCCGTCGCGAAGGGCGGCAGCGACGTCGGAATGGATGCGAACGCGCGCCACGCTGGATCGTCTTTCGGGCAGGTTCAGCGTCGCCGCGTCCTCAGCCGTCCCCCCATCCGCTTCGACGGCATCGCGATCGGAACCACGCCCCCGGGGAATTTGGACGGATCGGCGGACTCGGCCTGCTTTGGCGGGGCGACCGTTGCCCGGTTGTACTCGACGGCGGCCAGCGCCTTGCGCTCCTCGTCGCGCTTGCGCTGGGTGACGACCGCGGCCGGGACAGGGCCGGGCTCGAAGTCGTCGTACTCCGCCTTCGTGATCTCGACGTTGGTGAGCTTCTCGATGGCCGTGAGCAGGTTGCCCTGCTCGGGGGTGACGAAGGACCAGGCGATGCCGTTCCGGCCCGCCCGCGCGGTGCGTCCGATGCGGTGCACGTAGACCTCCGGATCCTCCGGCAGGTCGAAGTTGATGACGTGCGTGATGTCGTCCACGTCGAGGCCCCGGGCGGCAAGATCCGACGCGACGAGCACGCTCAGCTCGCCTCCCCGAAGCTGGGCCATGACGCGGTTCCGCTTGCCCTGGTGGAGATCGCCGTGGATCGCGTGCGCGTCGACACTCTTGCGCTGGAGGTACTCCGTGAGCGCGTCCACGGTCAGCTTCGTCCGGCAGAAGACGAGCGTGAGCGCGAGCGCCTCCCGCTCCAGCAGGTGGAGGAGGAGCCGGTTCTTGTCCCAGCGCTCGACGGAGAAATGCCGCTGCTCGACCTGGTTCACGGTGAGGCTCGCGGCCGCGGTGACCAGCTTCTGCGGGTCCGTCAGGTACTGGCGGGCCAGCTTCTCGATCTCGGCCGAGATCGTGGCCGAGACGAAGATCGTCTGGTGTCTCTGGCGGAGCGAGCCGAGAATCCGGCGGATGTCCTCGCGGAAGCCGATGTCGAGCATCCGGTCCACCTCGTCGAGGACGGCGTATCGCAGCTTGTCGTACGGCAGCAGGCCGCGGCGGTGGAAGTCCATCACGCGTCCCGGCGTCCCGACGATGATGTGCGGGTTCTTCTTGAGCTTCGGGATCTGGACGTTCATGCGTTGCCCGCCGTAGATCGCCAGGATCTTCAGGTCGCTGTGACGGCCGAGGTTCCGGCACTCATGCGCGACCTGGATCGCGAGCTCGCGCGTCGGACAGAGTATGAGCGCTCCGAAGGGGCTGGGATCGAGCACCATGTGGTGCAGGATCGGCAGCGCGAACGCGGCGGTCTTGCCGGTGCCCGTCTTCGACTGCGCCAGAATGTCGCGCCCCGTGAGCGCGAGCGGGACGACGTCCGACTGCACGTGGGTCGGGTGCCGGAATCCGATCTGCTCGATGCCGCGGAGCAGCGACTCGTGAAGACCCAGGTCGGCGAAGGAGCGACCGGTGTCGAAGATCTCGCCGGCCGTCGCGCCGGAATCCCCCTTGGGGTCGGGAACCACGGAAGAAGAGGATGACGCCATGTGGACAAGGACCTCGTGTGCTCCCCGGTGGTCCCTCCGCTGTACGATGGCCGACCGACGGAAGCGTCGTGCTCGCCGGCACGCAGGCTTCCCGATCGGTGCACCGGCGCATCGCGTTCGGACGCATCGGCGGCGGAAGACTCGGAGACGCGGATCGTCATGGTAGGACCGGATACCGGTCGATACAACCGTCAGGGGACGGAGCCCCGCCGCATGCCCGACACCACCGTGATCGACATCGACCTCTCCGCGATCGTTCACAACATGGCCGTTCTCCGGCGGCTCGTCGGTGCGGACTGCTCGGTCTGCCCGGTGGTGAAGGCCGACGCCTACGGGCTCGGGGCCGTGCGGGTCGCGCGGGCGCTCAACCAGGGCGGGGCCGCGATGTTCGCCGTCTACACACCGGAGCAGGCAGGCGAGCTCCTGGCCGCGGCCGTGAGCGGGTGGATTCTCGTGATGATGCCCGTCCGCGAGATCGGCCGCGCCGACGACGCCTACCGCGGCCTGATCTGCGGCCGTGTCCACCTCGCGGCCCACGATCCCGGGCACGTGACGGATCTCATCCGGCTTTCCGAGTCGTACGCGGTGACGATTCCCGTCCACCTCGAGGTCGACACCGGCATGAGCCGCGGGGGGTGCAATCTGGACGACGCTCCGGAAGTGCTGCGTCGCATCGCCCGGGCTCCCCGCATTCGCCTCGCGGGCATCTTCACCCAGTTCGCGTGCGCCGAATCGGACGCGGCGACGACCCGCGAGCAGGATGATCGGTTCGAGCGGCTCCTCGCGGACGCGTCCGACGCGATCCCGCCGGACTGCATCGTGCACGCCGCGAACACCTGCGCGATGCTCCGTGATCCGCGCTACCACAAGTCGATGGTGCGCGTCGGGCAGGCGTGGGCCGGGTACGGACCCACGGTGCTGCGCGACGGCGACGCGATCGACGGCGCGGACGCGTTGCGTCCCGTCCTCACGCTCTCGAGCCGCATCGTTCACGTCAAGACCGTAGAGAAGGACGCGACCGTCGGTTACGGGGCAACGTGGACCGCCCGGCGAAAGACCGTGATCGGGCTCGTGCCCGTCGGGTACGCCGACGGTTATCCGCTCGCCCTCAGCAATCCGGCTCCCGCGTCGCAACCGGCGCGCTCCGGCCGGACGTCCCGGACTCCGGCGCAGGTTGCCGTGCTCGTGGACACCCCGGACGGCACCGTGCGCGCGCATGCCCCCGTCATCGGCCGTGTGAGCATGGACCAGCTCACGGTTGACCTGACCAACCTCGGCGGCCGGGGTCAGACGCTGACCCGCCAGGTGCGCCCCGGGAATGTCGTCGAGCTGATCTCGCCCGAGCGCGCGGCGCCGAACCACGTCGTTCGCCTGGCCGAGATCGCCGGCACCAATCCGTACGAGCTGCTCTGCGGTCTCAGCACACGCGTGCGTCGCGTCTACCACCACCAGAGCGCGGCGCAGATCGAGGTCAAGACCCTGGCGGCCCCGACGACGGCGACGGCCCTGGCGACCCCGACGACCGCGACGACCCCGAAGACGCCGACGACCGCCCAGGTCGTGTCGGCGTAGCTGCGGCGTCCCACCGGCAAGGCAGCCAGCGACGTTCGGCGCCGCGTCCGGCGCCGGGTTCGGCGGTACCATTTCACCGTCATGTCCCCGTCCGCCGCCCCCTCACGAAACGATCCCTGTCCCTGCGGAAGCGGTCGGAAGTTCAAGAAATGCTGCCTGGGCAGGCCCGGGGCGCCCGGGGCGCCCGGAGCGCCGGGGGCGGGGACCGCGGGGGAGGCGGGCGAGGCCGTCGGCCTTCTCAATCTTCTTATGGGCAGGGCGACCGCTCTTCTTCAGGGCGGGCGTCTCGCCGAGGCGATGGACGTGCTGCGCGAAGCCGTTCGTCTCGATCCGGTCCACGGTCGGGCCCTGTACTACCTCGGGCGGGCGGAGGTCGATCTGGGCCGACGCGACGAGGGGATCGCCCTCCTGCGGCGGGCCGTCGCCAGCGCCCCCGACCGCGTCGAGTACCACGCCAACCTCGCGGCCGCCCTGCTCGAGACCGGGCGGACGGGGGACGCGATCGCGGCGGCCGAGCAGGCGCTCGCGCTCGACGGCGCCGACGCGCTGGCCCACGCGACGATCGTGAGCGCCCACGAGCGATCGCATCGACTCGACGACGCGCTGGCGGCGGCGGAGCGCGGGCTTGCCCGCGCTCCCGACGACGACGTGCTCGCGCTGGGCTGGGCGCGCGTGCAGCAGCGTCGCGGCGAACACGACGCGGCCCGCGCGCGGCTCGAGACCGTGCTCGCGCGTTCGACTCGTCCCGACACCACCGCGCAGGCGGCCGCGCAGCTCGGCGAGGTCCTCGATCGTCTCGGTCGCTTTCGCGAAGCCTGCGCGGCCTTCGCGGCGGCCGGGCGGGCGGAGCTCGAGCGCCCGCAGGCGCGCCTCTTCGACCGCGATCTGCTCGGACGCCGCATCGCGATGTACCGCGACGGCCTCACGGCGGCGCACCTGGAGCGCTTCGCGGCGGCGGATCTCGACGACGGTCTGCCGGCCCCGGCCATCCTCGTCGGCTTCGCGCGATCCGGCACCACGATGATGGAGCAGGTCTTCGCCGCGCACCCGGACGTCGTGACCTCCGACGAGAAGCCTCTCATGAAGTCCGTCCGCACCGAGCTGGGGCGGCTGTTCGGCGGGAGTGACGTACCCGGCATGATCGGTCGGCTCGACCGCGAGCAGACACTCGCACTCCGCGCCGCCTATTGGCGCACCGTCGAGAAGGAGACGGGTGTCGCGCCGGGAGCGCGCCTGGTGCTCGACAAGAACCCGATGGACATCGTCGAGATCGGCCTGATCAACGCGGTGTTCCCCGACGCGCGCGTCATCGTGGCGATCCGCGACCCCCGTGACGTCTGCCGAAGCTGCTTCATGCAGTCGTTCACCCTCAACGAGGCGATGATCAACTTCCTGTCGCTGGAGCGCACCGTCGAGCTCTACGCGCAAACGATGGATCTCTGGCTGCACCTGCGCCCGATGCTGACGCTGCGCGTCCTCGAGGTCCGCTACGAGGACGCCGCGCGCGACCTCGAGCCCACGGCACGGAAGATGCTCGACTTCTTCGGTCTCGACTGGAACGAGGCCGTGCTGAGCTTCCACGACAAGGCGCGGCGTCGCGTGATCTCGACGCCGAGTGCCGCGCAGGTGATCGAGCCCGCCCACGACCGGTCGATCGGCCGGTGGAGGAGCTACGCGGAGGAGTTCGCGCCGTATCTCGAGCGTCTCCAGCCCTTCGTCGAGGCCTTCGGATACGAGGGAGCGCAAGTTCCATGAGCGTCCGGCGGAACGATCCGTGTCCCTGCGGCAGCGGCAGGAAGTTCAAGAGCTGCTGCCTGCGCCGGGCGGGGGGGGGCGGCGCGGGCGTGGAGCCGGGGGTCGGGGAGGTCGTCGCGCCGCCGCCGCCGCAGCCGGCGTCGCCGACGATCGGCGAGCTCCTGAAGCAGGCGCGGCTGCTGCAGGGGCAGCCGGAAGCCGCGATCGCGCTCTACCGGCAGGTGCTCGCGCGGAAGCCGGGCGAGCTCAACGCGCTGCTGGGCCTCGGCGACCTGCTGCACGAGCGGGGCGAGATCGAGGAGGCGGCGACCGTCATGGCGCTCGCGGTGAAGGCCGGGGCGCGGCAGCCGGCTCACTACGTGCGCCTCGCGCTCCTTCAGTTCACTCTCGGGCGCGACGAGGAGTCGCGTGCGAACGTGCGGCTGGCCCTCGAGATCGACCCGCAGAACGTCCGCGCGCACTGCCTCGCTGCGATGGCCGAGGAGCGTCTGAACAACCTCGACCAGGCGATGGCCGCCGCACGACGGGCGATCATGATCGATCCGGACCGGGAGGAGGCGGTCCAGGTGCTCGCGCGCGTGCTCCGGCGCAAGGGCGACCTGACGGCGGCCCGGGCCCGACTCGAGACGCTCCTCGCCCGGCCGCCGAGATCGCCGTCGCGCGCCGCGACGTGGTGCGAGCTGGCGTTCGTCTGCGATCGCAGCGGCGATCACGCGGCGGCGTGGGAGGCGATGCTGCGGGCCGGTGAGGACACGCGGCTGATTCCCGGCTTCGACCGGCATGACGCCACCCTCCCCGCCCGGCGCATCGCGGGGTATCGCCGCGGTCTGTCGCCGGACCTCTTCCGGCGCGTGGATCGCGCGGCGCTCGACGACGGGCTCCCGGTGCCGCGTTTCCTCGTGGGATTCCCGCGATCGGGCACGACGATGACGGAGCAGATCCTCGCCGCCCTTCCCGGCGTCGTCACGAGCGACGAGCAGCCGCTCTTCCTCGCGGTCATCGACGCGCTCATCGCGCGAACCGGGGACCTGGCCGATCTGACCACGGGGCTCGCCGACCTCGACGTGGCCGCGATCCGCGAGCTGCGGGCGACGTACTGGGAGCGAGCCCGATCGCTCTTCGGCAGCGCGCTCGACGACGGCGTGCTCATCGACAAGAACCCGATGAACATCATCGACCTGGGCCTCATCAACTTCCTGTTTCCTGAGGCGCGGGCGCTCGTCGTGATCCGCGATCCCCGCGATGTCTGCCTGAGCTGCCTGATGCAGCATTTCGCGCTCAATCCGTCGAACGTCAACTTCATCACGCTCGAGGGCACGTGCGCGCTGTATGCCGACACGATGAGCCTGTGGCGCGAGCAGCGCGGCATGCTCACGATGCCGACCCTCGAGGTGCGGTACGAGGACATCGTCTCGGATCTCGAGCCGCACGCGCGCCGCATTCTCGACTTCATGGGGCTCGAATGGGACGAGGCCGTGCTGCGCTTTCACGAGAAGGCGCGCGAGCGTCACGTCGCGACGCCGAGCTATACGACGGTGGGCCGCGAGGTGAGCCGGGGCGCGATCGGACGCTGGCACAACTACCGGGAGCAGTTCAGGCCGCACCGCGCGACCCTCGCTCCCTTCGTCGAGGCATTCGGATACGCGGATTGACGGAAAGAAAGCGGGTTCGGGAAGCTCAACGTCCAAGGTGGGGCGGCCCGCAGGCGGCTCCGCGTAGAGTAGTGTTGGCCTCCCGAACGGCCGCTTCTCACCTCTTCATCGGTCCTTCCTTCCCGGGCGCTCAGATTTCACGAAGAAACACGCGACGCGCGACGCCCGTACCATTCCCCGATGGCCAGCCCCGCTTCGACCGCCGCCGCCGCGACCCCGATCCGTCTCGGCGTCGTCAGCTTCGTGAACACGCTCCCGCTGATCGACGGGCTCGAGGGGCTCGCGGACGTCACGCTCGACCGGTCGGTCCCGAGCCGCCTCGTCGATCGTCTGCTCGACGACGTTGTCGACGTGGCGCTGTGCTCGTCGATCGACTACCAGCGCGCGCGTGAGCCGCTCACGATCCTGCCCGCGGGCGTGCTGGGCTGCGACGGGCCGACCCTGACCGTGCGTCTCTACGCGACGCGACCGATCGAATCGCTCGAGCGCGTCTGCTGCGACACCGATTCTCACACGTCGGTCGTGCTGCTCCAGATCATCTTCCGCGAGCTCTACGGGCGCGCGCCCGAGCTGCTCGACTACGACGCGCCCGCCAGTGCGAGGATCGTCCGTCGCCCGTCTCCCGGGGGGCTGGACCGCGGGCCGCTCGTGTGGCCCGAGGCGATGCTCCTCATCGGGGACAAGGTCGTGACCGACTCGCCGCCAGCCGTGCGCTACCCGCACCAGCTCGACCTCGGCGCGGCGTGGAAGGAGCTGACCGGTCTGCCCTTCGTGTTCGCGACCTGGCTCGCGAAGCGCGACGCCGACGAGGATCTCCTGCGGACCGCCTTCGCCGTCCTCGACCGGCAGCGTCGCCGCAACCGGGACCTGATCGCGAACATGATCCACCGCTGCGCCGTGCCGCGCGGCTGGCCGGCGGATCTTGCGCGCAGCTACCTCGGCAAGAAGCTCGTCTACGAGTTCACCGATCGCAGCCTGGTCGCGCTCGACGCCTTCTTCGACAAGGCGGCGGAGCACGGGCTCATTGACGAGCGGCGAAGCACGCGGGTGTGGGGACGAGCCTGAGACCGCGATCATGCCCCGCGCCCCGCGTTTCCGGATTGCCGCCGTCGCCGAGCTTCACCGCCAGCTCCGGTACGTGTCGCGCGAAGTGCGTCTGCGCCAGATGAACGCGGCCGAGGCGCTGCTGGCGGACATCGAGCCGGGACGGAACTACCCGGAGGACTTCGTGATCTGGCGCATCACGGGATATCGACCGGAATCGCGGTCGGAACCGGTCATGCTCGTCGGCGAGGCGCTCGTGGGCGATCTGGCGAGCCTCGTGCAGCGGCTCAGCCACGGCCTCGGGCTCGGCGCCGATCACGGCGGACGGTCGGCTGTCGCGCTCGACGACGTGGCGCGCGAGCTCAACGTCTCGGCGAAGACGCTCCAGCGCTATCGCCGGCTCGGCCTCGTGTGCCACTACGTCGAGGACCAGGCCGGCGGGCGGCCCTCCCTCGCATGCTTTCGGGACGCGATCGATGCCTTCGTCGCGCGTCACCGCGGGCAGGTGGGTCGCGCCGCGGCGTTCTCCCGCACGACGAGCGACTTCCACGCGAACATCGTCGCCGAGGCGCGCGGGCTCCGCGAGGCGGAGGGCGTGTCGCTCAACGAGGCGGCCCGGCGTCTCGCGCGCCGGCACGGTCGCGCCCACGAGACGATCCGGAACATGCTGCGGCGGCACGACCGCGCGTGCGGCGATGCGCCGATCTTCCGCGAGCACGGCCCGCTCACCGATCGGGACATCCGCGTGATCCACCGGGCGTGGCGACGGAACATCCCGCTCGCGACGCTGTCGAGACGCTTCGGCAAGAGCGCGACGACCATCCGCCGCGCGTATCACCGGCATCGCGGAGATCGGCTGCGCGGGATCGAGCTGGCGTGGGTCGAGCTTCCCACCTTCGATCTCGAGGACGCCGAAGCCATCATCCTCTCCGCTCCCGTCCTGGCGGGCCCCCTCGACGCGGTGCTCCCGGCCGACGACGCGCTTGCGCTGATCGCGAGCGCCCGGGCGGCCCCGCCCCTGGCGGAGGCGGACGAGCACGGTCTTGTGGCCGGGTACAACGCGCTGAAGCGCCGCGCGGCGCGCGGCGTCGCGGCGCTCGGTCCGTGGCCCCGGGCGGCGCGGATCGACGCCATCGAGCGCGATCTCGCGTGGGCGTTCCGGGTGAAGAGGAAGCTCATCTCGCTCGGTCTCGCCGCGGCCGTCGTCCGGATCGAGCAGAACATCCACCGCCCGCTCGGCGACGAGCCGGCGGGGCGCATCGTCGCAATGCTCCGGCTCGGACGCGACGTGGTGTCGCGCACCGTCGAGACGATCGACCCGGGGCGCGGTCAGCACTTCGAGCGAATGCTCCGGTACGCGATGGACCGGGCGCTTGCGAGGTTCGAGTCGCAGATCACACGGACCGACGCCCCGCCGAGAGCGGCAGCGCGTCACGCACCGGGATCCGTCGCGGTCGCCGATCTGTACGACGACCTCGTGCCCTGGCAGACACTCGTTGACACGACGGTCGGCTGACGGGCCGGGCCGATGCTATCTGTGTTATCTCTTCGAGAACTGGAACCGTGCCCGGGCGCCCGGCTGGCCGTACTTCTTCCGCTCCACTTCGCGCGGGTCCCGCGTGAGAAGGTGGTTGTCGCGGAGCACGGGCTCGAGGGTCGGGTCGAACCGCCGGAGCGCGCGGGCGAGCCCGAGCACGATCGCGCCGGTCTGTCCCGTGATGCCTCCGCCGTGCACGGTCACGTGGACGTCCACGCTCCCGTTCGTCTTGGTCTTGTCGAGGACGTTCATGAGGTCCTTCCGGTCGCGCTCGCCCGTGAAGAACTCGTCGTACAGTCGCTTGTTGACGATGAACTTGCCGTCGCCGGGGCGGAGCCGCACGCGGGCGACGGACGACTTGCGACGACCCGTGCCGAGCCACCATCCGCCGCTCACCGGCTTGACGCGCGGGGCGGGCTCCGGAGCGGTGGCGACGGCGCCGGGCGCGGGCGCCGCGGGCGTCGCGGCCGGGACCGCGATCGGTGTCATGGTCGGGCCCCGGGTCGAGCCTGAGGTCGATCCGGGGGTCGGTCCTGAGGTCGGTCCTGAGGTCGATCCGGGAGTCGAGCGGGGGGTCGATCCGGAGGTCGATCCGGAGGTCGATCCGGAGGTCGATCCGGGGGTCGATCCGGGGGAAGCGGGGGTCGCGGGCGCGTCGTTGGTCTGCTCGTCGGTCATGATGGTTGTTTAGCGGCTGATCTCGAGCGGCGCGGGCTGTTGCGCCTGGTGCGGGTGTTCGGCGCCGGAGTACACCTTCAGCTTGCTCAGCATCTGGCGACCCAGACGGCTCTTCGGCAGCATGCGTCGAACGGCGTTCTCGACGAGCCGCTCGGGGTGCTTCGCGAGGACCTCTCGGTAGCTCTTCGTCTTGAGCCCGCCGGGGTACCCCGTGTAGTGGATTTCCATCTTCTGCTCGGCCTTGCGGCCGGTCAGGACGACCTTCGCCGCGTTCGTGACGACGACAAAGTCGCCGCAGTCGACGTGCGGCGTGTACTCGGGGCGGTGCTTGCCCATGAGGATGGTGGCGATCTCCGTGGCCATCCGGCCGAGCACCTTCGACTCGGCGTCGATGTGGTGCCAGCTGGGCGTCACGTCACCTGCTTTGGCGAAGTACGTCTGGCGAGGCATGGTCGGTCTCTGGGCCCGTCTCTACGTGAGGATGAGCACCACGCGACGAGGGTCCGCCGGTGGCGAATCAGGCAGGGTAGCAGGGGGCCGGTCGTTGTCAATCGCGGGCGCGGCACGCCGGACCCGGGGTATTGACCCCCGGGGGGGCGGTATCGCAAGGCACGCCGTGTCTCGCGTATAACCATCGGGTCCGACTGACCGATAGGGGAGGCGGGAGCCCCGGAGGGGGTAAACGGAGTCGGTAAACGAAGTCGGCAAACGGAGTCGGCAAACGGAGTCGGCAAACAGAGTCGGCAAACGGAGTCCGGCCATGCAGGAGTTCGAGCAGGACGCGACGCGGGGCGAGTCGCGCGATCGGCCCGGGGACGCCGGAGCGCGGGCCGGGCAGCCGCGACGCGGCCAGGCGGTTGCCGCGTGGATCGCGATCGTTCTGCTGGTCGCGATCCAGCTTCTGCTCACGCGGCTCGCGGGCGAGGAGCCGGAAGGCGACGGGACCGTCGAGCGCGTCCTCGCCCGGATCCAGGGTCGCTACGTGGTCGGCGCGGCGGAGTTCCTCGGGGGCGAGCGGCTGCTCGCCGAGGCCCAGGTGCTGAACGTCGGCTCGGTGGACCAGCGGCAGCGTTTCGTCGTGCTGTCCGGCGAACTCGGCGGCGCCACCGCGGCGCGCCGGGCGCTCGAGTCGCTCGAGCGTCTGATCGAGGAGGAGGTCGCGCGCACGGCGGACTCCGGCGAACCGTTCGAGCTGACCGCGGAGCAGGAACAGGTGCAACGCATCCTGTCCGTGCTCTACGCCGACCCGGACGCGGCCACGGACGCGGACGCGGACCCGGACGCGCACCCGGACGCGGCCCCGGACGCGCACCCGGACGCAGACGCGGACCCGGACGCGGACGCGGACGCGGACGCGGCTACGAACCCGGCCCCGGCCACGCACGCGCACCCGGCCACGGCCCCGGCCCCGGCCCCGGACGCGCACGCGTCTCCCACCGGCAACGTCAACGCGCCCCCGGAGAAGGACCAGGCCGTGTTGCGCGAACGTCTGGGCTGGTGCGGCCGGCTTGCGCTCGCGCCGCGCGGCGCGCCCGACGGCG
Source organism: uncultured Isosphaeraceae bacterium (assembly GCA_964638815.1). Taxonomy (GTDB): domain Bacteria; phylum Planctomycetota; class Phycisphaerae; order Phycisphaerales; family SM1A02; genus CAZXBB01. The sequence continues at coordinate 15,789 of CAZXBB010000414.1, forward strand.
ACGCGCGC
>CAZXBB010000415.1:0-2713 GCA_964638815.1 uncultured Isosphaeraceae bacterium
GCGGGCGCGAGCGCGGGCGCGACCGCGGGCGCGAGCGAGGGGCGCGACCGCGGGCGCGCAGGGCGGGCGCGGGCGCGAGCGCAGGGCGCGGGCGCGAGCGCAGGGCGCGGGCGCGGGCCAGCACCCGTCTACGGATTCAGCAACTCGCGTCGCATCCCGCCGCTGGCTTCGGGCGGTGGGTCGTGCGCGTCGTACCGGATCCGCCCCGACTCGCGGCCGATGTCGAAGAGGTTATGTCCGGTCACGATGCCCGGCGCGATCAGGCGCGTGGCGACGCCGATGAGCGCCGTCTCGAACGCCTCGTCCGGCGCGCAGAGGCCGCTTGTCACGCCGTCGATGCGGGCCTTGCCCGCGTCCGTGTGCAGCGAGTGCATCAGGAAGTGATTCGGAAGCGGCGAACGGCTCAACCGCGTCGAGCTCCAGCAGGACACGCACTGGTCGAGGTTGGTGAACTTGACCTCGTTCTGGTTCCAGATGTCGAACGTGGCCTTCGTGGTGCGCGGGCCGACCGTATCCGAACGGAAGTCGCCGGCGAGCGGCATCAGCGTCAGCGCGGTGTCGTGCAGGGCGCCGATCCCGCCACCGCTGTAGGCGTCGGAGTTCGACGCGATGAAGTTGAGCAGGAGCATCGCGCCGTGCTCCGCGTACTCGGTCCCGTCCAGGAGGAGATCGCCGGGCGTGCCCGTGGCGGCGCCGTGGGCGAATTCGTCGATCACCTGGAAGGCCGGCGTGGCGTACTGCCAGGCGTGCTGCTCGCGGTAGTTGACGATCGTCGCGTCGCCGGCGAGGTGGTTCCAGCGGATCTCGTCGCCGACGGGCACCTGCCGGATCGCGAAGGCGACGACGAACCCGCGCAGGTAGCGCTGCGACGGGTCGTCCGGGTCGGGGCGTCCCGGTCCCTGGCCCTCGTCGGCCGGATCGAGCGTCTGCCACCGCGCGACGCCCTTCGGCAATCCGGTCGCCGCCGACCAGTACGCCGGCTCGTTCGCGGTCAGCGTGACGATGTTGTCGAAGTGGTTCCAGCCGGGATGGTCGCGTTCCTCGCCGCAGTTCATCACCGGAATCGTCAGCGTGTCGCTGGCGGTTGCGTCGCACGACGGGACGCCGGTCAGACCGGTTACCGTGACGGTGTCGGTGCTCCCCGTGCTGATGGTCGTGCTGCACTCGAACGTCCAGACCTCGCTCGGGTCGAGGTTCGTGTCGCCGTCGGTGTCCCCGCCGATGAACATCATCACCGCGCACCCGTCGTCCATGATCGTCTCCATCACGCTTCCGAGCTGGACGTTGCCTGGGTTCCAGACGGTGTACGTGTAGGTCACGGGCGTGTCTTCGCCTTCGCACACGAAGGGCACGTTGCACGTCTTGGCGATCTCGATACGCGGGTGATGCCCGGTGTTCGCCGGGGCCGTCGCTTCCAGTATCTTGTCGGGATCGCACCCGATCGTGTCGGGGTCATCGCACACGTCTGCCCACATGACCGACCCGAAGACCCGCAGATCCTCCGTCGTATCGGTGGGGATGTCGTAACCGACGACGCGAAACGTGACGCGGCCGTCGTTCGGCAGACCGGGCAGACCGCTCAGGGTCCCCTCGCTCACCCCGATGAGCACGGGGAGACTTCCGCCCACGACCGCCGTCGTGTTGCCGAACACCTCGACGATCTCGAGCGAGGTCCCCTCGGCCGGGAAGCGCTCCTTCGAGGTCGGGGATCCGATGCGGAAGTACGCTTCGTCGATCCGGGTGGTGTCGCCGAACAAGTCGTTGTAGCTCGCGGTCAGCCGGCCGAAGATGGACTCGCCCTCGCACCGCGGATCGAGTCCGAGCGCGATGCCGATTCCGTGCTCGTCGCCCTCCGGGTCCTGCGCGAGGGGGTGGATGTACGTCGTGGGAGGGTGGTCCGTCGGGTCGGTCCACGACGCGGATCCGGTCGGCGGGGCGGGCGCGCGTTCTGCGCGAATCGCGTCGTCGTCACCTTCCCCTCGAAGGGGCTCGGCGATCAGGGGCGGATCGCCGTTCACGAAGAACAGCTTCACGTCGACGGCGGCGGGAAAGTCGTTCGAGAGGTGAAGGAAAGTATCCTGGAGGACCGTGTAGGGCGGGACGCTGCTCCAGCGCACCTCGACATGCGGGTACACGACGAGGCTGCCCTTTTCCGAGGCGGAGGACCTGTCCTGCTCGGCGGCCGCGGGACCGCGGGACCCGAGGATCGTCAACGTCGCGAGCGCAATCACCGCGAACCGGTGGCCGTCGCCGGCCGCCGTGACACCACGCGCCTCGAGTCTCGCCTCCATTGTCACCCTCATCCGTCAGGCCGGGTGAGATGTTCTCCCCGCCCGGCGATCTTTCTCGGTCCCGTCGATCCGGTCGCCACGAATACTCATAGCGTAGCGCAGTCGCGAGTGGCGCGCCGGGATTTCCCGCCCCCAGGCAGCTCGTTGAAGAGCTGCAACGCCGCCTGAGCATGACTCATTTCCGCCGCGGACGGCGTCGCCAAACCATCGCTGCAATCGTCAAACAAGGCGTCGGTTCGGCTCCTTGCCACGAAGAAAAACATCGCACGCACGCAACGCCTCAGTTCCTTCAACGGGCTGCCCAGGCCGGCGAAAACGCCCGTCCGCCCCGTTCTGCGACGGTCGTTGACGAACAGGCCGCCCCTCGCGCGAGGGGCGACCTGGCATTCGGATCCCGCCTCGGGTGCGCTCCGTTACCGATC
>CAZXBB010000416.1:0-4092 GCA_964638815.1 uncultured Isosphaeraceae bacterium
CGGCCGCTCTACGACTGGTTCCTCGACCAGCTCGACGTGCCGTGCCACCCGAAGCAGATCGAGTTCGCGCGGCTGAACCTGAACTACACCGTGATGAGCAAGCGAAAGCTCGTCGAGATGGTCGCCGACGGCGTCGTGAAAGGCTGGGACGATCCGCGCATGCCGACCCTCGCCGGGATGCGCCGACGCGGGTACCCGCCCGCAGCGCTGCGAAGCTTCGTGCGCAAGGTCGGCGTGGCGAAGCGGGACAGCGTGAACGAGATGGCGCTGCTCGAGCACTCGCTGCGCGAGAACCTCAACCGCAGGGCGCAGCGCGCGATGGGCGTGCTGCGGCCGCTCCGCGTCGTGATCGAGAACTACCCGGAAGACCGCGAGGAGCAGCTCGACGCGATCAACAACCCGGAGGACCCCTCCGCGGGAACGCGGTCGATCCCGTTCTCGCGCGTGCTGTACGTCGAGCGCGAGGACTTCGAGGAAGTGCCGCCGCCGAAATTCTTCCGGCTCACGCCCGGGCGCGAGGTGCGGCTGCGCTACGCGTATTACGTGACGTGCGTCGGCGTCGTCAAGGACGACGCCGGCGCGGTCGTCGAGCTTCGCTGCACGTACGACCCGCAGTCGCGGGGGGGCTCGTCCCCGGACGGGCGGAAGGTGAAGGCGACGCTTCACTGGGTCTCGGCCGCGCACGCCGTTGACGCCGAGGTGCGTCTCTATGACCGGCTCTTTGACGTCGAGAATCCCGGCGCCGACTACCTCGAGCACGTGAACCCCGAGTCGCTCGTCCACCTGGAGGGGTGCAGGCTCGAGCCCGGCCTCGCGGACGCGGCGCCGGGGGCGCGGTTCCAGCTCGAGCGTCTCGGGTACTTCTGCGTCGATCCCGACACGAAGCCCGGCGCGATCGTCCTCAACCGGACCGTGGCGCTGCGCGACACGTGGGCGAAGGTCCAGCAGGGGGGCGGATGATGGCGGCGAGCGTGACGCGCGACGAGCGCACCGGCGACGTCCCGCGGTCGAGCGTTCGCGCGCTCCTCGCGAGCCTCGTCGATTACGCCGGGCTCTTTCCGCCCGCGAAGCTCGACATGGCGACGACCGTCGCCAACTACGGCGATTACCTCGGCAGCGAGGACGCGTGGATGCTCGAGCGGCTCATCGTGCCCGCCGGCCGCCTCGACGAGTTCGAGGCATGCGCCGCGGGCCGCCTGCCCGGGGAGGAGGACGACGCCGTGTGGCCGCTTTCCGTGCTCGTCGCGCCGGCGGGCAGCCCGACGCTCGGCGACGATCTCGCCCGCGTCGCGCGGTTCAACGAAGCGCACCTCGATCCGGCGAACGGCCTGGCCGTGATCGATGTCGTCGAGATGAAGGCGGACGAAGCGGACGCGATCGATGCGGCGCTCGACGCGATCGGCGACGACCTGTTCCCGTACTTCGAGCTCCCGGTCGCCGACGACCCGCGCGGCCTCGTCGCCGCGCTCGCCGGGAGCGAGGCGGGCGCGAAGATACGCACCGGGGGAGTGACGCCCGACCTCTATCCGAGCCCGGACGAGGTCGCGCGTTTCCTGGCCGCCTGCGCCGCGGCGGACGTGCCGTTCAAGGCGACCGCGGGCCTCCACCACCCGATCACGGGACACCGCGACGTCGCCGGGGCGACCGGGTTCGGCTTCCTCAACGTCTTCGTGGCCGCCGTCATCGCGCGGTTCGGTCGCGCCGACGTGAACCGGCTGCGCGAGGTGCTCACCGACGAGTCCGCGGGCAACTTCACTTTTGATGACGACGGCCTGGCGTGGCGCGAGCACCGCTTCAGGACCGGGCAGGTCGAGGAGACGCGTCTGTCGTTCGCGGCCTCGTTCGGGTCGTGCTCGTTCGACGAGCCGCGCGATGACCTGCGCGCGATGGGCCTCCTGTGATGAGCGGATCAATGCGCGCGTCCGTGTGCGGAGGGATTGCATGACGAGCCTCACAGACCCGACGCACGACCCGGCCCTCGAGAGCTGGCTGGAATCCGCCAACACGCCGGGGGCGGACTTTCCGATCCAGAACCTGCCCTTCGGCGTGTTCCGCCGCGCTCGCACCGACCAGGCGCCGCGCATCGGCGTCGCGATCGGCGACCAGATCCTCGACGTGCGCGGGTGCGTCGAGGCCGGGCTGGTTGACTCGATCGGGTCGGAGGGATGCCGCGCGCTGACCGACGTCAACGTGAACGCGTTCCTGGCGTGCGGCGCGGGCGTCTGGCGCGAGACGCGTCATGCGATCAGCGGGTTGCTCCATCGCGACGATGCGACGCTGCGCGACGATGCGGCGGCCCGGGCGGCGCTCCTGGTCGCGCCACACGACGCGATCATGCTGGTGCCCGCCGCGATCGGCGACTACACCGATTTCTACTGCTCGATCCACCACGCGACGAACGTCGGCCGGTTGTTCCGTCCGGACAACCCGCTGATGCCGAACTACAGGCACCTGCCCGTCGGCTACCACGGGCGGGCGAGCTCCATCGTCGTGAGCGACACGCCCGTGCGCCGGCCGATGGGGCAGACGATGCCGGCCGACGCCGAACTTCCCGTGTACGGTCCGTGCCGCCTGCTCGACTACGAGCTCGAGATGGGCTTCTACGTCGGCACCGGCAACGCCCTCGGTCGGCGCATTGCGATGGCGGAAGCGCCGCGTCACATCTTCGGGATGTGCTTGCTCAATGACTGGTCGGCGCGCGACGTGCAGAAGTGGGAGTACCAGCCGCTGGGTCCCTTCAACGCGAAGAACTTCTGCTCGACGGTGAGCCCGTGGATCGTGACCCTCGAGGCGCTCGCGCCGTTCCGGGTGTCCGGCCCCGACCGCGCGGGCGACGACCCGCCGCTGCTCGAGTACCTCCGGCCGGTTGACGACCTCGGTCTTGATATCTTCGTGGAGGTCGAGCTTTCCTCGGACGCGATGCGCCGCGCCGGCACGCCGCCTTTCCGCGTGAGCCGCGCGAACTTCCGCGACATGTACTGGACGGTCGGCCAGATGCTCGTGCACCACACCTCGACCGGTTGCAACATGCGTCCCGGGGACCTCGTCGGATCCGGCACCGTGTCAGGTCCCGGTGATGATGCGGGCGGTTGCCTGCTCGAGCGGACGTGGCGCGGCGAGCGACCGCTCGACCTGCCGGACGGCACGCAGCGGAAGTTCCTTCAGGACGGCGACGAAGTCGTCCTCCGCGCGTGGTGCGAGCGCGAGGGCGCGAAACGAATCGGGTTCGGCGAGTGCCGCGGCGTCGTCCTGCCGGCGGAATAGTCCCATTCCTCGGGCCACGCCGGTCGCGCGTCGTTGATGACGATGTCGCCGTCGACGCCCCATCCGGGCTGTCCTTCGTGGTCCTTGCCGTCTTTCCCGTACGAATAGAGCAGGAAGCCGTCGGGGCGCTCCTCGACGTCGATCCGGCGGTAGCCGAACGGCCCGTCGCGAAGCGGATCCGTCGGGATCACGGGCAGGACGGCCGGCGCGAGATCCGCGAGCCGCTCCGGCGGAGCGCCGTGCCGTGCGCGGTGGATTTCGATCGCGAGCATGAGTCGCGCGCCCTCGACCTGCATCTGACTCCGGTCCCTTGCCTCGATCACCCGATCGAGGTCCGACAGGAGTGTCCGCACGAAGCGGTGGCTCGGCGAGAACCCGAGACCGCTGATAAACGCGGCCCGGTCGAAGCCCCGAGCGGCGCGTTGCGACACGGACAGTCGGGCCGAATCGACGTAGCCGTCGAAGTACGCGTCGGCGACCGCGAGGACTTTCGCCCGCCGCGGCCCGAGGAAACGCGCGAGGGCGGCGGACCAGAGACCGTCCTCGGCCAGCCGTCCGTCACCGTGGCCGTCGTCGGTGAAGATGTATTGCATCATTTCGCGGAACAGCTCCCGCTGGGCCTCGATGGCGAGCTCGAACGGCGCGAGCCTGCGGCGATCGAGCGCGTCGAGGAGACGCCGGCAGAGGGACTCGCTCAGCTCGTGCTCGCCGATCTCGCGTTCCAGCTCCTCGACGGCGAGCGCCAGGATCCCCTGCCCGACGAGGTGGCCGAGCAGGCCCGGCTGAAAGGACATCGCGCGGGCGATCGCGAGGAGCGCGTCGAACGAC
>CAZXBB010000417.1:0-6803 GCA_964638815.1 uncultured Isosphaeraceae bacterium
GCTAGACTGGATTTCACCTCAACGGAAGGACGCACACCATGAGCGACTACCCGAAGGTCACCATCTCGACCGACTTCGGCGACATCACCGCGGAGCTGTGGGACGACGTCGCCCCGAACCACGTCGAGAACTTCCTCAAGCTCGGTCGCGAGGGCTTCTACGACGACCTCGCGTTTCACCGGGTGATCTGCGGCTTCGTCATCCAGGGCGGCTGCCCGAAAGGCGACGGCACCGGCGGGCCCGGCTACCAGATCAGGAGCGAGTTCAACGACCGCAAGCACGTGCCCGGCACGCTCTCGATGGCGCGCAGCGGCGATCCCGACTCCGCCGGCAGCCAGTTCTTCATCTGCCTCACGCGCGAGAAGTGCCGGCATCTCGACGGTCAGTACACCGGCTTCGGGCAGGTCATCGAGGGCATGGACATCGTCGAGAAGCTCGGCGCGGTCGCGACCGACGGCCGGGACCGCCCGAAGCAGCGCGTCGGGCTGAAGGCCGTGCGGCCGCTCCAGGAAGCGGGTTAGCGGTCTCTCGCCGGGGAATCCTGCGGATCCTCAGGGCTGAAGCCGCGTCCGATCGCGGGGGATCCTGAACAGCGTCGGGCGCAGGTAGTTCAGGCCCCGGTACGTGTAGACGTGCCCGCTCACGAGGACCGTCGCGCGCTCGCCGTAATCGCGGGCGTGGCCTTCGAGGGACTGAAGGAGCAGGCACGGCAGCAGACGCATCGGCGGATCCGCGTTGCCTTCGGCGTCGGCGTCGAACAGCAGGACGTACGCCCCCGACGCCGTGCGACGGACGATGCCGCGGCGCTCGACGAGAATCGTGCCCTCGAGCGACGGCCCGCCGCCCGTTCCGTCGTCGCCGGTTGCCGCGAACGGCGCGCGGCGGTCGGGCGCGGCGCGGCGCGGCACGGGACCGACCGACCGCTCGAGGTCGCGGATGATGTTCTCGGTCGCGTCACCGCCGACCTCGTCCATCGGTGTCGGCGCGGTGGTTTCCGGGGCCGACAGCTCGTGCCGGATGAGCAGCGGCGGATGCGTCGGCATCAGGTAGTTCTGCTCGCGGTAGACGTAGACCTGCCCGGTCACCTCGAAGACGAGATGGTCGTTCGCCGCGATGGCGATCATCTGCTCCATCTCGCCGAGGAACGCGCACGGCATGATCGTGAGCTCGTAGCTCGGTCCGGCCCGGCCGTCGTCGATCACGAAGGTCCAGGTGCCGTCGGTCTCGTCGCGACGGACGACGCCCGTGACCTGCACGATCCGGCTTCCCTCGCGGAGCAGCGGCGGGCGAACGCGCGGCGTTTCGCTCATCGTCCGGCGGGGCGCGGGGTGCGGGGCCGGGCGCTCCGGCGACGATGCGGACCGTGTGGTCTGGCCGCACGCGGGACCGGCGGGCGCGAGGAGCGCGGCGATGACCGCGATTCGGAAGAGGGCGGAGCGAGCATCCATACAGCGTCTCCGTCGGAAGAAGGGCGTGCCGGTGCAGGCAGCATAGGACGCTCCGCCGATCCGGCAAGGGGCGTTATCGGAACCGCCGCCGCGGCTGGCCCATTCAAGCGCCGCGCGCTCCGCGGACGATGGTGTCCGGTGATGACCGCCCCGATCGCTCGCTGCATCTTCCTGCTGATGCTGACGTTGACCCTCGCCGCCGCGGGATGCGGCTGGAGCTACCGTCAGCCGCCGACGGCGGACGGCCGCTTCGCGGGTGACCAGGTGTACGAGCGTCCGGTGATCGTCGTGGGGCGGCTCGCGAACCCGGTGCGGGCCCGCGTGCAGTGGAAGGACATCGGGGCGGGAATGAGCGCCGCGCTCGCGGCCGCGCTCCGCAGCGAGAGCCGCTACGAGGCCTGGGTGGACGCGCCGCTCGCGGACCAGGTCGCCAAGGCGCTCCAGCAGGTGGGCGAGCGTCGGGAGCGCAGCCTGGTGCGGCTGCGGCAGGAGCACGGCGAGGTTCGCTTCGTCGTCGTGGGCGCCGTCACGGACTTCGCCCACTCGGGTGACCTGCCGCCGACGCTCCAGCGACGGGGGCTGTTCGGACGCAAGGACGAGGCTGTGGTCGCGATGCGGCTCGAGCTGGTCGATCTCGCCCTCGGTCGCGTCGTCGCGTCGGATCACATCTACGGCACGGCGAGCGCGAAGAGCGCCTCGGCCGACGGCTTCTATGCGGACATGGCCTTCGGCTCGTACCTGTTCTGGAGCACGCCGCTCGGTCGGGCGAGCGAGGCGGCGATCGATCGCACGATCAAAGAGATCGACGGCGCCGTCGTCCTCACGCGACCTCTGCCCCGCGCCGATGCGGGGCCGCGTCGCGTCGCGCGGCAGACCGGGCCGCGCACGCTCGAGCTCGAGCGCGCCGTGGACGCCTGGGCCGAGGACGGCCGCCTGTACTTCGTCTGCGAGGTGGACGAAGCCGGCGAGCACCACCCGGTCTTCGACCCGGAGACCGGGTACCCGCTGAAGGCGCGCATCCAGCGTCCCTCGCTCGGCGTCACGACGCGGGCGGCGCTTCTGCTCGGACGCAAGCCGCCGACGATCGACCTGGTGGGCGCGATGCTGTGTCCCGTCTCGCCCGATCGCGCGCAGGCGAACGGCGAGTGAGCGGCCGCGGTCATCCGGAGTGCGGCAGCGCGCCTCCGCGTCAGCGCAGCAGGCTCAGGACGAGCCACGCCGCGAGGGCAAGAACGATGAGCACCCAGAGCACGTTGCGGCGTCGCGGCGCGGCCCCGGGCTCCGTCGTCGGCCCGGCGCGCTCCGGTCCGGAGTCGAGCCCGAGCGCCCGTGCGGCGCGCTCGTGGTCCGAAGCGTGGACGTAGATACTCGTCCCGCCCGGCGCTTCGGCGCGGAACCCGCCGATGATCCCGCCCTCCACCCACGCCGGAATGTCCTCTGCGTCGAGCCGCGCGACGATCGCGGCCGCCTCGATCTCGGTGGGAACGACCTGGAGCAGACGCGGCGTATCCGGGTCCATGTGAACCTCCGATCGCGAAGATTGACGCCCCCCGCGGCCACGGCAACAATAGGTCCTTCGCGGGCCGAGTAGCCAAGTGGTCCAAGGCGACGGATTGCAAATCCGTTATTCGTGGGTTCGAATCCCACCTCGGCCTTTCCTTCCGGTGTGGCCTCAGGCATGGCCTTCCGGGGCCTGCTCCCGTCACGTGTGGCTTGTGCGCGTCCGACGTCGTGACGGGACGCGCGAGGGTCCCGTGCGCCCCGGTCCGGCGCGGCACGGCGGGGCGGCGTGCGATACGCGACGTGGGCCGCTCGTTCCCCGGCCCGCGCGCCCCCGCGCCCGCCTGAACGCCCGAAGGCAAAAGGAAAAACCGGCGGCCGCGCCGAAGCACGACCGCCGGTCAACTCCCAGACGGATCAACGCATCAGGCGCACGGCCCCCACGCGGCGAGCAGCAGGATGAGGTCGTTGATGCCGACCTCGCCGCTGCCGTCGAGGTCCTCAGGGCCGCCCATGTTGCCCCAGGCCTTCAGCAACCTGATGACGTCGCCGATGTCGATCGCGCCGCTGCCGTCGATGTCCTCGGGGCACACCGGGACCGGCAGCTCGAACTTGCCGACCCAGCAGCGCCAGCTCGACGTGCGATACTCGTGCATCTGCCAGAACGCGTTCGGCTGGGCCGGGTCCTGGTGGACACCGCCGTAGTCGCCCCAGCGCGAGCCGTTCTCCGGCGAGGTGCTCGCCTGCATCTGTACCGGATCGCGCAGTTGGCCGAGTGGGTCGCCGGCCAGGCGGAACGTACGCCAGACGCCGACGAACTCCTTCGAGGAGGAGCGGTTGAACGCGAACGCGGCGTTGCCGGCGGCGTCCACGTCGACGTCGCCGAACCAGCTGTGCACGCCGGTGCCGAGGTTCTGCGTACCGCCCTGCACGAGTTCGGGATCGTTCCCGCTCGTCGGCCAGCCGTTCATGGCGATCTCGTACCACCGCATGCGGGCGGTGTTGCTCTGGCCGACCGTGTGCGTGATCCAGAGACTCCCGTTGCGGTAGACGCCGTTCTTGATGCGCTTGCCGACCGTCGCCACCCGGTTCGACGAGCCGAGCTGCTGCGCACCGGGCGGCCCCGCGTACGTGGGAACGGGCAGGAGGAACGTGCTGACGCCCGGGCTGCCGAGCGGATCGGTGAGGCCGCGGATCTCGATCGAGCTGTCCGAGTCGTTCTCCGCCGATACGAAGTACTGCGCGGGCGTGTCGGCGTCGTAAGTCTTCACCGAGCCGAGTGAGAAGAAACCGCCGCTCATCTGCACGAAGTCCGGGAAGGCGTCCTCGCCGTCGATGAGCGCCTGCTTGTCGATGATCCAGACCTTGTTGCCGCCCGGCGAGTCGAAGCAGTCGGTCGTGACGTAGATCGCGTCCTCGTCCACGCCGAGGTTCGGGAAGTCGATGAAGCCGCAGAGGCTGTCCAGGTTCCAGCGACGCTTGATGAAGTCGTTGTGGCCGCTGCTGCCGCTCGGATCGTCGTCGTTGGAGATCGCGATCGTCAGGTAGTCCGAGCTGCCGACGTGCTCCGTGCACACCACGATGAAGCGGTTGGAGTGCGGGTCGAAGAGCTCGACGGGATCGAACACGAACCCGCCGCCGCCCTGCTGGCCCCAGAACCCGCCGCCGCCGGTGAGCGGAAGCGACCAGAGCTGGTTGCCCTGCTTGTTGAAGTAGCGGACGCCGCCGTTGACGGCGACGATGATGCCGTTCGGACCGACGGCAATGTCCGGATCGGGCGGGTTCCAGCCCGTGCTCTGGAATCCGATGAAGCCGAAGTCCTGTCCCGGCGCGAGCGTGACCTGGTCCGGCGGCTCCGGCACCCAGTTCGGATCGAACTCCGGCGGCACCGGCTCGCCGAGATGCGAGCCGGGTGTCGCCTTCGAGAGCACCGCGTCGGCCACGGCGAGCGTTGTCGCGACGACGGACCCGGGCACCATCATCGTCACGCCGATGCCGCTGCCGTCGTCGCCCGCCCGTCCGTCCCACGCGAACGCGAGGCGGTCGTCCACGCCCCACGCCACGCGCCGCGCGCCGGAGATCGCCATCGTCTGGCGTCCGTCCGCGTGGCGGTTGACCGTGAACGTGTCGCCGGCGGCGCCGTCGGCGTCGTAGCGTCGCGCGAGCACCTCGTCACCCGCGTCGTCCTTCATCTCGGCGTTCCACGCGACGATAAAGCGGCCGTCGGCCGCCATCGCCACCGCCGCGGCGCTGTGCCACGAGGCCGCGCCGCTCGCGAGGCCGGCGACGGTGAACTCGGCGCCCCGCGGGGTGCCGTCGGCGTCGAAGCGTCGGGCGAGCACGTCGTAGCCGCGATCGGCGTTGCTGCTCATCCACGCGATCGCGAAGCGGCCGTCGGCCGCCGCGTCGATTGCGGGCTCGACGTCATGGCGGTCCGGGCCGGTGGCGACGGTGAACGCGTCGCCGCGCGCGGCGCCGTTCGCGTCGAAGCGTCGCGCGAGGATGCCGGTCGGCCGGCCCGTCGCGCGATCCCGCACTGCCCACGTCGCCACGAAGCCGTCCGGCTGCGCGGCGATCGCGGGAAGCCACTCGACGCGGTCGTCTGTCGTGCCGAGGCGGAACTCGCCGCCGACCGGCGTTCCATCGTGATCGAGGACGCGGCCCATGACGACCTGGCCGTCCGCGGTCTCGGTCGTCCACGCGACCATCACGCGGTCGTCCGTCGCGGCGATCGCCGGCTGGAGCTGGTCGCCGCCGGTTTCCTCGTTGACGACGATGTCGCCGGAGAGCGCCGTGAAGGTGTCACCGACGCGGCCGAAGCGACGTGCGACGACGGCGCCCGCGTCACCGTCCTGGCCGTGCGACTGCCAGGCGATCCAGGCGTCAGTGCCCGCGGATCCGCCGAACGCGATCGCCGGCGCGTCCTGGTTGTTCGACATCTCGTCGTTGACGTGCAGCTCTCCGCCGATCGGGGATCCGCCGGCGTCGAAGAGCCGGCCGAAGATGCCGAACGTGCCGTTCTCCTGCCGGCGGCTGCCCCAGACGGCGAGCGCGTTGCCCTCGGCATCGACGGCGACGCTCGGCGCCTCCTGGCGGTTGTAGGTGTAGACGTTGGCCTGACGCTCGACGGCGGTCAGGACGGCGGAGGTCTGCGCGACGCCCGGGGCGCCGCTCCAGTGCCACGCGGCGAATGACGCGCATCCGAACGCGACGGTGCCGAGGATCGTGGTTCGGGCCGTTGATCTCATGAAAAGCTCCTCTTGCGATGTCCCGTCCGGTGCGCCGGGCGACCGGCTCATTTCAGCCAGAAGAGGAAGGCCGCCGTTTCCGGCGGCCTTCCGTTCGTGAGCCCGTTTCGTTACTTGCACGGCCCCCAGCTCCCGAGGACGATCAGGATGTCCTGGAAGTCCACGGTGCCGCTGTTGTCGAGATCCTCGGGCCCGCCCGGGTTCCCCCATGCGGAGAGGATCGCGAGAACGTCCGCGAAGTCGACGGCGCCGCTCATGTTGAGGTCCGCGGGGCAGTCGTCGCCGCAGATGAGCGCGCGGACGATCACGCCGTCCACCGCCGCCTCGTTGATCGACTGCGGGTTGAAGTCGGAGGCGATGAAGCGGATGCGGAACTGGTCGGTGTTCGCCACGAAGTCGGCGACGCGACGCGTGACGAAGTGCCAGCCGCCCTCGGCCTCGACGCTGTCGCCGGCCACGGACTCGAGCAGCGTCCAGTTCGCGCCGTCGTTGTCCGAGACCTCGACGACGAACGGGTCGTCGCGCTGGTTGCCGCTGGTCGGGTCGTACCAGCGCCTGTTGGAGACGATCGACTCGGGATCCGAGGCGTCGAGCGTCGGGCTGGTCA
>CAZXBB010000418.1:0-1637 GCA_964638815.1 uncultured Isosphaeraceae bacterium
TCTATCCGGCTGAGCTATCGGGGCACAGCCTCATGGTATACGCCGTGGTATACCCCGCGCTTCCGGGCGGGGGAGAGCACGAGAGGGGGCAGCCGCCCCCTCTCGTATCCGCGCGTCATCGCGAACCAGCGGACCTGTGTCGTTGAGAAGACCGGCTGAGCTATCGGGGCGCCCGTGTTCTGACTCGGCGGGGGAGGAGTGCACGAGAGGGGGCAGCCGCCCCCTCTCGTACCCGCGCGTCATCCGGCTCGAGCAGCGTGACACGAACCAGCGGACCTGTGTCGTTGAGAAGACCGCCGCTCTATCCGGCTGAGCCATCGGGGCACGACCTCATGGTATACGCCGTGGTATACCCCGCGCTTCCGGGCGGGGGAGACCTGTGGAGGAGTGCACGTGGCCTCCCTGCGCCCTGCAACGGGCGACCTCGCTGCGAATAACACTTCACCAGCCGGTTGACCCGAGCGGCCCACGGCCTACCTTGGACTGTGCGGGAACACCGGCGCCGTGGGGCCCTGGTCACCGGCCGGAGTCGATCATCCATGCTGAACAGGAACACGCTGACGCCCGGGATGCACACGCCCGGGATGCTTGCCGCGCTGACGATCGCCGCGGCCGCGGCCGCGCAGACCACGATGGACCTCCCGATGGGAGACATCCGCGCGTATCCCGCCGACAGCACGCTCATCGCGAACGACGGGGCGGACCCGGCGGTGGTCTTCCGCGAGACCGTCCGGGTCGAGGGCGTCGCGTGGCTCCGGCTCTACTTCAAGGAGGTCGCCCTCGCGCCCGGCAGCACGGTGCGCATGACGTCCATGCACGACGGCGAGGTGCAGACGCTCGACGCGGACGGCCTCGCCATGTGGAGCAGCACGTCGGCGTACTTCAACGGCGACACGGTGCTCCTCGAGCTCGTCGCCGCCCCGAAGACCGCCAACCGGGTGGTCCTCGGCCACGTCGGGCTCGAGCTGGGCCAGGCCGATTCCGGCACCTGCGGCATCTGCGACGGCGACGATCGGCTGCCGAGCAGCGCGGACTTCGCCGGACGCCTGGCTCCCAGCGGGTGCAGCGCGACGGTGTGGAACCGGGAGAGCTGCGTGGTGACGGCGGGGCACTGCGTCGGCGGCAACGACGCGGTCGAGTTCCGGGTGCCCGCGTCGAACGCCGATTGCAGCACGAACCACCCGCCCGTCAACGACCAGTTCCCGATCGTCGACGTGATTCTGCTCAACGAGGGACCGGGACGCGACTGGGCGACGATGCGTCTCGGTACGAACGGTCTCGGGGAGCGCCCGTTCGACCGGTACGGCGCGTTCGTTCCGATCGCCACGAGCGCGGCGCGCATCGACACGATCGCAGCGGTGTGGGGCTACGGTGCGGACCAGGAGTGCGACCGCAACCAGGTGCAGCAGCACTCGACGGGCACGATCAACGGCATCACGTCCACCGTCTACCTCCACGACATCGACACGACGTTCGGCAACTCCGGCTCCGGCATTCACGCCGGCGGCAGGATCATCGGCATCGCGACGCACTGCGGATGCCCCGGCAACACGGCCACGCGGGCCGACAACGACGACTTCCGCATCGCGCGCGCCACGATGTGTCCATGCGACGGCGACACGAACGCCGACGGCACC
>CAZXBB010000419.1:0-1720 GCA_964638815.1 uncultured Isosphaeraceae bacterium
CACGCGCAGGCGGCAGGATGCCGCCGTCGCACTAGCGGGTCGGAACGTCGAAGTGTGAGCTGCAGGATGCAGCGTCGCCGCGCGTGACGGGCAAAGGTGTGAACAGCGCGTCACGCCAAAGGGGGCTGCACGACGCAGCCCCCCGAACGTTCGAGAGACCACCGCACCAAAGGTTACACTTCCATCGCGCACCCCCCCCGAGCGTCCGTCAAACCCCCATTGCGCACGGCCCCAAACGTCCCACGCGCAGGCGGCAGAATGCCGCCGTCGCACTTGCATGTCGGGACTTCTTCGTGTGAGCTGCAGGATGCAGCGTCGCCGCGCGTGACGGGCAAAGGTGTGAACAGCGCGTCACGCCAAAGGGGGCTGCACGACGCAGCCCCCCGAACGTTCGAGAGACCCGCGCACCACATGTTACACTCCCATCGCGCACCCCCAGACGTCCAAAACCAAGGCGGCATGGATGCCGGACGTGACTTTCGGCCCCGCAGCGACGACGATGCGGGCCATGGATTCCTCCCCGGCTGTCCCCCCGGACCGTGTGCCGCTCGACGATGCCCGGCGACTGTGCGCCGACGTCGAGTGCCGCAGTTGCGGCTACAACCTGCGCGGTGTCGCAATGGAAGGCGCGTGTCCGGAGTGTACGACGCCGGTCGGGCGGTCGGTGCACGGCGATCTCCTCCGGTTCAGCGATCCGGCGTGGGTGGACCGCGTCGCCCGCGGCGCAAAGTGGTTCGTGGTGTCGATCCTGGCCGGGATCGTCGGCGTGGTCGTGATCACGCTCATCTTCGCCGTGACGTTCGCGGCGACCGCGATGGTCACGACGACCGCGGCCGTGGTGCTCCTTGCGGTGGTGGTGGTGCTCATCGTCCTGCAGCTCTACGCCTTCTGGCTCGTTACGACGCCGGATCCCGGGCGCGACGAGTCGTCCCAGCCGTTCACGGCCCGCGCGATCGCGCGCTACACGCTCGTCGCGTCGGCGTTCCTGGGCGTCGGTGAGCTGTTCGTCGATCCGACGTTCTCGGTCGCGTTCTCCGGGGCAGGCACCGCGATGGGCCCGGCGGCCACCGCGCTCATTCCGGCTGTCTTCGCCCTCGTGGTGGCGACGCTGGACCTCGTCGGAATGGGGGCGCTGTTCCTCTACGCACGTGGGCTGGCCGACCGGGTCCCGGACGCCGGTCTCGCCGCACACACGCGCATCGTGATGTTTGGTGTCCTCGCGCCCGGCGCGCTGGCGGCCCTCGCGATGTTCGTGGGGTCCGCGATCGGCGGGTCCGTCGAACCGATCGCCGAAACCGTGAGCGGTCTCCTCATGCTCGCCGCCGGTGTGTTCACCATCTGGGGGGTCGTGCTCGTGTTCCGGTACCGGGCCCGGTTGCGCGCCGCGGCGGCCGCGGCTCGCGCGACATGGGCGGCGCCGGCCGATGCGCCGGTCGCGCCGGTCGACCCTTCGGAGCTGGCCGCCGTTTCCGCCGCCGACGATCGCGTGACGCGCATGCTCGTGCCCGTCGGGCGATCGTTCCTTGCGATCGCTGCCGGCTACGCGGGCCTGTTCGCGGTGCTCCTCGTGCCGGCCCCGATCGCGCTGATCCTCGGTATCGCCGCGCTCCGGCGCCTCCGGCGTCACCCCGATCTCGGCGGCCGGGGCCGCGCGATCTTTGCGATCGTGATGGGGGCGATCTTCACGATCGGGCTCGTCGTCGCGATTGTCGTCACCGCG
>CAZXBB010000420.1:0-22744 GCA_964638815.1 uncultured Isosphaeraceae bacterium
CGACAAGGCGGCGGTGCTGCGTCTGGTGCTGGCGAACATGGTCGCCGGGACCGGGACGGACGACGTCGCGCACCGTTCTCGCGAATCGTTGTCGTCGCCGTCGTCCTCACCGTCGTCTTCGTGATCCCGCCTCGTTGTCCCCGTCGCCGGTCGTCGCGCACGCGACGCGATGCCGGTCGGGCTCGCACGCGCATCTTCCTGCGGGCGGCTTCGATTCGTGAACGTCGCCTGCGGGCGGCTCGATTCGAACCGGCGTTGCCTACGCCGCCTCGCGCTGCTCGCGCTGCTGCTCCGCGACGAAGCGGCAGATCTGGCTCACCACGAGACGCTGGTGCGCGGCGTTGAACGAGAAGTCGAACGCCATGCCCGCGTAGATGTGCTGGTCGGACTGCATGTGCGTGTGCACGAGCTTGGCCGTCGCGCAGATCGGCGTGGACATCGGAGGCAGCGCCACGCGCATCCAGAAGAGCTTGTGCCGGGCGAGCATCTGGTTGTGCTCCGGCGGCACCTGCAGGCCCACACCACCGCCGCCGATGTTGAGCAGGAAGCCCTCGAACTCCGGCCCGACCTCCGGCATGAGGTCCTCGCCGGCGGAGGCGAGGCGCGTGGCCGTGCCGCTGCGGGTTCCGGCGTCGTCACGCTCGAAGCGGAGCTCCTGGGCGCGCTCCGCGAGCACGACGGACTTCGGGTCGAGCAGCGGCCACAGCGTGACGCGCGGCAGCTTCAGCGCGCTGGTGCTCAGGCGGTCCATCCGACGCTGGCAGCGCCGCACGCCGGCCGGCATCTTCAGACGCAGCGTCCCGACGACGCGCTGCCGCGACTGCTCCTCACCGGCGCCGAGATTCTCCGTCGAGAACATCCACTTGTTCTGCCCGACCGTCATGACCGCGACCAGCCCGACGCCGCGCTCGAAGGGGATCTCCTGGCCGAGCGCCGTCGGACGCTCGACGACGATCTCGTCCTCGCCGAGTGCGAGGATGCGAACACGCCAGACGAGATGGTCGTTCGCCTCCGGCTCGCTCCCGTCGGGATGCGCGACCGCGATGTCCAGGGCGCCGCCCCGCTCGTGCACCTGGTCGAGGCACTGGCGCCAGTGCATGGTTCGTGATCGCTTCGCCGGCACGGGCATCCTCCCCGGCGCCAGGCGGTACGCCGGCGCACTCGCCGGGCAACGACCGCCGCCCCCGCGCGATTTCCCGCGCACGGCGAAGATCCCCGCCGCCTGGCCGGCGGCACCGATTGCGCCCGCCCGGCAGGACCGGTCCGTCCGATAGGGGCGGCGTCACGGGCGAAAAGGGGGTCATCGCGGGCGCATGACGAGGAGGTGCGCCGCCGTGATCCGCTCCGGCGCCGATAACGACGCCGCCCGTGCCGCCAGACGCAGCGCGCCGTCCGACCAGAGCCGCAGCGGCCGGTCGTCGGGCCCGATCGTCCAGTCGTCGGGGTCCACCCGCGCGCCCCGCCGCAGCGCGAAGACGGCGTCGCTCTCCGCCCACACCATCTGCTCGGTCCCGTCAGGACTCAGGCCGGCCTGCCAGTTGCCGCCCGCGACCTCGGGCCAGAAGTCGCGCGGGCAGTCGTCGATCGCGATCGCGCCGCCGGGCGCGAGCGCGGCGCGGGCGGCCCGCAGGAGCTCCACCGCCCGGTCGACGTCGGCGATTGTCATGAACGTATTGCCGAGACACAGCACCGCGTCGAGCGTCTCGCCCGGAACCGGCCACGACGCGGCAAAGTCGCCTGCGACGAGCCGCGCGTCGGCGCCCGCAGTCTCGAGCGCCCGGCGACACCGCGCGAGCGCCGCCTCGTCGCGATCCACGCCGGTGACCGCGTGGCCCGCCATCGCCAGCGGAACGAGGACGCGCCCCGCGCCGCACCCGAGGTCCAGCACGCGTTTGGGGGCCCGGGCGAGCAGACGCCGCACGCCGTCGATCTGCGTCGCCGAAAGCGCGTCATCGTGCGGTCGGTCCTCGTCCTCCCAGGGTTGCCCGGCCCCGCCGGCTCCGTTGGTCACGGCACGCGCTCCGCCGCCCCGCCGTCGGGACGCAGCGCCGACTCGAGGTCGCGCACCAGGCCGGCGGCCCGGTGCATCTCCTCCCCCGCGAGACGACGCCGCGCGTAGCGGGCCTCATAGTAGAGATCGCAGATGCGGCGCACGAGCTCGGCGGCCTCGGGCCGGGACGCCGCGAGCGACTGCGAGAACGCCACGGGCGGCTGCCATTCCGGCTTCGGGTGCCCGCCACGACGCAGCGCGGTGAGCATGTCGAGATAGAACCCGAGCTGCCGCCGCAGGTGCCGGGCGTCGGTGAACGGGACGCCCTCCAGCCGAAGCGTCCGCCGCATGATCGCGTTGCGGCGGATCGCCTTGAAGACCGCGATGATCGCGATCACGACGGCCGCCGCGACGAGGCCGAGCCAGATGTAACCGCCCGATCCGACGTTGAAGCGGCGGTTCACCCGCTCCATCCACACCTGCGAGCGTTCGACGAACGACGAGAGCCGCGCAAGCCAGTTCGCGTCGAGCGCGTCGAGGAGCCGCGTCCGCGTGCCGTCGTCGAAGTTGATGACCTGCGTGTTCCAGTTCCCCTCGAGACGCCGGTAGATCCACCATACCTGGTCGCGGAACGGCAGCTCCTCCGCCACGCTCGGCGGGAGGACGCCGGGCGGCGTCGGATCGATCGGCGTGAATCGATACCGGCCCGTGCGCACCTCGGTCCATGCGTGCGCGTTCGAATCGCGCACGACGTAACGCTTCGTCTCGACTTCGTACTCGGCGGCGACGTATCCGCTCACGAGGCGGGCGTCGATGCCCACCGTCTGGCACATCGCGGTGAGGGCGGAGGCGAAGAACTCGCAGTGCCCCCGCCGGCTCTCGAAGAGAAAGTGCACGATGGGATCCGCGTCGCCCCGCACGACGTCGCTCAGGTCCAGCGTGTACCGGAACCGGTCCGACCGCAGGTAGCGGCGGAATGCCTCGGCGGCCGCCTGGTTCCAGGCCCAGCGGGCCTCGCCCTCCGGCGGTCGCGGCGCGAGATCCGCCTGGCGCAGCAGCGCCCCCGCGAGGGACTTCACGCTCTGTTCGCCGGGGCGCTCCGGGTCGCTGTAGTACGCGGCGCGCAGCGGCACCACGTCACGGCCCGCCGTCAGACGCCGCGCCTCCGCGTCCGTCGGGAAGGGCCGCGACCGCAGGGTGTAGTCGGTGACGCCCTTGCCGCCCTCGGTGCGCAGGGCGTGGATCGACGGCGCGTAGATGAGCGATGCGTCGGCCTCGACGCCGACGGGAAGGTACAGGCCGAAGATCGTCTGGGTCGGCTCCGGGAACCGGAAGACCTGTGTGACCAGCGGACCGGACCAGGTCGTCCCGCGCTGGGTCATCACCGACGGCGCGCTCATGCTGAAGGGCTCGGACGCCCGCCAGAGCCCGTAGAAGTAGCTGTCGAGCGCGGCGCCGCGGAGCAGCACTGGATTCGCGGCCCGGAACGGCCGACCGTCGTCATCGAGGAGCTGGAGGTCAAACGCAACACGTCGCGACGCGTTGATACGGGTTCCGGAGTCGAGGTCCACCTCGTCGGAGTAGCCGGACGTGCGCTGCGTGCGCGCGCGGTGGAGCTGGTCGTTGAGCAGGCCGCGTCCGATGCTGCGCGGAAAGACGAGGAAGAGCGCGACGCTCATGAGCAGGCCCACCACGCCGATGCCGGCAGCCAGAGCGCGGAACTGGAGCGCGAACTGCCGGCCGATCGTCGGGCTGCGCGGGATGCCCGCGGGCGGAGCCCCGCCGGGCGCCCCGAGGGCAGCGCGGCGGGCGATCACGACGCCCTCCTGCGCCGCGTAGAGCTGGTACAGCAGCAGGACGTAGAGACCGACGACCGCGTAGAGCACGAGCACGACGCCGAAGAGCAGCGCCTGCGACTTCAGGCACCCGACGATCATGAGCAGCAGGCTCAGCACCATGAGGTGCGCGTGGTCGCGGGCGGTGCGTCGCTCGTAGAGCTTCACGAGCGTGAGATAGACGCAGAAGCGGCCGAGCACGCTCGCCACGTCGTTCGGCGGCATGAGGAGATCGACGACGACCGCGAGCGACGTCGCCAGCACGAGCAGGTTCGAGACCCACTTCGGCAGCGTGCGTCCGCGCGGCCCCTCGGTGACGTACCAGCTCAACGCCGTCAGCGTCACGGCGACGAAGAGCAGTTTCACCGTCTGCTCGGCCGCGCAGAAGCCGACGATGCTGAGCAGCACGAGCGTGATGACCATGATGGGGAAGCGACGCAGCAGGCTCACGCGGCGACCTCCGGAGCGTCGGCCCGGACGTGGCCGGGCTCCCGCGCGTCGGCGCCCGACGGGACAAGGTGCCCGATCTGCCGCGCGCTGAAGTGCCACGCCTCGCCCGGCACGACGGACGGATCGACGCGATCCGGATGCACGACGACCACGCCGGCGCGATCGGCGCTGTCGAGCGGGGGAATCGCGACGCGGGTGCGCTCGCCGTGCAGGTCGATGGCGGCGAGCGCCGCCATGATCCGGTTGCGATGCCAGTGGTTGCGGCGCATCGGGATCGGCTCCACGTCGAAGCCGATGACGCTCAGGCCGACCTCGAAGCCGGCGAGCTCCGCGACGTGAACGATCGAGGCCGCGAGGCTGATCGCGCGCTCCTCGAGGTCGGCCGCGGCGGGACCGGACGCCGCGGCGAGGAGGTTCAGGACCACGCGCAGCTTCGGCGGACTCGGGCGCGTGCGCTCGATGCACAGGAGCTGATCACGATTCGCCGTCCGCTTCCAGGCGACGTGACGCATGCTGTCGCCCGCGCGGAACTCGCGCAGGCCGTAGAAGTCGTCGCCGGATCCGGCGTGCTTCGTCACGTCCACGCCGACGGCCATGGCCGGGGCGATCGCGCTGAGTACGCGGCGTCGCAACGGGAAAAGCTCGGGGTGCACGAGCAGACGCTGCGGGCGCGAGACCGTGATCGACCTGCCGACGATGCCGAACGGGAAGCTCGTCGAGACGCGGATCTCGTCGAACCTCGCCTCGCCGCGGACCGTCGGCAGGAACGACGCCTCGCCGTGCAGGTCCTCCCGCGGCCCGATGTGCATGATCCACGCGCGCGCCGGCGCCATGAGGCGATTCCAGCCCGATCGGCCGGGGCGCGGGCGCTCGTCGAGGTGCAGGTTGAACGCGGGGATCAGGCGGTTGCGGTTGCGCACCGCGTAGCGAACGACGAGCGGCTGCCCCACGATGCCGTGCGCCGGCAGCATGCGGCGGATGTCGAGCCGCACGAGGATCGCGCCCGAGACCAGGCCCGAGACGATCAGCCCGGACGCCATCACGCCGAACAGCCAGTAGAGAAGGTTCGCCCCTCCGTTCATCGCCGCGATCGCGACGAGGAGGGTCAGGCCGCAGTAGACCCAGAACGGCAGGCGGAAGTGGTAGCGGCGGGTCACGGGGGATGATAGTCGTGGGTGCTGAGGCTCACTTGTGCCGCTCGTACTCCTCCCACAACCCCTGCGACCGCTGCGGGGTCGTCGAGCGTCCGCTGGACATGCCGACGAGCAGCCAGTGGTTCGACTTCTTCGTCGGGAGCGGACGCACCTCCTCCAGCGTGTCGTAGCCGCGGCACACGACCTCGATGAGCCACACCTCGTTCATCCAGCCGGCGCCGAACGCGGGCACGAGGATCTCGAAGTTGCCGTCCGCGTCGGACGAGCCGGAGACGACCCGCTGCATGTTGCGGTCGGGATCGCGGTAGAGCGCGATGCTCGCACCGCGCACGCCCGTGCCCGCCGACTCCGCCTGCGCAGGGGCGATGTCGGTGATCACGCCAGCGCCCTCGACGACGCGCCCCCTCAGGACGTAGCCCGACCCGCAGCCCGATGCCGTCACGGAGAGGAGCAGCGCCGCCAGCGCCCGGATGATCCGGGTGATCAGGATGATCCGGATGATCCGGATGATCCGGATGATCCGAATGATCCGGATGTCACGGCGTGTCGTCATGTCGATTCGTGCGTGACGGCGTCCGGCTCGGGAGTCGCGTCGCGGGGCGTCTCAGGGTCGTGCGCATCGTGCGTGTCGGCGTGCGCGTCGGCGTCCGAGCCCTTGACCTTGACCTTGACCTCGACCTCCGCGGCCGCCGTCTTCGTCCGGCGCCGCGCAGCGCGGGTCGGATCGTTCTCGAGCCCCTCGACCGCCGGCAGGTCCTCGAGGTTGGCGAGCCCGAAGACGGTGAGGAACTCCTTCGTCGTTCCGTACAGCATCGGCCGGCCGAGCTCCTCGGCGCGACCGACGATCTTGACGAGCCGCCGCTCCAGCAGCCCGCGCAGGACCTCGCCGCACGCGACGCCGCGGATCGCTTCGATCTCGGCCCGGATGATCGGCTGGCGATAGCTCACGATCGCGAGCGTCTCGAGCGCAGCCTGCGAGAGGCGCGAGAACTGCCGGTCCGCATGCAGACGCGAGAGGAGCGGCCCGAACGCGCTGCGCGTGAGAATCTGCCACCCGCCGGCCAGTCGCGTCGCCGTGACCGCGCGCTTCGACTTCCTGTACGTCTCGTTGAGCTCCTCGATCGCATCGCCGACGAGCTTCGTCGCCTCCTTCGTGGTCATGGCGTCCGTGAGCCCCAGGATCTCGGCGAGCCGCGCTTCCGTCATCGCGCGGTCCGAGCTCATCAGCAGCGATTCGATCCGCGTGGCGAGCGGGAAGTCGGCGCACGGAAGATCGGCGGGCGCGGTGGCCTCGGCGGGCGGGTCCGTCGGCTGGCTGGGTGAGGCCATGGTGGTCATCCTTGTCCGTCCCGGCCGAAGGGGAAAGGGCTCAGCGGCCGGCGAGCGCGAGCTTGCTGCGGGCGCGCTGCTGCGCGTCCTCGGCCCTGCGGCGATCCTCGGGACGCGTTCCCGCCCCGGAGACGGCGCGGTCGTTGGCCTCGCGCAGCTCGGCCCCGGCCTCGGCGGCCGAGAGGTCCGAGGGGTGGGCCGCCCGCTCGGTCAGGATCGTCAGGGTGTTCCGGTGGACCTGGACGAAGCCGCCGTCAACCCAGTAGGACACGCGCTCCCCGCCGGCGCGCTCCATGTGCATCGCGCCGATGCCGAGCCGCGCCAACAGCGGCGACTGGCCGCACATGACGCCCATCTGCCCGTCCCACGCCGGCAGGGACACGTACGCGACCTCCTCGTCGAAGACGGCGGCGGAGGGCGTCACGATGGTGCAGCGGAAGGAAGCGGCCATTCATCCAGTCTAAGCAGCCCGTTGAAGAACTGCAACGCCGCCGGAGCACGATCATTTCCGCCGTGGACGGCGTCGCCAAACCTGGCTGCAAGCGCCAAATACGGCGTCGGTTCGGCTCCTTGCCACGACGAAAAGCATCGCACTCAGGCGACGCCGCAGTTCTTCAACGTGCTGCTAACCTGCGTATTTCCCGATCGCCAGCGAGACGTTGTGGCCACCGAAGCCGAACGAGTTGTTCAGCGCGACGCGAACCTCCCGCTCCTGGGCCTGGTTCGCGGCGAAGTCGAGATCGAAGCCCTCGTCGGGATGCTCGAGGTTGATGGTCGGCGGAAGGATGCCCCGCTCGACCGCGCAGATCGTGAAGACGGACTCGATGCCGCCGGCCGCGCCGAGCGCGTGCCCCGTCATCGACTTCGTCGAGCTCATCACAAGCTTCCGCGCGTGATCGCGGAACAGGTTCTTGACGGCGACCACCTCGGCCGCATCGCCGAGCGGCGTCGAGGTGCCGTGGGCGTTGATGTAGCCGATGTCCTCCTTGTTCAGTTCCGCGTCGCGGAGCGCGAACTCCATCGCGGCCCGCGCGCCCAGCCCCGCCTCGTCCGGGGCGGCGATGTGCTGCGCATCGCAGGAGCTGCCGAACCCGAGCAGCTCGGCGTAGATGTGGGCGCCGCGTCGCTTCGCGTGCTCCAGCTCCTCGAGCACGATCATGCCCGCGCCCTCGGCCAGCACGAAGCCGTCGCGGTCGCGATCGAACGGCCGCGACGCCCGCGCGGGGTCGTCGTTCCGCGTCGATAACGCCTTCATGACGGCGAACGAGCCGATGCAGAGGGGCGAGACGGCCGCCTCGCTGCCGCCGGCCACCATCACCTCGGCGTCGCCCCGCTGGATGAGCTGGAGGGCGGTCCCGATCGCATGCCCGCCGGACGCGCAGGCGGTCGCGGTCGCCGAGTTCGCGCCCTTGAGGTTGTGGCGGATCGAGACGTTGCCCGCGCACGCGTTCACCATGAGCCGGGGCACGGTGAAGGGGCTGATCTTGCGGGGTCCGTCCTGGAGCAGCCTCGAGTGACCAACCTCGATCGTGATGATGCCGCCGATCCCGGATCCGATGACGACACCCTGCCGGTACGCGTCGCCGTTGGCGAAATCCAGTCCGCAGTCGAGGCACGCTTCCTCGGCGGCGCACATGCCGAGAAGGCAGAACCGGTCCATGCGCTTCGCTTCGCGGCGGTCGACGATGTCCGAAGGGTCGAAGTCGACAACCTCCCCGGCGATCTTGACGGCCCACTCGTCGTCCTGCTCGAACGCCTCGATCAACCGCACGCCGGATCGTCCCTCGACGAGCGCGTTCCACGACGTGGGGACGTCGGCGCCGACGTCCGTTACGGCACCGAGTCCGGTTACGACGACGCGTCGCTTCGGCTGGGTCTTCATCTCAGGCGGGGCTTCGGAGGCCGATCACGAGCCGATGTTGGCTGCGATGTACTCGATGGCCTGGCCAACGGTCTGGATCTTCTCGGCTTCTTCGTCTGGAATCGATGTCTCGAACTCGTCCTCGAACTCCATGACGAGCTCGACCGTGTCCAGACTGTCCGCGTTGAGATCGTTGGCGAAGTTCGTCTCGCGAGTGATCTCGGCCTTATCGACACCCATCTGCTCGGCCACGATGTCGGTCACCTTGGCTTCGATCTCGGCTTCGGTCACGGCGTATCTCCTTAGGCGCTCCGTAGGCGCTCGTTCAGGCGCTGCGTTCGGCGGCTCGTCCAGGTCGGCCCTTCGGGCTCGTGGGCCGGGACCGACGCCCGCTCCCGCTGATCATCGACCCTGCCGTCAGTCGGGCCCGCGAACGCGGGTGAGACTATACCCACAACGGCGGGTAGTGCAATCAGGGCCCGAATCGCCGGCACGGGCTAATTCGTCAGCCCCCCGTCGACCACCAGCACCTGCCCCGTCACGTAACCGGCGCCGTCCGAGGTGAGGTATCCGACCGCCTCCGCGATATCGCCCGGCGTCCCGAACCGGCGGGCCGGGATGCTGCGGAGCGCTTCCTCGCGCGTCGCCTCCGGCAGCGACCGGATCATGGCGGTGTCGATGAAACCCGGGGCGACGACGTTCGCGGTGATCCCCTTGCGCGCGAACTCGCGGGCCACGGTCTTCGTGAGGCCGACGAGCCCCGCCTTGGCCGCGGCGTAGTTCGCCTGCCCGGTGTTGCCCATCAGGCCGGTGACGGAGCCGATGTTGACGATCCTCCCGAACCGACCCCGCATCATCGGCCGGACCGCGGCGCGGCACGCCACGAAGGCCGATCGCAGGTTGACGAGCAGCACCTCGTCGAAGTCCTCGTCCGTCATGCGCAGCAGCAGCCCGTCGCGGGTCATCCCGGCGTTGTTGACGAGGATGTCGAGCCGCCCGTGCGTCGAGCTCACCTCGTCGATGAGCGCGCCGATGTCCTTCGCCCGGCCGACGTCACACGCGCGGGTCTCCGCCGCCCCACCGGCCTCGACGATCGCGGCGCGCACTTCCTCCAGGGACTCCAGCGAGCGGCTTGCAAGAACCACGAGTCGACCCGAGCGGGCGAGATGCTCGGCGATACCGCGCCCGATCCCACGACTGGCACCGGTGACGATGGCGACGCGTTGATCCGTGATGACCCGCCCTTTCCCAAAAGCCAATCGGAGCCCGCGAGGGCTCCGATTGTAACGGAGTCTGTCACATCACGTCCGCGCGGCGCAGGGTCGCGGCTTACCGCGCTCCCGGCGGCTTGCGCTTCTTGCCAGGCGGTCTGCGATCGGGCTTGCCCGGACGGCCGGGGCTGAAGCCCGGGTTCTTCGGGCTCGACGGCGGCTGGCGGGTGGACGGCTGTCCCGATCCGCCGCTCGTCGCGTCACCGAGCACGATCGGCGTCGTCTCGATCTCCGCGTCGAGCTGGTTCGCGAGCTCGATCTCCTCCTGGAGCAGCTCGTGCCAGCGCGCGATGAAATCGTCGCCGTAGAGCTTGCCCATGATGCCGGGCGGCGTCGCGGCCGCGTCGAAGCGATAGCGGTCGTCGTCGGACTTGTAGTACCAGAGCTGCGGCTGGTAGTCGCCTGCGACGTCGAAGATCGCGAGAACGCACCGGTCGCCGTAGGAATTCGTGCCCGTCTCGAGCAGGACCTCGCCGATGTTGCCGATCGTCCGCGTCCACTCGTCGGTGCCGGCGACGGCGTCGAGCTCGGCGCCGTCGAGATCCGACATCATCGTCTTCAACGCGTCGTTGTCGCCACGCGCGAATGCATCGAAGAACTCGAGGATGGCAACGCGGTCCGCGGTGGTGTCCGGCGCGCGGTTCTCGGGCAGCGAGATACGCTCGTCGATGCTGTACTTCGCCATCAGCTCCTCGACGGGCGTCACGGTCGGCGCGGGAGGCGGCGGCGGGGCCGAGACGGGCGCCGCGGCCGGACGCGCCGCGCGCTGGACCTCGGGCTCCTCGCTCGAGCAGCCGATCAGGAGGGCACAGAGCGACGCCGTGCCCAGCGCGATGCCGATTGGCCTGGCCATTGACCTGCCCCCCGGGAGGCCGGGCGTCTCAACGGCGGGCTTCAATCGTGGGTTCGTCATGGCTGGTGACCTTCATCTTGCGGTTGACGCGTCGCATCAGACCCTTCAGCACCGATCCCGGAGCCAGTTCGCTGAACGCGATTGTATCGGCGCCCGGCAGGTCGAGGCAGGTCTGGGCCCATTTCACCGGGCTGACGATCTGTTGGACGAGTCGTTCCTTCAGAAGTTCCGTGTCATTCGCGTCGTGACGCGCGCCGGTGACGTTGGACCAGACATCGATGTTCGGTGTCTGGAAGGTCACGCCCCTGAGCACCTCGCCCATGCGATCGGCAGCGGGCTGCATGAGCGGGGAGTGGAAGGCGCCCGCGACCGAGAGCCGCGTGGCCCGCAGCCCCATCGTCTCGGCGGCGATCGCGGCGCGATCGCACGCCGCGGCATGCCCGGAGAGCACGATCTGGCCTGGCGCGTTGAAGTTGGCCGGAACCAGCACGTCGGGACCGTCGCCGACCACTTTCTCGCAGAGTGCCAGGGCCTGGTCCTCCCCGGCGCCGATCAGGGCGAGCATGCCGCCGTCCGAGGCCTCTGCGGCGTCCTGCATGAGCCGCCCCCGCGACGCCACCAGCTCGAGACCGGCGGCGAAATCGAAGACCCCCGCGAGGTGCAGCGCCGTGTACTCGCCGAGCGAGAGCCCGGCCGCGCCGGCGGGCGGAGCGAGGTCGCCGGCGGCGTTCAGTCCGGCGAAGCACGCGACCGAGCAGGTGAAGATCGCGGGCTGGCTCACGTCCGTGTCGTTGATCCGCGACACGGGGCCTTCGAAGCACAGCGTGCTGAGCGGCGCGCCGAGCCGGTCGCCGAGGATCCCGTCGGCGACGTCGAAGACGGCCGCGGCCTCCGGGTGCGCATCCGCCCACGCGCGCCCCATGCCGACGGCCTGGGCGCCCTGGCCCGGACAGAGGACGATCGATCGGCTCATGGTCATACCCTCCAGACGCTGCTCGACCACGTCATGCCGCCGCCGAAGGCCACGATGACGACGAGGTCGCCGCGCTTGATGCGGCCGGATTGCCACAGGTCGTCCAGGACGAGCCCGACGGAGCCGGACGACGTGTTGCCGTACTCGTCGATGTTCACGTGGACCTTGTCGTCGGGCAGACCGAGCCGCTCCTTGGCGGCTTCGATGATCCGTATGTTCGACTGGTGGCAGACGAACTGGCTGATCTCGTTGACGCCGAACCCGGTGGCGGTGAGCGCTTCCTCGATGACCTCGCGGAACTTGTTGACCGCGAACTTGAAGACCTCCCGGCCGCTCATCCGCAGGCAGCCGAGGCGGATGACGTTGTCCCGATCCCACTCCGGGACGTCGCACTGGCGCTGCGGAAGATAGAGCGCGTCCCACAGCGAACCGTCGGCACCCATGTTCTGGTAGAGGCAGCCCACCGAAGGGTCCTCGTCGCGGACGAGCACCGCCGCTCCGGCGCCGTCGCCGAAGAGGATCGACACCGTTCGCTCGGTGTAGTCGCTGACCTTGCTGAGCGCGTCGCACCCGATGACGCCGATGGCCTTCTGTCGCCCCAGGCGGATCATGGTGTCCGCGATGTTCATACCGTAGGCGAAGCCGGAGCACGCCGCGAGGAGGTCGAACGCCGCGGCCGGAACCGCGCCCACCTCGTACGCGATCCGACAGGCGTTCGACGGGCAGTTCATCTCGCTGGTCACCGACGCGTGGATGACCATGTCGAGGTCCGAGCCCTTCAGGCCCGCGGATGCGAGCGCGCGCCGCAGCGCATCGCACGCGAGGGACAGTTCGCTCTCCTTCTCCGGGTCGATGACATGCCGCCGGTGGATGCCGGTCCGCTTCACGATCCACTCGTGCGACGTGTCCATGGTCTTCGCCAGATCATGGTTCGTCATCACCCCGGGCGGGGCCGCGGAGCCGACGCCCACGATCCGCGCCCCGTATGGGGAGGCGATCGTCATGCGATCGCTTCTTCCATGAAGCCCAGCCGCTCCACGATGGCTTCGTTGACGCCGACCTCGAGATACTGGCGGCACGCGGCCACCGCGTTCGTGATCGTGCGCGCTTCGCTGGAGCCGTGACAGATGACGCAGACGCCGTTGACACCCAGCAGCGGCGCCCCGCCGTACTCGTGGTAGTCGTGCTCGGCGTAGATCTTCTTGACCACGGGCGCGAAGCGCTGGGCCAGCTCGGGGTCGATCCGCGCGACCTCGCGGCCGATGGCCTTGAAGATCCCCTCCGAGAGACCCTCGGCGAGCTTGAGCATCACGTTGCCGACGACACCGTCGGTGATGACCACGTCCGCCCCGCCGTTGAAGACGGCCCGGCCCTCGATGTAACCGGCGAACTCGAGATCCGGCGCCGCGCGAAGCATGTCGCGGGCGGACTTGATGTCGGAGGTGCCCTTCTGTTCCTCGCCGCCGACGTTCATCAGCGCGACGCGCGGGCGATCCATGCCGAGCACGCGGCGGGCGTAGACGTCGCCCATCACGCCGTACTGGGCCAGGTGGTGCGGCTTGGGCTCGATGTTCGCGCCGACGTCGATGAGCACGATCGGACCGCTGAACGTCGGGACGACGACCGCAATGCCCGGGCGGTGCACGTTCCGCAGCCGCCGCATGTGCATCTGCGCGGCCGTGATGAAGGCCCCGGTGTTGCCCGCCGAGATGATCGCGTCGAGCGGCTCCAGCCCCCGCTTCTGCGCCTTCCGCGGGCTGGCGAGCTCGGCGAGAACCGTCATCGAGCTGTCCGGCCGGCCGCGAACGGCCTCGACCGGCGAGTCTTCCATCGCGATGACCTGGGTCGTCGGGACGACCACGATCCGGTCGTCACGAACCCCCCGGTCGGCAAGTGCCCTGTTGATGATCTCACCGTCACCAACGAGGGCGAGCCGGTCGGTTGTCTCGAGCCGCTCGCATGCAGCGATGGCGCCGTCGAGGATGGCGTGAGGGGCGTGATCGCCGCCCATCACGTCGATACCGATCCGCATGAATCAGATGTCCTCGCTGCCTTTGATCTGCAGGCCGGGGCGAACGAAACCGCAGCTCGTGCAGGCGACGTGGGGCAGCCGGGCCGCGCCGCAGTTCGGGCAGAGTGTGGTCTTCACCGCGCTGATGGCGTGGTGGGACCGACGCTTTCGCTTGCGGGCGGGAGATGTTCGGAAGGCAGGAACGGCCATAACGAAGCCCTTCTTGGACCGTCCGCCGGGCCGGCGGAGCAGGAAGCGTCAATCGGGAAACGGGCGCACCCCGACGGGCCCGGGGGCGCGGCGGGACAGGCGGATACTCTAAGAGGGCCCCCGGAGGCTGTCAACGAAAGCGGGCGGGCGGGGCACGATGGTCGTCCGGCGCGTCCGTTGTCCGCGTCCGCCCTCCGGCGGGTCCGCGCCCGTCAGGTCCGCGCATATCATGCCCCGGATGCAGGCCCTTCACGTCTCCGTCAACGGCGAATCCCTCGAGATACCCGCCGCCGCGACCGTCGCCACCGTCCTCACCGCCCACGGCCTGGCCGAGGCGCCGTGCGCGGTCGAGGTGAACGAGCGACTGGTTCCGAGGCGGGAGCACGGGACGCACGCGCTCCGCGACGGGGACCGCATCGAGATCGTCACGCTGGTGGGCGGCGGCTAAATCGAAGAACAGGATGGACATGACCCGAACCGCATCGCAGCTTCCCGTCGAATCCGGCGCGAGCGAACCGCTCCGCCTCGGTCCGTGCACCATTCACAGCCGTCTCATCGTGGGCACCGGCAAGTACGCGACCTGCGAGCTCATGCAGACCGCCCTTGACGCATCGGGCGCGGAGGTCGTCACGGTGGCCGTGCGACGCGAGCGGCTCGTCGACGCGGAGGGGCGCTCGCTCCTGGATTTCCTCGACACCGATCGATACACGATCCTCCCGAACACCGCCGGCTGCTTCAAGGCCGAGGACGCGGTGCGTGTGAGCCGGCTCGGCCGCGAGATCCTCGAGCAGCTCGACAACCCCGGCCGCCACTGGGTCAAGCTCGAGGTGCTCGGCGACCGGAGGACGCTGCTCCCCGATCCGGTGGGCACCCTCGAGGCCTGCCGCGAGCTGGTCGCCGACGGCTTCAACGTGCTGTGCTACTCGAGCGACGACCCGATCGCCGCGGTGCGTCTGCGCGACGCTGGCGCGACGAGCGTCATGCCCGCGGGCAGCCCGATCGGCTCGGGCCGGGGCATCGCCAACCCGGCGGCGATCGCGATGATCCTCGAGCTCCTCAAGGACCCCGACGCCGGCGGCGATCCCGGCTATCCCGTGATCGTCGACGCCGGCGTGGGCACGCCGAGTGACGTGACCCGGGCGATGGAGCTCGGCGCCGACGGCGTTCTTCTCAACACCGGCATCGCGCACGCGAAGGACCCGGTCCGCATGGCTCGGGCGATGAAGGCCGCGTGCGAGGCGGGATACCACGGCTACCGCGCGGGGCGCATCCCGAAGCGGATGTATGCGACCGCCTCGAGCCCGTGGGAGGGCGTGATCAGCACCATTCCGGGAGAGTAATGACCGGCCGGGCTCGGGCTAATGCGCCACACGCGTCCCGAGATACTGCGAGACGTCCTCGATCAGCCTGCGCACCGTCTCGTCGTCCGGGCCCTCGAGATTCAGCCGAAGGAGCGGTTCGGTGTTGCTCGGGCGCACGTTGCACCACCAGTCGCCGGCGTTGAGCGTCAGGCCGTCGAGTTCCTCGATCGTGGCGTCGGGGAAGGCGCGGCGCAGGTCGTCGAGCGCTTCCTCCTTGTCCTCGGTCTCGAAGTTGATCTCGCCCGACTGCGTGTAGCGGCGCGTGGGCGCGATCTCGGCGCTCAGAGGACGGCCCGACTGCGCGAGCGCGCTCACGACGCACGCGAGGGCGATCGCGCCGGAGTCGGTGCTGAAGTTGTCGCGGAAGTAAAAGTGCCCGGAGAGCTCGCCGCCGAAGACGGCGCCGTGCTCGCGCAGCTTCTCCTTCATGAAGACGTGGCCGACGCGGCTCTTGACGGGCTTGCCGCCGGCCTCGGTGATCATCTCGGGCAGGGCGCGGCTCGACCGCAGGTCGTAGACGATCGGCGAGCCGGCGTTGCGGGCGAGGAACCGCTGCGCGAGCCACGCCGTCAGGTGGTCGCACCCGATCGTCTCGCCGCGCTCGTCCACCACGACGCAGCGGTCGGCGTCGCCGTCGAAGGACACGCCGAGATCGGCCTGCTCCGCCACGACCCGCTCCTTCAGGTCCGCGAGGTTCGCCTCGACGAGCGGGTTCGGCTCGTGCACGAACGTACCCGTCGAGTTGTCGAAGTTCATCGCGACGATGTCGAGCCCGGCGACGTCGCGGAACACCTTCGGCACCATCGTGCCGGCCATGCCGTTCGAAGCGTCGATGACGACCCTGATCTTCTTCCGGCCGTCGAGTAGCGCCTCGTCGACGAACTGGAGCACGTGGTCCCGGTACGGTTCCCACAGGTCGCGCGTCTCCTCGCGTCCGCCGGCCGCGACGATCTTCTCGGCCGCGGCCATCGCCGCGAACCGGCGGATATCGTCGAGGCCGGTCTCCATGCCCACGGGGCGGGCGCCGATCCCGGAGATCTTGAAGCCGTTGTAGTTCGCGGGGTTGTGCGAGGCGGTTGTCTGCACGCCCCCGCAGCAGCCGAGGAAGTTGACGGCGAAGTAGATGAACGGCGTGTCCACGAGCCCGACGTCGATGACGCTCGCGCCGAAGTCGCGCATCCCCTTCTTGAGGGCCTCGGCGAGTTCGGGCGACGTCCTTCGCATGTCGCGGCCGACGACGATGTGCCGCATCATCGGCTCGTCGTGCCCGCTCTCCGCGGCCGCGGCGGTGAGGTACTCCGCCGTGCCGTACCCGATCTGCCACGCGAGCTTGGCGGAAAGGGGCTTGGGGGACGTCGCGCGGATGTCGTATGCCTTGAAGACCTTGCCGAGCATGCCGGGATGATAACGGAAGGAGAGGGCTATTCGCCCAGCGTCGCCACGTCGCACACCTCGACGTCATCGGGCAGCGCCGCCAGGAACTTCCGCCCGTACCCCTTGTTCATGATCCGGGGGTCGAGGACAGCGACGATGCCGCGGTCGGTCTCGGAGCGGATGAGCCGGCCGACGCCCTGCCGGAACCGGATGATCGCGCGGGGGACCTGGTCGTCGAAGAACGGGTTGCCCCCCTGCTCCTCGATGCGCTCGTGGCGGGCCTCGACGATCGGGCGGTCGGGCGCCTCGAACGGCAGACGCGTGATGATGACGCTCCGCAGGCCCTCGCCGCGCACGTCGACGCCCTGCCAGAAGCTCGTCGTCCCGAGCAGGACGGAGCGGCGATCCGTGCGGAACCGCTTGAGGAGCAGACCGGGACGCCCGTCGGCGCCCTGGACCAGCACGGGATGCCCCGCCGCCGCCAGTCGCGGGCGGAGCCGCTCGGCAGCCTCGTTGAGCATGCGGAAGCTCGTGAACAGGACGAACGCGCCGCCGTCGGTGTGCCGGACCAGCTCCTCCACCGCCGGGACCAGGCGATCGACGTAGGCCCGATCGTTCGGAGACGGCATACGCGGATCGACGAGGACCCGCATCTGCCGGGCGTGGGCGAACGGGCTCCCGAGCTGAACGGTCGTGGCGCTCTCGCACCCGAGCCGCCCGGTCACGTGCGAAAAATCGTCCGGGGTCGTCGTGAGGGTGGCCGAGGTGACCACGACGGACGCGTCCGCCCCGAAGAGATGCTCGCGCAGGATCGGGGCGACATCCACGGCCACCGCGCGGAGCGCCGTGCGGCGGGCGCGCCGGCGGCCCTCGGTCGCCCCGCTCGCCGTCGTGTCGATGAAGTACACGCAGCCCGCGATCCGCTGCTCGAGCAGGACCTCGGCGGCGGTCGCGATGTCGGCCGCCCGCGTCGCGTAGCTGTTGAGCTCGTACTCGTCGGCCTCGCTCGCCTTGTCGCGCAGGGCCTTGAGCAGGCCGGCGAGCTCGCGCATCGGCGCCGACAGCGTGTTCTCGGCGATCCCCGGCTCGCGGATGCGCCCGCTCGGCGGCCCGGTCGTCGTCTGCCACCGGGCAAGGTCGCCGAACAGCCGCTCCATCGCGTCGCGGCACCGCAGCGTCTGGCCGATCGCCTTGTCGATGGTCGCCGTCGAGCCGTCCTTGAGCTGAAGACCCGCGAGGAAGCCGCGTCGCTTGTGCGGGTCGTAGAGGAGCCGCAGCAGGAACGCCACGCGCGACTCGGCGAGGCTCGTACCGAAGTGGTCGGCCGCCACCTCCTCGACGCAGTGCCCCTCGTCGAGCACGACGTGATCGTACTTCGGCAGGAAGCCGACGCCCGCCGCCCGGAGGGCGAGATCGGAGAAGAACAGCGCGTGGTTGCAGACGAGGAGATCGCCGTTCTCCATCCGTCGCCGCGCGGCCTGGTAGAAGCACTTGCCGTACGTCGGGCACTTGCGCCCCATGCAGTTGTGCGCGTCGCTCTGCGCGTAGTCCCAGACCGACGGACGCGGGAGCTGCGGCAGCGTGGCGAGCGTGCCGTCGCTCGTACCGTACGCCCAGTCCTCGATCAGATGGAGCGAGTGCCGCGCGTCGTCATCGGCGACGAGCCGGTCCTGCCGCTCGATCGCGAGCCTGAGACGGCGCATCGAGAGGTAGTTTCCGCGGCCCTTGACCAGGACCGCGCTGAACTCGTGCGGGATCACGGCATTGAGCAGCGGGATGTCCTTCTCGACGAGCTGCTCCTGGAGGTTGATCGTGTTGGTCACGACGACGACGCGCTCGTTGTGCTCGACGATGCGCTTGATCGCGGGAACCAGGTACGCGAACGACTTGCCGACCCCGGTGCCCGCCTCGACAAGCAGGTGCCCCTTCTGCTCCATCGCTCGGCCGACGAGCGCCGCCATCTCGACCTGCTGGGGCCGCGACTCGAAGCCGTCGAGCCGGCGGGCGATCGCGCCGTCCGGGGAGAGGATGTTCTGGACGTCGATGGTCACCGGGGGCGGAGGGAAGCGACGAAGCGACGGCGGAGCGACGGGGGGGGCGACGGGGGGCGACGGAGGGGCGACGGAGGGGCCTGCGATTCGGGCGATTATACGGAGGCCGGTCGCGCGGCCCGGGGGCCCGGGGCCCGGGGGGCCGGGGGCTACGCTCCGTCGGTGCATTTCTTCGTCTGGTCCGCCGCTCCCAGCGGCGCCCGCTTCGGCTCCCCGGGCCGTCGCGGATAGATCTTCGGCGTCGCCCGCGTCTTCTCGATGACCACGATCGTGCCGGTGGGCGTGCGCCGCGTCTCCACGACGACGCAGTGCAGCCGGTGGAGCGCCTCGCGCGCCGCGGCGATCTCGTCGCCCGCGCGCTCGCCCTTGATCGCCAGGACGTGCCCGCCGATCTTCGCGAGCGGCACGGTCAGCTCGAGCAGCACCGCGAGCGGTCCCAGGGCCCGGGCGAGGACCACGTCGTACGCCTCGCGGTGACGCTCCCGGTCGCGGCCCGCGTCCTCGGCGCGGGCGTTGACGACGGTCGCGTTGTCGAGCGCGAGCGCGGCGATCGCCTCTTCCAGGAAGCGCGCCTTCTTGCCGGTCGCCTCGAGCAGCGCGAACCGGACCTCGGGCAGGACGATCGCGAGCGGAATCCCCGGAAGCCCCCCGCCCGCGCCGACGTCAACGACCGTCGTCGCGCCGGCAGAGACGATGAACGAAAGGAGCGTGAGGCTGTCGAAGACGTGCCGCTCCCACGCGTCGGCGGGATCGGTGATGCGCGTGAGGTTGAACCGCGTGTTCGTCTCGATGAGCAGCGCGAGGAACCGGCCCAGCCGCTCGACGTCACCGTCGTCGAAGGCGATGCCGTGGGTCTTCGCGAGCTCGAGAAACTCCGCGGTCGGTTCCATCCGCATGGGCCCTTGATCCTTGATCCGGTGTGCCCCGGTCCTGTGCTCTGACAGGGCCGGGTGGCGTCGGTACGGAACTCCGGCCATGAGGCCGGACACCGCCCGGCCCTTGCAGAGCCCCTTGCAGAGCCGGTTGACCGGGGCATACTGCACCGGACGTTTCTACGGCACGACCAGCATCGCGTCTCCGTAGCTGTAGAAACGATACTCGCGACGAACGGCTTCCGCGTAGATCTCCAGCAATCGCTCCAGTCCCACCAGCGCCCCCACGAGCGCCAGCAGCGTCGATCGCGGCAGGTGAAAGTTCGTCAGCAGCCCGTCCACGAGCCGGAAATCATACGGCGGCGCGATGAGCAGGTCGGTCTCACGGGCGATGCCACCTTCGGGGATCGTCACCGGCAGCGGATGCGGCAGCGACTCGAGCGTGCGGACCGTCGTCGTCCCGATCGCGATGATGCGCGTGCGTGTTTCCGGCGCCCGCGCCGCCCGCAGGAGGGCAACCGTCGCCGCGCTCACCTCGTACGCCTCGCGGTGCATCACGTGACCGTCGAGGGTGTCGGCGGTGACGGGGCGGAACGTGCCCGGACCGACGTGCAGCGTGACGCGGGCCGACCGGACACCGCGCGTGTCGAGGGCGCCGAGAAGCTCGCGATCGAAGTGCAGCCCCGCGGTGGGCGCCGCGACCGATCGGCGTCGCGCCGGATCGGCGTAGACCGTCTGGTACCAGCGGCGGTCGTCGCCGTCGTCCACCTGCACAGCGCGGTCCGCCCGCGCGCGCAGGATGTACGGCGGCAGTGGGGTGTGACCGATGGCGTCCAGCACGTCGCCCCCCGGCGCTGGCGGCGTGACGAGCGCGATCCAGTGCCCGTCGTCGTCGCGCTCCATGAGCTCGAGAGCGTACGCCGCGGGCGTTCCGGCGTGGTTGAGCAGGTCGAGGCGGTCGCCCGGCCGGAACCGCCGGGCGTTCTTCAGCATGAGCCGCCACCGCCCCTCGCCGGTCTCGGCGAGGAACAGGCCCTCGACGGCGGCGTCGCCGCGGCGCGCGAAGAAACGCGCCGGAGCGACGGCCGTGTCGTTGAACACCGCGAGGTCGCCGGGCTCGAGGTATTCGGGCAGATCGCGGACCGCGCGGTGCTCGAGGGATTCGCGGCTCAATCGCACGACGAGCATCCGCGCCCCGACGCGCGGCTCCGCAGGACGCGTCGCGACGAGGTGCGCGGGCAGGTCGTAATCGATGGCGCTGGTCGGGAGCGATGTGGCCGCCGCATCGGTCATGTGTCGCCAGTCTACAGAACCTTCCCCGGCGCTGGGACGCGGGAGCGGACGCGGAAACGGTCGCGGTCGGTGACACAGCCGCGGACACGGACACGGCCGCGGACACGGACACGGCCGCGGACACGGACACGGCCGCGGACGCCGACACGGTCGCGGACACGGATGCGCACGCGGTCGCGGTCGCGGTCGCGGACACGGTCGCGCACGCGCACGCGGTCGCGCACGCGCACGCGGTCGCGCACGCGCACGCGCACGCGCACGCGGTCGCGCACCGCATCGCGGACACGGACGCCGAAACCCGCGCCATCTGACCCGAGCTGATCCCCTTTACGGCGGGCCGGCGGGGATCGCGGCCCCGCACGCGACGCCGGCGAGGTGACCGCTCGCCCACGCCCACTGGAAGTTGTACCCGCCGATGCGTCCGTCCACGTCGCAGATCTCGCCGCACAGGTGCAGCCGCGGGCGCCGACGGGACTCCATCGTGGCGAGGTCGAGCTCGCCCAGCGGCACGCCGCCCGCCGTCACCTCGGCGAACGCGTACCCGCGATCGCCGGAAATGGGCAGCTCCATCCCGGTGAGCTCGTGCGCAAGCCGGCGACGCGCTTCGCGAGTGAGCGCGTGACGCGGTCCGGAAGGATCGACGCCCGCGTGGACACACAGCGCGCCGGCCAGCCGCCGGGGCAGGAGCGACGCGAGCGCCGTCCCGACCGCGTCGCGCCCGGGCGCGAGGAGCATCGCGTCAACGGCGGCGAAGTCGCGCGGCGCAAGCCAGTTCACGACGAACCGCGCTTCGGCGTCGTCGAACCGCGCATCGATGAGGTATCGGCTCGCGTCCAGAACCACCGGCCCGGACACGCCGAAGTGCGTGCACAGGAGCGCGCCGTCGAAGCGCGCGAGCACCTTTCCGGTCCCGGCGCGCACTTCGACGGCAACGTCCACCGCGATGCCCTTGTTGTCGCAAAGGAAGTGGTCGCCGGGCAGACGCAACGGCACGAGGGCCGGGAACACGCGCCCGGTGATTGAATGTCCGAGGGCTCGGGCGAGCGCGTAGCCTCCGCCGTCGGACCCCGTCTTCGGCAGGCTGCGACCGCCGGTCGCGAGGACGACGCGATCGGCGTCGAGCGCGCCGGCCGGACCCTCGATACGAAACGGCCCGTCGTCCGCGGCGGCGATGCGATCGACGCGCCAGGGGTGACGCAGCTCGATGCCCGCGTCGCGCGCCGCCCCGAGGAGCGCGTCGAGCACGGTCCGCGCGCGGTCGGTCACCGGGAACAGCTTGCCGCCCGGCTCGCATTTCAGTCCGACGCCGAGATCGCGGAAGAAGGCGACGGTGTCGTTCGCGTCGAAGCCTCGCAGCACCTTGCGAATGGCGGCCCGCGTCGATCCGGCGAAGGCCCGCTCGTCCACGACGTCGTGCGTGACATTACAGCGCCCGCCGCCCGCGACGAGTATCTTCGCACCGAGCCGGTTCGCGCCGTCGAGAACCACGATGCGCGCGGCGCCCCCGGCGGTCCGCCCGGCCCAGATGGCGGCCATGAGCCCCGCCGCCCCGCCGCCGACGACCGCGATGTCCGTTCGCTCGGGCACGGTCGCGGATCATATCGACGAGGGCGCGGCCACGGACACCGTCGCCGACACGGACACGGCCGCGCGCACGGACGCGGTGTGCCCCGGTCCGCGTGCCCCGGTCCTGTGCTCTGACAGGGCCGGGTGGCATCCGCCTCACGTGGCCGGACCGAAGAACAGCTGGGCACGCACTCACACGGACGCGCACACGGACGCGCACACGGTCGCGCACACGGACGCGCACACGCACGCGCACACGGACGCGCACACGGACGCGCACACGGACGCGC
>CAZXBB010000421.1:0-1882 GCA_964638815.1 uncultured Isosphaeraceae bacterium
CGCGCGGCGAGCCGATCGAGGTGCGTGAGAAGGCCCGCGTCCAGGTGAGCATGACCTCGACCCGCCCGACCACGCGTCTCAAGGTCGAGCTCGAGTTCGGCGGCCTGCGCTGGACGGTCCACGACGCGCCGACCGAGGGGACGACCTGGGCCCGCGTCGTCAACGTCGCCGACTACTCGACGTACGGCGTCGGCCTGTACAAGGTCGTCGGCACGAGCGAGGGGCAAGGCTTCACGTGCGAGGGCGCGGCCCTCGTGGACGTGCAGGGAAGCCCCCTCTCGACGCCCGCTGCGATCGCGGGGCTGGCAGCCGCGATCGTCGGCGCGATCGGCGTCCTCAGCCTCATGCTCCGGCGGCGGGCGTCCGGCGCTGCGCCGTTCATGGGCGCGTTCTTCGGGCTGCTCCTCGGCGCCGGCGCCGGGGTGCTCCTCCAGCAGTTCTCGATCCTCTACCCGACCGCACTCGTCGCCGTGGGCCTCCTCGGCGGCGGCATCCTGCTCGGTGTCCTGAGCGGGATCATGGGGCAGCGCAGCGGGCGCGTGTACTGAGCGACCTCGCCATTTGCGCCGCACGGCACTCGTAAGTACCCTCATCGGCGGGTCGTGCGGATGCCTACTCGTATCGGGTTCGTGATGGTGGTCGCCGCGGGGGGGTTCGCGCGTCCGACTGTCGCCGGAGCGCTGCCGCAGAGCGGCGCGGCCCCGGCTGCCGCGACGGCGAACACCGAGACCTTCACCGACTCCACGGGTGAGACCGCGGGCGCGCCGGACATCACCACGATCGTCGTCTCCAACACCGACGTGGGGATGCTGTCGTTCAAGATCAACGTCCCCAACCGGCCGACCCTTGGGCAGGACATGCTCGCCCTGCTCTTCGTGGACTCGGACGCGAACCCGGCCACCGGCGGTGTGGACTTCGGCGGCGCCGAATACGTGATCGAGCTCTTCCGCGGCGAGGCGCAGCTGTACAAGTGGGACGGGACCGACTTCACCCGTCGCTTCGGCGACCCGCCCTCGGTGACGATGACGTTCTCGTACCAGGGCGGCGTCACGTTCCGGATCTCGACGACCGAGCTCGGGAACACGAAGAAGCTGAGCTTCTTCACGATCATCGAGTCCGGCATCACGTTCGACCCCGTCACGGGCGACCCCGACTTCACGAACGCCGTCGGCGACGTCGCGCCGGGCGGAGGCAACCTCTACCCGTACACGGTGATCGTCGCGAAGCCGACGCTCCAGGTGAAGAAGACGTCGGCGACGCCGCGGACGCCCGCCGCAGGCAAGCAGTTCACGTTCCGCATGACCGCGGCCCGCTCGGACACGGGCGCGACGCTGCGGAACGGCCGCGTGACGTGCGTCGGGCGCGCGGGCAAGACGCGGCTGAAGGCGCGAATCGCGCGGGTGGTCAACGGCCAGGTGACGTGCAGGTGGAACATTCCGGCCAAGGCGAAGGGGAAGACGTTCAGGGGCTCCGCCGCAGTGACGTTCGAGGGCCTGAAGGCAACGAGGAGCCTCTCCGCGAGGATCCGCTAGCCGGCCCGCGTGCGTAAGCTCGCGCTCTCTCTCTGCCTCGCAGCCGTCGCTCTGACCACGGGAACCGCCTCGGGTGCTCGTGAGCCGGTCGAGGAACGGTTCCGGGACTACAGCTTCCCGCGCGTCCAGCGCGTCGAGACGCCCGTGCGGCGCGTGGTCACGCCGGCCGGCCCGCGGACCCGCGTCATCGTCACCCTGGCCGGCGAGCCGCTCGCCGCGGCCGCGCCGAGGAACGCCTTCGCCACGGTCGGCACGAGGCAGAAGCTCAACGTCGCGAGCTCGTTCTCGCGCTCGTACCTCGCCCGTCTCGCCTCCCAGCAGCAGCGGGCAATCGCGCGCCTGCGCGCCGA
>CAZXBB010000422.1:0-7867 GCA_964638815.1 uncultured Isosphaeraceae bacterium
GGCTACGGACCGTTCGTCATGAGCGGGCCGTCGGCCTTCACCAACGTGCTGGCCCTCCAGATCTTCGTCACGATGACGACGGTGTCGATCCTGCTGCTGTCGTCGGCGGTGCTTGCGTGGCGCGAGGGCCGCGTTCGGCTCGAGGAGGAGCTCGCGGTCCGGCGCGGGCACGAGGAGCAGCTCCAGACGCTGCTCAACGAGGTGAACCATCGGGTGCGCAACAACCTGGCGATGCTCGTCTCGCTCGCCGACATGGCGCGCGCCGACGAGAACGCCGCCCGCCGCCTCGATCAGCGCGTGCGGGCGATGGCGCGTGTGCACGCCGTACTGAGCCACTCCAGGTGGAAGCCGACCGGTATCCGCGAGATCGTCGCCGCCGCGGTGACGGCGATGGTCGAGGATTCGCGGCGCGTCCGCGTCGAAGGCCCGAAGGTCACGATCGCGCCCGAGCTGTGCCAGTCGTTCGCCCTGACGCTGCACGAGCTCACCGTGTTCTCGCTCCGGGAGGGAGCGCTCTCGACGGAAGACGGCGCGATCGGCCTGAAGTGGGAATTGACCGGCCCGGACCGCGTCCGGCTGCGCTGGTCCGAGGAGGCGCCGCTCCTTCCCGGCGGGAGCCCGCCGGGTGAGCCCGGCGGCGACGGCCTGTCGATCGTGCGCGGCCTCGTCGAGCACGATCTTCGTGGTCGATTCGAGTGGGGCCGCGCGGGCGGCCGCCTGCGCTGCACGATCGAGATGGCGACGGCGCGCGAAACGTCCGCGGCCGCGTCGGACTGAGGAACGGCGCCGGGCCGTTCCACGGCTTACCGGATGCGCGTCACGCCTGACGCGGCCTGACGCGGATTGATCAGCCCCGTCACTCCTCTCTGCCTCTATACTCGACCCGGTCCGGGACTCGAACGGGTCCGGGACTCGACCCAGCCGCGTCGATCACACGGTCCGCGTCGCCGGGCCGGCCGAGGAGGAGCACGATGAAGACCACGATGACGAGCGCCATGAAGACCACGATGACGAACACGATGACGAGCACGCTCACGCCGCGACCGGCGGCCATGGCCGCACTGGGCATTGTCGCCGCGCTCGTCGCGGCTTCGCCCGCCCATGCCAGCGGCTGCGAGCCTGCGTGGGATCCCGGGTTCGGCGTCCCCGGCGCCAACACCGGTATCGTCTTCGACTTCGCCGCGCACGACGACGGCGGCGGTGCGTGCCGGCAGCTCTATGCGAGCGGCAGCTACACCGCGATCGGCGGGGTCCCGGCCAACCGGGTCGCGCGCTGGGACGGCGCGACGTGGCATCCCCTCGGCTCCGGGCTGAGCAACAACGAGTGCTACGCGATCGCGAGCTACGGCGGTGATCTGTACGCCGCCGGCTACTTCGACTCCGCCGGCGGCGTGCCGGGCACGGCGAAGCTCGCGCGCTGGGACGGGAGCGCGTGGCACTCGCTCGGCGCGCAGCTCGAGCTGTTCTCGAATCAGCTCTGGGACCTCGTCACCTGGGACGACGGAAACGGCGAGATGCTGTACGTCGTCGGCAATT
Organism: uncultured Isosphaeraceae bacterium; assembly: GCA_964638815.1. Classification (GTDB taxonomy): domain Bacteria; phylum Planctomycetota; class Phycisphaerae; order Phycisphaerales; family SM1A02; genus CAZXBB01. The sequence goes on from CAZXBB010000422.1 coordinate 1,537, forward strand.
TCGAGACGGCGGGCGGCGTCCCGGATGCGAGCTTCATCGCGAAGTGGGACGGCACGGCCTTCTCGGCGCTCGGGTCGCCGATCACCGGCGGCGGGGCGCCGATCATCTTCACCGCGTACGCCTGGGACGACGGAGACGGGGAGGCGCTCTACGTCGGCGGCCGGTTCACGGCGATCGACGGCGTCCCCGCGAACCGTATCGCGCGGTTCGACGGCTCGACCTGGTCCGCCCTGGGATCGGGGATCACCGGCACGGGCATCTCGGCATCCGTGATGTCGATGGTCGCCTTCGACGACGGCGACGGCGAGGCGCTGTACGTCGCCGGGCAGACGTTCAACGCGGCGGGGGGCGTTGCGGTGAGCCGCATCGCCCGCTGGGACGGCGGCGCATGGAGCGCGGTCGGCGACGGGTTCGCGGACGGCATCGTCTGGGGGCTCGAGGTGTTCGACGACGGCGCGGGCGCGGCCCTCTACGCGTTCGGCACGTTCACCATGTCGGGCGTGACGGAGGTGCTGCGCGTCGCGAAGTGGACCGGCGCGGCGTGGGCCGCGGTGGACGGCGGCGCCGACGGATCGGCGTACCACGCCCGGGTGTTCGACGACGGCGGCGGGTCGGCGCTCTACGTCGGCGGCCAGTACACGTCGATCGCGGGACTCGCCGCGAACCGTATCGCGCGGTACGTCGGGTGCGCCGCGGATCCGTGCCCCGAGGACCTCGACGACAGCGGCGCCGTGGACTTCGGTGACATTCTGGCGATCCTGTCGGCCTGGGGCGGCGTCTGCGCCGAGGAAGACCTCGACGGCAGCGGCGCGGTGGACTTCGGCGACCTGCTGCGCGTGCTGGGCAACTGGGGTCCGTGCTCGCCGTAATCGTGCGGCGGCGCGTGCGTGTCGCCATGGAACGGCGGAGTCGTGGTATAGTCCGCCCCGTTCCGGCAGCGGAGGTGCGGCACCATGAAACGGACAGCGGCCTTTCCGGACCTCGCCCTCGCGGGCGCGATCGCGCTGATTGCGCTGATCGCGTGGCCCGCGGCGACGAGCGCCGCCCCCCAGGAAGCGGCGGCGCCGGCGTCCGCAGAAGCGCGGATGCCGGCCGCGGTGATGACCGTGCAGATCCGCGAGGCGCCGCTCCTGCGCCGGCAGCGTCTGATCGGCGGCGGCGTGCTGCTCGTGCTGCGGGAGGGTGATCTCGTCGAGGTCATCGACCCGAAGCAGGCCGCGCGCGTCGTCGCGTCGGCGAAGGACAAGCCGACCCGGTTGCCGGTGGACGCGAGGCCGGAGTTCGCCTGGTACCACGTGTCTCCGCACTTCACAGGCCCGGGCGGGACGCCGGCGGCCTCGGGCCATCCGTCGGGGGCCGGACGCGTGAGCGGGTACATGCACCACAGCGCGCTCCTCCGGGGCAATGTCGACCTTCGCGCGATGCCCGGCACGCCGATCGGCGCCTCGGCGTCCGAGATCGCGCTCGGCGGTCGCGGATTCGACGAGATCGTGGAGTCGGAGTACCGCCGGTCGCACCCGGGCCTCGCGACCGCGTTCGCCGTATTGGACGGTCTCGAGGGCGAGCCCTCGTTCAATCCCTCGCTTTCGGAGGTGAGCGACTTCGTCGCGCAGACCGCCGGGATCGGAGCCGACGGATGAAGAGCATGGCAACCGTCGCAAGCGCGTGCCTCGGCATCCTGCTCGCCGCGGCCGGAGGGTGCGCCGAAGGCTCCGGCGGCGGCGGGGGACTCGCGCCGGCATTCGGCGACGCGATGAGGCAGGTCGGAGATGTGTTCGGTCAGCGCGAGGTCGTCGACGAGAACCTCGCGCGGGCCGACTCCGCCGTGCGCGTCGCCGACAAGGCCACGCGTCTCGCGCCGCTCGGACCCCGCGAGGAGCACTACCTCGGTCGCGCCGTTGCCGCGAACGTCATCGCCCGCTATGGCGTCTACCGCGACGACGCCGCGACGCGTTACGTCAACCTGCTCGGCCAGTCGATCGCGTTGAGCTCGTCGCAACCCTCGACGTGGGGCGGCTACCGCTTCATCATCCTCGACACGGACGAGGTCAACGCCATCTCGGCTCCCGGCGGATTCGTCATGGTCACGCGCGGCATGCTCGCACGGTGCGGCAGTGAGCACGCGGTGGCCGCGGTGCTGGCGCACGAGATCGCGCACGTTCAGGAGCGGCACGGCATCGAGCTCGTCGAAGGGCAGCGCGGTCGGGACTTTATGATGACGGTCGCCGGGGAGGCGGTCGAGCACTTCGGCGACGCGGAGGTTGCGCAGCTCTCACAGACGCTGTCGACGTTCGTCGACGACTATATCGTGAACCTCCTCGACGCGGGCTACGAGCGCGGGCTCGAGTTCGACTCGGACCGCCGCGCGGTGACCCTCATGCGCGACGCCGGATACGACCCGAACGGTCTGCGCGACGTGCTCGACGAGCTGCGCCGCTCGTCGTCCGGCGGGGCGGGGTGGTTCCGCACGCATCCCGCGCCGGGTGATCGCCTGTCGCGGCTCGGCCCGGGAGTTCAACGCGCCGCGGGGTCGGACGTGCGCGACGGCCGTTTCCACGCGGCGATGGCGGCGGTCCGCGGACGCTGACGCTGATACTGACGACTCATGCGCGTACCGGAGAAATTCGTCCAGGCGCTCGTGATCGGGGCTGGCGCGGCGGCGATCGGGCTCGGCGTGTCGGGCGCCGGCGTGATGGTGGAGCTCGAGCACCTGACGTGGAACCTGCGCGCCAGGGCGCTCGCGCAGGCCACCGCGGACGATCCGAAGATCCGTCTCGTGCTGATCGATGAGCGCAGCATCCAGACCGTGCACCAGACGAGCGGCGTCGGTTGGCCGTGGCCAAGGTCCGCGTACGCCGAGATCGTGGACTTCTGCCGCGACGCCGGCGCGCGCGCCATCGCGATCGACATGCTCTTCGTGGACGCGTCGTATCGCGACCAGGACGAGCTGTTCGGGGAAAGCATCGCGCGGACGCCGGGGTACGTGGGGGCGCTGCACCTGGGCGAGAGCCACCGCCATCATGCGTGGCCGCCCGAAGTGCCCGCGAGCCCCTGGACCGTGGACGGACTGGACGCGTGGCTCGCGGAGGCCGGGTCCGACACGATGACGTATCCCACGGCGGGCTTCGCCGTCCCGGAGATCGCGCGCCGGACGCGTCTCCACGGGCACATCGTCGCCAGCCCCGACGCCGACGGTCGCTTCCGCCGCGGCGCGCCGCTCTCGCTCGTCGACGGGCGCCCGCTCCCCATGCTCGGCCTGGCCGCCGCGCTCGCGCCGCCGCCGGACGTCGCGGCGCCCGACGCGTGGACCCCGGCGCCGATGTCGCTGCGCGACCGGTGGCTGATCGTGGGCGATCGATCGATTCCCGTGGACGGCGACGGCAGGACGATCATCCGGTATCGCCAGCCGCTGCCGAGCCATCATGATCGCTCGTACCCGACCTACTCGGCCGCGGCCGTGATCGACGCGCAGCTCGCGCGAGAGGCCGGCGCCACCCCGGGGATCGATCCGGCCGTCTTCGAGGACGCTTACGTCTTCGTGGGTCTGAGCGCCGTGGGCGCGCACGACACGTGGAGCACGCCGATCGGAAGGCAGCTCGGCATCGACATCCATGCGAACTTCCTCGACAACTTTCTCAACGAGCGATTCCTGCGCGACGCTCCGGCCGGCGCCGCCGGAGCGTCTGTCGTCGTGCTGGCCGTCCTCGGCGCGCTGACGGTCCTGCTGTGCCGGACGGGGCTCCAGACCGGCCTGTCATTCGTCATTCTCGCGCTGCCGTGGGTCGTCGGTTTCGCGTCGTACGGTCCGGGGCTCTGGTGGCCGATCGCCGTGCCGCAACTCGCGCTGCTGATCTCGATGCTCGCGGCGGTGCTGCTGAACTACGCGACGGAGGGGCGCCGGCGCATGTTCCTGCGCCGGGCGTTCCAGCAGTACCTGAGCGCTCCGGTCATCGACCGGATCCTCGAGGATCCCTCGAAGCTCCGGCTCGGGGGCGAGCGCCGCGAGCTGACGATCCTGTTCTCGGATCTCGAAGGGTTCTCCGGGATCGCCGAATCGCTCGAAGCCGAGGCGCTCGGCGAGCTGCTCAACGACTACCTCACGGACATGAGCGACGTCATCCTCGGGGAGAACGGCACCATCGACAAGTACCAGGGCGACGCGATCCTGGCGTTCTGGAACGCACCGAGCGATCAGCCCGACCACGCCCTGCGGGCGTGCCGCGCCGCGGCGCGCTGTCAGACGCGGCTGGCCGAGCAGCGCGAGGCGTACCGCCGCCGTACCGGCGTCGAGCTCGTGATGCGGATCGGCGTCCACACCGGCGTGGTCGGCGTCGGCAACTTCGGATCGGAGCACCGCTTCGACTACACCGTCATCGGCAACGCCGCCAACCTCGCGTCGCGTCTCGAGGAGGCGAACAAGCACTTCGGCACGCACACGATGCTCTCCGAATTCACGTTGAGCCGGCTCGCCATGGGCGGTGGGGACGCTGCGCTCGACACGCGGGAGATCGGGGTCATCCGTGTCGTCGGCATCGAGCGGCCGGTTCGCGTCTACGAGCTGCTCACCGGCGACGATCCGGCGCGGGCGCCGCGCGACGCGTTCCAGGCGGCCGTCGCACTGGCCCAGGCGGGCGAAATGCGCGCCGCGCTGGCGGCCTTCGAGGCGTGGCCCGAGGACGCCCTCGCCCTTCGCTACGTCGCGCGTCTACGCGAGGCGTGCGAGGCCGGCGGCCCCGCGTGGGACGGCGTATTCCGCCTGGCGACCAAGTAGCGCCGCGAGGACCGAATGCCGTTTGCTCAAATCAGGGCGCAAGTGTCTGACGTTTCCCGTTTCCCGTTTCCCGTTGTTCAATTGACCGTTCCGAGGTTCCCGATTCCCCGTTCCCGATTCCCCGTTCCCGGTTCCCCAGTCCGCCCGATCAACCCGACTCCAGCCTCTTCGATGCCGACCGCCTGATCGGGAAAGACGAAGGTGCCGAAGGCCCGCCGCGCGACGGCGGGCCTTCTTTCGCGATAAGATCCCGTTCGCCATGCCACACCAGCGTCTTGTCGTCCTGCTCGCCGCACTGATCACCGCCGCGCCGGCGCCCGGGCACGGCCCCGAGGCGCACCCCGCGACTCCGGCCGCCGCATCGACCCGCGTCGTGATCGCGGGAAGCGGCGCGCACACCTACGAATCGGTGCCCGGCTGGTGCCGGCTGCCGGACGAGTCGCCGCTCGGGAACACCCACGGGGCCATCGTCATCGATCGCGCCGGGCTCGTGTACTTCAACACCGACACCGAGCGCGCGATCATGGTGTACACGCCGGAGGGGCGGTTCGTGCGCGCGATCGCGGCGGACTACCCCGGCATCCACGGCATGGTGCTGCGGGTCGAGGACGGCGTCGAGTACATCTACGCGGCGCACCTCCACGGGAAGCAGGTCGTCAAGCTGCGTCTCGACGGTGAGACGGTCTGGACGCTCGGCGTGCCGATGGCGTCGGGCAAGTACGATGACGATCCCGCCGCGTACAACCCCACCGCGGTCGCGGTCGCCCCGGACGGCGACATCTACGTCGCCGACGGCTACGGCCGCAACTGGGTGCACCAGTTCACGAAGGATCGCGTCTATGTGCGCAGCTTCGGCGGACCTGGGTCGGAGCCGGGGCAGTTCCGCACATGCCACGGTCTCGCCATCGATCCGCGCGGCGAGAAGCCCGTGCTCCTCGTGTGTGACCGGGAGAACCGGCGACTCCAGCGGTTCGACCTCGACGGCACGTTCATCGACGTCGTCGCCCGTGGTCTCGGCCGGCCGTGCGGCGTGTCGTTTCACGACGGAACGGTCGCGGTTGCGGAGCTCGAGGGTCGCGTGATCCTGCTCGACGAGGCGTTCCGCCTGCTCGCCCACCTCGGCGACAACCGCGACCCGTCGCAGTGGGCGAACAACGGCGTGCCGCCCGCCGACTGGGTCGAAGGCATCTTCACGGCGCCGCACGGGTGCTGCTTCGACGCCGCGGGGAACCTCTACGTGATGGACTGGAACGCCGCCGGACGCGTCAGCAAACTGCGCCGGAGCACGGCGGAGACCGCGGGGGCGCCCGCAGCCGTGCCCTGACACCCCCGTTGTCCGCCGATCTGCCTGAAAACGGATCCCACATCCTCCCCGCGTCCGCTACCCTCGGGGAATCCCCACGCGGGCCGTCGCCCGTAAAGACACCCCGAATCGAGGAGATACGATGGCACCCCAGAGCAACGCCCTCCTTGCAGCCGTGGCCACGACACTGGCCGCCGCCCCCTCCCTCTTCGCCGGTGCGGTCGCCGGCCCGGATCCGGCTTCGCGCGACCTGCACA
>CAZXBB010000423.1:0-2021 GCA_964638815.1 uncultured Isosphaeraceae bacterium
GGCCCCGTGGATCCGGAATCCGACTGACGCACACCCACACGTCGAGGAAGTGACACGGCCACGATCCGAGGCCGACAACGCTACTCTCGACATCAGCGCCATGACGAGACCCCCGTGCCGCTCGTGGTGGCCGCGGGCTCACCTGCAGCGTTCATGACAGGCATGAACGTCGCTGCCGTCGCGGCGAAGTCGACGCGCGATGGCGAGACCGCGAATCCGCGGGACCACGTCATGAGCCCTACTCCGATCGCGAGGTTGCGCGCTGCCTGCCCGCCGATCCTCGATCGCTCCACCGGTACGCCGGTCAGCTCGAAGACGCGCACGTCGCCGCCGGTGAGGACGGCCACGTGACCGTTTCCGGCAGCGACGTCGAGGATCGCGAGGTCGGGATCGAGCCCGGGCAGCGAGGTCCACTCGTGGCTGCCGCGCGCGAGGACGCTCACCGACCGGGGGCTCCACGCGACGAAAAACCGGCCGTCGGCGCGGATGCCGTCTGCGTCGGCGGGCGCGGAGACGTTGTGCGAGGCCCCGCCGTCGCCCCAGGTCGCGAGAGAACGCGCGCCTTCAGAGACAAGGAGGACGTGGAATTCGCCATCGACGACTGACAAGGCAAGTGCAGCCGCTTCGGCCGGGAACGCAGCAACGTACTCGATCGTGAGCGCGCCGTCGATCCATCGGACCGCCGAGAGATGTTCGTCGCCGTGCGCGTCGGTCCACACTGCCGCGGCGGCGTCACCGTCGGATTCGAGGAAACGGACGGTGCCGCCCACGGAGGTCGAAGCGGTCCAGGAGCCGCGATGAGCGCTCGCCGCGATGACGGTGTCGCCGTCTGCGGTGAGAACGAGCGCGCCGAGGATCGCGACGTGCCGCGGAGTCGCGGTGGAACGCCATTGCATGGTGCTGAGCGGCTCGCCGGTGCTTTCGAACACGTGAAGGGCGCTGCTCGCGACGGCGACGAGGTCGCCCGTGGCGGCGAGGCCGTTCACGACCGCGCCGGGCGGGATCTCGAACGCCGGCTTGGCGTCGTCGTCGCCGGGCAAGGGCGGGAGCCGGAGCTCGCTGCCCCTGCGGAACCAGGGGTGGTCGTCGATCACGCGGACCGACGGCCGGTCGCCGGGTTCGCCCGGCCAGATCGCGACATACGCACCCGATGCGTCAGGCGCGGCGTCGACGAACGCGCGGCCGTCGGTGATCGAGACGGCGCTGATGCCGTCGCGGTCCTGGATCGCGGACGCCTCGATGCGGATCTCCCACGCTCCGCCGGCTGCACCGGCCGCGATGGTGACCTTCCGCGGATCGATGACCGGCGCGTCGTGGTTGTCGCTGAGGAAGAAGCGCCGCCCGTCGTCGACCTGGACAGTGGTCTTCTGCGACGCCGCGGCGACGAATTTCGACGACGCGGTGGTCCTGACCGGGTCGACCAAGCTGAGAACCGCACCGGCCTGGACGTTCACTTCGTCGAACTGATACACGCCCTGCCACTGGTCGCCCGCGACAACCTCGACCGTCTCGCCCGCGCTGCCGCTCAACGTCACACGCTTCTTGTTCGTCGGATCGATCGACGCGATCCGGTAGGTTCCCTTCAATGCGCCACCCGCATCGCGAATCTCGACCCAGTGCCCCACGAAGTACGCCGGGATGTCCGTGGTGCGGTCCGTGACCAGCGCCGCGCCTCCGCTGTCTGCCAGGGCAGTGCCGCTGCCTAACGACGGCAAGTCCGTCGCCTGACCCGTCCGGTTCGCGTTGTCCACCGTCAGCGTCCCGTGCACCGCGCCTGGTCCCCTGACAAACACAGTGCCGGCTCCACCGTGCCGGGTTCCATTGGTCGAGGACCCACCGCGCGCTACCAGATTGCTCAGCACGCTGCTCCCCGGGGCGTTGATCGCGTACTCGATCGCGATCGCGCCACCGCCACCACCTCCCTCGCTCGAGTTCGCGTCTCCTCCGCGCGCCTCGATCGTCCCGCTCCCTGCGATCGTTCCGGTTGTGATCCACACCGATCCGCCCGCGCCCGTCCGGCC
>CAZXBB010000424.1:0-4323 GCA_964638815.1 uncultured Isosphaeraceae bacterium
GGCCCCGCGCAGCTCGTGGCGCGCCTTGGCGAGCGTCGCCTGCTCCTGCGCGAGCGCGTTCTCGTAGGCGCGGCGGTTCGCCGCGTACTGCGCCTCGACGCGCGCGAAGAGCTCGGGCGGATCGTTCGCGCGTCGCGCCAGCGGCGCGCCCGCGAGCTGCGCGTCGATGCGCCGCAGCGCCAGGCGCCGGCCGCGCACCTCGGCGCCGAGCGTGGCGAGGTCGGAATCCGAGAGCGCGGCGTCCATGCGCATCAGCACCTGCCCCGCGCGCACCGGCTCGCCCTCGCGCACCAGGATCTCCTTCACCACGCCGGCGTCGGCCGGCTGCACGATCTTGAGGTAAGTCTCGGGCACCAGCCGCCCGTCGGCCACGGCGACGATGTCCAGGCGCCCGATCGCCGACCACGCGAGCAGCGCGCCGAGAAAGCCGAGCAGCACCCACAGGACCGCGCGCCCGAGCGGGCTCGGCGGCGCCTCCTGCAGGCGCAGGATCGACGGACGGAACTCGCGTGGATCGGCGCTCAGCCGAGGCTCCTGAAGCCTTCGCCGAGCCCGGCGAAGGCGCGCAGGCCCGCGAAGCCCGCGCGCCGGCCGGTGGAACCGGCATGGCCCCAGCCGTGCGCGGCGTTCGAGAGAGCGACGTGCTCGTCGTCGCGGCCGCGGTCCCAGCCGCGCGCGGCGTCTTCTTCGGCGAGGGCAAGCAGCCCGACCGCCTGCCGGATGGCGTCCCAGCGGCGCGCGTACTCGGCCACGCCCGAGGCGCCGCCCTTGCCGTCGCAGCGCACCTGCTCGGCCAGGGCGCTGAAGTCATAGTGCAGCGCGCGCTGCAAGCGCGCCTCGATCGCGTCGCGCGCGTCGTGGACTCCGCGACGATCCTCGTCCCGCCCATTGCTGCGCCCATGTGAGCCCGCCCAGCGAGGCCAGTCGTGGTCGTGCCCGTGATGGCGGCCGTATCCATGCGAGCTCCCATGGCCGTCGAACCCGCCATCGTCGTGCCAGTGGCGCGCGCGCTCGCGCAGCTCGCCTTCGTCCCACGCGGCGCCGTCGGCGAACTCCACGCGCTCGACGCGCTTGCCCGCCGCGAGGAACCAGTTCTTCACCGTGACGCTGCCGCCGTCGCCCTTCACCTTGAGCACGAGGTCGCCGTGGCGGCGTAGCACCGCCACGTCGCCCTCGGCGATGCCCTCGCCGAAGCGTAGCGTGTCCATGCCGCCCGCTTCCAGGATCCAGTCGTGGCCGTCGCCACGGCGATAGAGGTACGCATCGTCGCCCGTGAGGCCGAGCAGCAGGTCGTGGCCGCGACGACCGTCGATCACATCGTCGTCCGGCGTGCCGATCAGGACGTCGGCGCGATCCGTGCCGACGATGTGCCCGTCGCCCGGCGCGCCGTCGGTCACGGTGATGCGGAATTCGTCGCTCGCCTGCGCCCCGGCCAGGTCGGTCGCGGTCACGCGCACGTCCAAGGCGCCCGCATCCGTCGCCGCCGGCGTGCCGGAGAACGTCCTCGTGGCCGCGTCGAACGCAAGCCAAGCGGGCAGCGCCGCGCCATCGGCGCGCGACGCGCCGTAGGCGAGCGCGTCGCCCTCGTCGACGTCCGCGAACATCGCCTCGTCGAGCGCCAGGGCGAACGCGGTGCCCGCAGCGACGGCCTGGTCGGCGAGCGGGGCCTGCAGCGCGGGGGCATCGTTTACGTTGACCACCGTCAGCACGAATTCGTCGGACGCCGACTCGCCCGCGGGGTCCGTGGCCGTCACGCGGATCGTGTACTCGCCGACGTCTTCGTTCGCGGGCGTGCCCGAGAACACCGGTAACGCTCCGCCGGCCTCGTCGAACTGGAGCCAGGTTGGCAGCGGGGCGCCGTCGGTTTGGGTCGCTTCATAGACGAGCGTGTTCGCCGCATCGGCGTCCACGAAGGTGCCGGGCTGCAGCACGCGCTCGAAGACGGCATCCTCGAGCACCGACACGTCGGCGAACGGCTGTGCGAGCTCGGGCGGCTCGTTCGACGGCAGGGTGGCGAGGTGCTCCAGCATTGCGGCATCCCAGCTCGTGCCGTCGGCGAAGCGCACGAGCTCCACCCTCGAAGCGGCGTCGTACCAACCGGCGAGCAGCACCTCGCCGCCGCCGCGCAGGCGCAGCCGCAGGTCGTCCTCGATGCGTGCGACGCGTACGTCCGCGTCCGCGATGCCGGCGCCGAAGCGCAACTCGTCGAGATTGCCGGGCGTCGCGTCGAGATCCTCGATCGTGTCGTTGCCGTCGCCGCGCTCGTAGAGGTACGTGTCGTTGCCCGCGCCGCCGCGCAAGAGATCGTCGCCATCGCCACCGCGCAATACGTTCGCTGCGTTGTTGCCCGTGATCGCGTTGCCCCCGGCGTTGCCCGTGCCGTCGATCGCCGCCGCGCCGGCAAGCACCAGGTGCTCCACGCCGGTGCCGAGCGCATAGCTCACGGTCGCGATGACGGTGTCCTCGCCTTCGCCCGCGCGCTCCGTCACCCGGTCGAGCCGCTGGTCGACGTGGTAGGTGTCGTCGCCCGCGCCGCCGATGAGGTAGTCGCTGCCCGCGCCGCCGTCCAGCACGTCGTCGCCCCCTTCACCGTAGAGCGTGTCCTCGCCCGCGAGACCGAGGAGCGTCTCGCCGCGATCCGAGCCGAAGATCGTGTCGTGCGACGCGGTAGCCGCCGGCACCGCGAGCGCGAGTCGCACGGCGGCCTCGTCCAGCACGGACCCGTCGGCGAAGCGGATCGACTCGACGCGCGTTTGCGCCCGATGGAACCAGTCGACGAGGACCAGCCGGTCGGCGCCCGCGGTGAGGGTGAGATTGGCGAGATCGCGGGTGAAGACGGCAGACGCAGCGGCGATGGAGGCATCGACGAGGACTTCGTCGAGCCCGCCCGTGTCTACGACCCAGTCTTCACCGTATCCCGCGGCAAGGACGTAGCGGTCGTTGCCTTCTCCGCCCTCGAGGATGTCGCGGCCCGGCCCGCCGTCGAGCAGGTCGTCGCCGGATTCGCCGCCGAGATAGTCGTCGCCCTCGCCGCCGAGGAGCTCGTCGTGCCCGGAACCGCCATAGGCGGTGTCGTCGCCCGCGAGCGCTTCCATCAGGTCGTCGCCGCCTGTGCCGCGGACGAAGTTCGCGCCGATGGTGAAACCCGGTACGGCGACCGCCAGGGCAGTCGCCTGCAAGGGCTGCACGGCGGGCTCGGGCTCGTCCAACGTCAGCGGTGCGGGCTGCTCGTGCGGCTCGGCCAGCGCGCCTGCGGGAGGCGGGTTGGCATCCGCATGCGCGCCCAGGGTCTGGGCGTTCCAGGACGTGCCGTCGCCAAAGCGCAGGATCTCGACTTGGTGCGCCTCGCCGTCGTACCAGGATTGCAGCGTCAGCGTGTCCGCGCCGTCATCGAGCGAGATGACGATGTCCCGTCCGCTGCGGTAGATGTACGCATCCTCCCGATCGGCGAGGAGGATCACGGTGTCCGCGCCGGCGGAGCCCTCGTCGTCCTCCCGGATGATGTCGTGCCCGTGGTTCTGTCCAAAGCGGTATGTGTCGCCGCCCGGGCCGCCGATGAGCAGGTTGTCGCTCAAGCCTCCGCTCAGCGTGTCGTTGCCGGCGAGGCCTAGGATTGCGCGGAATTCGCCGCCCAGCACGTCGTTGCCCTCCGTGCCGATGCGCGTCGTACGCAAGTAGACCTGCGACGTGCCCCAGACGACGCCGCTGTCGAACTCGATGGCGTCCACGCCAAGGAGGTGCGAGATCGTCTCATCGCGCAGCAGCAGGGTGTCCGTGCTGCCCGCGATCTCGAGGAGGAAACCGGAGGCATCCCAGGTGAACGACACGTCTTCCGGATCGACGCCGGAGAGCCGCGCGAAGTCCACGTCCAGTCCCGCGGACGCCCTGTCGACGAGCGTGTCGGAGCCGAAGCCGGGGGCGAAGAGATAGATGTCCGATCCCGGACCGCCCTGCAGCAGGTCGTCGCCCGCGCCGCCTTCGAGGACATCGTCGCCCGCGCCGCCGGAGAGCTCGTCGTAGCCCTCGCCGCCGCGCAGGACGTCGTTGCCAGCGTCGCCATAGAGCGCGTCGTCGTCCTCGCCGCCGTCGAGCGTGTCGTCTCCCTCTCCGCCGTAGAGGAGGTCGTAGCCCGCTTCGCCGTACAGGGCATCGGCGCCCGCTTCGCCATGCAGCGTGTCGGAGCCGCCGCCGCCGAGCACCGTGTCGTCGCCGCCGCCGGCGTGCACGACGTCCAGGCCGCCGAGGCTTTCGAGGGTCTCGCCGGCGCTGCTGCCGACGTAGAAGTCGTCGCCGTCGGTCAGCGCATCCACTTGCGCCAGGAGG
>CAZXBB010000425.1:0-3034 GCA_964638815.1 uncultured Isosphaeraceae bacterium
GCGATCGACGGCTATCTGCACCTGCGCGCCGACTACCGCGCCACCGCGCGCCGGCCCGAGCAGAAGAACGGGATCGTCCTGAGCGATCCGCCCTTTCAGTCGGCGTCGGCGGTCACCACCCGCGCAGTGTTCCGCGCCTTCCGGGCAACGGGACCGGCGACGGCATCGTTCGACGTGGGCGACCTGCTGGCGCTGCTCGGGACGTGGGGTGGTGCGGCAACTCCGCCGACTTCGATGACGACGGCCTCGTCGGCGTGAGCGACCTGCTCATCCTGACGGCGGGGTGGTGACGCACTTTCCTTGCCGTCGTCGCGTGGCGTTCTCGCGTTACGAGGGGGGGCCATCATGGAGGTGTCCGATGCAGATTCGAATCCAATCGTGCCTGTCCTGGTTCCTGGCTTTCGGTTCCCGGAGACGGCTGTTGCTGGCGCGGGCGCTCTGCCCGCTCCAGCGGGCACGATGCGCACCGCGGCAGCGTGCGATCCGCGAGTGCATCAACAGACGAGGAGCACGCTTCAGGAGTCCTTCAATGGTCGAGTACAGGCCTCGAAACGAGTCGCACCGGACGCCCCCTACAGCGCGTTCCACGAGTCGATGCACGTTCGTCGGCGCCCTGGTGGTGCTGTTCCACGTCGCGACCGCCTCCGACGCCGATACCTGCACGCCGGACGTCCTTGGCCAATCGGTCGGTGTGTCCGTGGAAGCCGTCTTCTCCACGGGCGACGGCGACATCGCGTTCGTCGCCGGCGGAGGACGCGGTCTCCTCGTGGTCGACACGAGCGATCCCGCAAGGCCGATGGTGATCGGGGAGGTGCGCACGGCGGGTTTCGCGAACGACGTCCAAGTCGTCGCGGAGATTGCGTACGTCACCGATTCGACGCGGGGCCTGAGCGTGGTCGACGTATCCGATCGGGCGCATCCGGTCCTCATCGGGTCGCTCGACACGCCGGACGAGGCGCGGCGCGTCGCGGTCGTCGGCGACTTCGCGTACGTCGCCGATCGGATCTCGGGAATTCAGATCGTCGACATGACCGATCCATCGGCGCCGGTGTACGCAGGCTCGTTCGATACGCCGGGATACGCCGTCGACGTCGCCGTGTCCGCGGACGTCGCCTACGTGGCGGACGGCACTTCGGGCCTCCAGGTGATCGATGTCGCCACGCCCGCATCGCCTTCGCTCCTGGGCTCGCTCGAGACGCCGGAGGCGGCCCTCGGCGTCTTCGTAGCCGGACCGCTCGCCTATGTGGTCGACAGCACGGCCGGCCTGCTCGTCATCGACGTTTCCGTTCCCGCCGCCCCGGCGCTCGTCGCTTCGCTTGCGACGCCGGGCCGACCGAGCGACGTCGTCGTATCGGGCGAGCTCGCCTACGTATGCGCACAGGCGTCCGGCCTCCGGATCATCGACGTGTCGGTCCCCTCCGCGCCGGTGGCGGTCGGGGCGGTCGACACACCGGGCAGTGCCGAGGGTCGGCTCGCGGTGGTCAACGGGCTGGTCTATCTGCCGGACGACGCGGCAATGCTGACGATCGACGTCGGCATGCCGTCAGCGCCCGTCGTGCTCGCCGCTTCGCTCGACGAGCCCTTGCCGCAGGAGGCCCTCGCGGTCGCCGTCGAAGGGACGACTGCCTTCGTGGCCGACCAGTTGTACGGCCTCAAGATCATCGACATCTCGGATCCGACGTCGCCGACGCTGCTCGGTTGGGACGACACGCCGGGGAACGCACGGGACGTCGCCGTCAGCGCCGGCATCGCGTACGTCATCGACTCGGAGGCGGGGCTTCGGATCGTCGACGTCTCGGACCCCACGCGGCCGGTCGACCTCGGAATCTACGAGCCGAACGGCGCCAGTATTCGCGGCGTGGCCGTGGCCCGCGGCGTCGCGTACCTTCCGACCGACGCGAGCGGGCTCCTGATCATCGACGTCTCCGATCCAGTGGCGCCGGTGCTGCTCACCACCTTCGGAGAAGCTAACCACTACGGCGGCGGGGTCACCGTGCAGGGTGAGCGGCTGTACCTGGCCGCACTCTTCGGGTTGGAGATCGTCGACGTCTCGGATCCGGCCATCCCCTTGCTCCTGGGCACGACCTCGGCGCCGATCCTCGGTCTCGAGGTCGCCGTCTCCGGCACCGTCGCCTGCCTGGTCGCGCTGAGCGGCGGCGGCGGCCCGACGGTGCTCCAACTCGTCGACGTTGCCAACGCTACGTCCCCCGAACTCCTCGGCGCGCACGACCTGCCCAGGCTCGCATTCGGCATCGCCATCGATCACGAGGTCGCCTACCTCGCGGGCAGCCCCGCGGGTCTCCTGATATTCGATATCGCTGATCCAACGTCGCCGTCGCCGCTCGGTGCTGTCGACGTGCGCGGTCTGGCCTTCGATGTCGTTGCCGTCGACGGTACCGCCTGCGTTGCGGCCAACTCCGGTGGTCTGCTCCTCGTCGACGTCTCGCCCTGCGCCTGCCCCGCCGACCTCGACGGCTCGGGCGCCGTCGACTTCGGCGACGTCCTCGCGGTCCTCACGGCGTGGGAGAACGCGGGCGGGCCGGAGGATCTCGACGGCAGCGGCGTCGTCGACTTCGGCGACATGCTCGTGGTGCTGAGCGCGTGGGGGCCGTGCGCGTGAGCGGAGGCGCGTAGCGGAGGCATCACGCTCCGTCGGCGAGCAGGCGCGACGAGGGTCCGCGATGGGCGCAGGAACCCGGAACCTGTCGGCTCCCCCACGACCTTTCGCGGCGGAGCGTCGCTGATGCGATGCGGATCGTGCGAGACCTAACCCGGAACCTGGCCACGCACATGTCTGCCGCCCAGCCTCGGCGCTGCTAAGTGCAGCGTGAGACAGCGCTTCGGGTGGGCCTCACCGGCGTGCGCGTGCGTGGCCTGGAACTCCCGGAACTCCCCTCGCCCGGCTCGACCACCCGGGGATCGCCCGGATCTACGAGGCGGGGACCCTCACGGACGAGGCGCTGCCGGGGCAGCAGCCGTTCTTCGCGATGGAGTACGTCGACGGCGAGATGATCACGGCGTATGCGGCGCGGCG
>CAZXBB010000426.1:0-3062 GCA_964638815.1 uncultured Isosphaeraceae bacterium
TACCGGGGCGGGAACGACTACTCCTCGACCACGCGCTGCGCGGTCGGCTGTCTCATCCCGGACGAGCTGTACCGGGAGCGGTTCGAGGGCTGCGGCATCCCGGAGCTGCTCGACGACGACGACGGGCTGGCCGCGTACTTCGAGCACGTCGGCATCGAGACTCTTCGCCACGTCCAGCGGATCCACGACAACTTCGCCTCGAAGGACGACGGCCATCACGACGATCGGCCCAGCCGCAAGGAGAAGTTCCTCGCCGCGATCGAGGACTACGCCGGACACAACCTCGGCATCCGGCTAAGACCACTGACGAGCCGCTGAGACGCGGCGAAACGCGGCCTCCGGGCCGCGTCTGGTCAACAACCTACAAGGAGGACGCACGATGACCGTCCACGTCACCGATCTCATGACCCGCACCGATGCGGGTATCACCGTGACCCTGTCGTACCTGCCGACGATGCAGATCGTGGCCGTGCGAGCGAAGCGCGACGACGAGATGTACTCGGCCACGGTCGAGCCGGAGCACGCGCTCGACGCCTTCCACCATCCCGCCGTCTACCTGTCGGCCGAAGCCGCGAGGAGGATCTGGTCATGACCGACGAGACGAGGGCCGAGATGGCCGACGCGCTGCGCGACGACGTGCTCGACAGTCGGCGCGAGACCGCCAACCCTGGCGGCGAAGGGTTCTACCCGGAGTGGGCACCATGCCCGACTTGCCGCGGCACGGGCGGCGGCGAGTACAACGACTGCCCCGCGTGCGGGGGGAACGGAGTGATGAGCTGAGATGCCCAGTCACGCACAGGTAGCCGCGAGCGTGCGGCGAAACAAGGAACGACACCCCGATCGCTACTGCTCGCAGGCATCGTGTCTGTGGAATGTCGGGCGCTCGGGGCCGTGTCCGAAGCACCAAGCGGTCGCCCGCCATCACTGGCAGAGAATCAGTGCCGGATGGCCGACCACCAAGGAGGGCGTGTAGCGGTGTCCGCCCCGGCAACGGGGCGAGACATCCGGTGTACGCAATCCCGCGGCACCAAGAAAGGAGGGCGTCATGCCCGCAATGTTCGAGCAGGGGTTCTTCGTCCGTCAGCCCGCTTGGCACGGCCTCGGGGTCGTGCTCGCTGACTACCCCGGCCGCGAAGAGGCGATGCGCCTCGCCGGTCACGACTGGGATGTCGTCGAGCACGAGGTCTTCATGAGCACGAGCGCGCAGATCGAGCACGCTCGAAGCAAGAAGGTCGGCGGCTGGAAGGCGCACGTCCGGTCGGACAACCTCGACCTCCTCACCATCGCGAAGTCGTCGTTCGAGCGCATCCCGAACCGCGTCGCGTACGACGTGGCCGAGATCCTCTTCGACCAAGGCTTCCAGTTCGAGACCGGCATCACCCTCGACGGCGGTCGGCTCTGCGCCATCACGCTCAAGCTCGACGAGCCGATCACGATCACCGGCGACACGTCTATCGTGCTGCCGTTCGGTTGCCTGTCGTGGGCGCACGACGGGAGCGCGGCGCTTCGCGTCCGCTCCGGCACGATTCGTCAGGTGTGCGCGAACACGGTCGCCGCGTCCGAAGCGGAAGGCGCTCGGCTCGGCACCGACTTCACGTTCCGCCACACCAAGAACGTCCACGAGCGGATCCACGACGCACGCGAAGCGATCCGCGGCGTCCGCTCCGGCATCGAGGCGTACCGCGACGTCATGGAAGAGCTGGCCTCGCTGCCGGTGACTCCGGCGCAGCGGGATCTCTTCGTCTCGACGATCATCGGTGATCGCCAGAATGACGGCACGATGATCTCGCACGGCATCGACACGACCGAGAGGGTCAAGACGAACCTCGACAACGCACGGGCGGGCGTCAACGCGCTCTTCATGGGGAGCACGATCCCGGAGGCGCACGCGCTGACGGGCTTCGGCCTCTTCCAGGCGGGCGTGGAGTACTTCGAGCACGTCCGGCGGTACAAGAGCGAGAACAGCTACGTCAAGCGGTCGCTCATCACTCACTCGGCAGAGAAGGCCCGGCTCCGGAGCACCATCCGCGAGCTGGTCGCCGCGTGAGCTGGTCGCACGCGGGGGTCATCGCCTACTGGGTGGCCCAGACCGCGGCGATCATCGGCGGCGTTCTCCGACTCATGGGGAACGACCGCAAACGCTACGGCGGGCGTCGCCGCCGTTGGTAGAGGTTGCGGGGCGGCTTCGGTCGCCCCGCCTCCCTGTGCCAATCGAACCAAAGGAGGACGACGTGGAAGACTACGACGCGGAGGCGATGGCCGACTTGGCCGACGCCGAACGCAAGAGGCGGAAAGAGAATCCGCCAGGGTCAATCGCTCCGGGCGGGCATCCGCCGCATCCGGGCCATTGGCTCTCGCCGCGGGTCACACCGCCGACCTCGGAGGAGGTCATCGCCGGACTGTCAGCACAGATGGAAGGCGGGCCGGTATCGTCGCTCGAAGGCGAGCCGGTGGCATCTCTCGACGAGATGGCGCACGCCTGGATCGACTTCTCGCGCGACGAGCTGGTCATCATCATCGAGGCGCTCGACTCGCACGAGTACTGGCAACTGTCGGACGAGCAGTACCGGAGCGACGGCTACGTCCTCGACGAGGGTGTAACGCCGGAGATCGAAGCGGTGCGGGCCGTGCTCGACAAGATCGAGCGGGCGCTCGGACGAGAGGACGAGGAGGTGCCGTCGTGAAGGCTACCTTCGAGGTCGTGCTCCGGATGAGCTGGGAAGATCCGGACGAGGACGATGTCGAGGCGCTCGGACTTCACGTTCGACAACTCGTCTCGTCCTACCTCCGCGTCCGAGACGGGCGCGGCGAGTCACCGCTGGCCGAGGACTACGGCCGAAACGCATGGGGCGGATACGAGGGGCCGAGAGTCGTCCACTCGCGCGTCGCCCGCTTCGAGAAGGAGGACGCATCATGACGACCAAGATCGACCTACGGCACTACGGCGGGCACCGGCACCGCCGCGCGCAGCGCCTACGGGACTGCGCGATCATCAAGACCGGCGGCGGCTACGTCGCCTGCATCCGCCACCCTGACGGGCGCTGGCGCACGGTCGCGAAGAA
>CAZXBB010000427.1:0-12450 GCA_964638815.1 uncultured Isosphaeraceae bacterium
CGGCTCCTCGGCCGGCGCCCCGGCGGCGCCGACACCATCGTCACTCCGCGCGCTCGCGACCGGTGCGGGATTCCGCTCCGCTGCGACCGGTGCGGGGACGGTCCCGCCCGCGATCTCCCCCCGCGTGACGCGAACCGGCACGTGGGCTCTTGCACCGCCAACCTTCAGCGGGACCGTGACGTGGATCTCGGGCTCGGGGGCGCGGTCGTCGGACTCCGGCCTCTCCCCGTCGCGGTCCGACGCGGCCGTCTCCGGGCGCTCCGGGAAATCCTCGCGCTCCGCCAGATCCGCGAGATCCTCGAGATCCGCGAGATCCGGGCCCGGGTCGGGCGAACCGGCCTCGTCCTGCGTCAGCGATCGCCCGGCTTCCGCGACCAGCCACCGGCCGAGGTGGAGCGCGACTTGGCGCAGCGGCTCCGAGCGCTCCAGGTGCGGTCGCAGGAGTGATTGAACGGCCGAAACGAGATCTCTCAGCTCGGCGTCCTTCATCCGTGCATTGTACCCGCCTGCCGGGGAGTTCCGCGGGACCGGTGGCGACCGCGGCCCCCGCGATCGACGAGCCTCACCGCCGACCGCACGCTCGTGGTGTGCGCAGCGGAAAGCAGTCCGCCACGCCGGGACGGTTCAGCCTCGGGAAGGTGCGGAGGCGGATCGAAGCCGCGCCGGGAGGGCGCTGAGGCCCGTTGCGACGGTGGCGACCTGGTCGAACCGTTGTTACGGAACGGCGCCGGTTGCGCCAGGTGCGCCGGCTGCCGGCAGCGGTCCGGAACCGACGTGGAGCTCGATGACGGCGTCGGCGAGGCGCTCGCGCAGACGCCGGCGGCTCAGGATGGGCCACCAGTCGTACAGCATGATCTGGATGGGGCCCCACATCGCGACCCAGCCGCCGATGATGACGCCTTCCTCGATGATGTCGAAGAGGGTCCCCGACGTGTACGTTCCGAGGAGCTGCGCGCCGACGATGCTGCTCGCGAGACACGCCAGCCCGATGGCCAGGCTGATGTAGCCGCGCGTGAGCAGCTCGTGGAGCTGCCTTCGGAGAGCGTCCGCGCGGTAGGCGTAGTAGTGGCGGATCGCGTCGATCGTCTCGTCGGGGGGCATGTCCGCGGGCGTGGATTCCGAGGCGAAGATGCGCAGGACGACGGGCCCGCCGCGCGGAAGCTCCTGGGCCCATGAGCAGATGAACTCGTCGGCGTCGGCGTCGAGGTCCGTTTCGGGAAACGGCGTGGCGTCGAGCGTGTTGAAGAGATGCCGGAGCGATCGAACGCGGACGTCGATCGTATGTGGGGGTGGCGTGCTGCACCTCCTTCGCGACGGCGGCGGCCGGGATCCGGCATTGTACGTCCCCGACCAACCGGACCGACGCGCGACGGGTACCGAGCGCGTGCCGGGCGCGGTCCGTGAACTCATGGGGCGAAGGCGCGGCTACGGCGAGACTTCCTGCCACGTTACGATCGCCGGCCGCTCGGGCACGGCGAGCATCAACATCTCGGTCGCCTTGTCGCCGCCCCAGTCCGTCTCGATCGCGGTGGTGCCGCTCATCGTCGAGCCGTCCCAGCGCAGGAGCTCGATGTCCTTCCCCTCGTCGGTGGCCGCGATGAAGATCTCGTCCAGCCGGCAGCAGCTCCGCTGGACCTGGATGAAGTGCTTCTTCTTCTCGACCAGGTCGGTGCCGATCTGCTCCGCGGACCACGCCGAGCCGTTCCACGTCCGGTACCGCAGCTCCGTCTGGTCCTTCTCGTAGTAGACGATCAGCGCCTCGTTGCCGCCGTACTCGTACGCCACGTCGAACGAACGCTCCTCGCGCGGGTCGGACGCGTCCTCGATCTCCAGGGTCGCCCCCCAGCCCGAACCGTTCCAGACGAAGACGTTGATGTCGTGATCCTCGTCGAGCGTCGCGCAGATGATCTCGTCGCTCGAGGGATCCGCGGCCATCCGGATGTAGTACGCCTTCTTGACGATGTCGGGGCAGTCCGACTCGCCGGACCAGCTCGCGCCGTTCCACGTCTGGTACCGCGGTGTGGTCGCGTCCTCGTCGTAGACGACCAGGGCGTCGCCGGAGAGGCTCTCGTACGCGAGCGCGTAGCCCTCGTACTCCTTCTTCTTCGAGATGCTGCCCAGCTCCGTCCAGCCCGCTTCCCACGCGGAGCCGTCCCACGTGATGGCGTGGGTCTTCGCGTCGTCGTTGCGGGTGACGGCGATGATCTCGTTGCTCGTGGGATTCGGGTAGAGCGTCACCCACCGGGTCCTCTTGTCGCCCGGCTCGCCGAAGTTCGTCTCGCCGGAGAGCGTCGTGCCGTCCCATGTGACGTAGCCCATGTCGGCGGCGGCCTTGTCCCAGTAGACGACCAGGGCATCGCCGGAGACCTGCTCGTACGCCACGTCGACGTTGCGGGAAAGGTCGTACTCCACGTCCTCGCACACCTCGGTCGCCGCCCCCCACGCGCATCCGTCGTAGACCTGGATGTTGATGTCCTTGGCCTGGCACTGCGTGACGGCGATCTTCTCGTCGCGCGTCGGGCAGCTCTTCATCATGACCCAGTACGGCTCGGCGCCGACGTCGGACATCGCGGTCGCGCCGCCCCACGTCTCCGTGGCGTAGTCCCAGACCGCGGAGAACGGTGTCGTCGCACCGTTCCGGCCCCACGCCGCCATCACGTCGCCGGCGTGCGCGCGGCCGGCCACCATCGTCGCCAGCACGGCGGCGATGCCGACAGGGACTCGGTGGCGTGAAAAGGTCTTCATCCGGGCCTCCACCTCGTTCATCGACCATGACGCCGGGCGTCTGAAGCCGCTCCGCGCATGGCGCCGCCGCCTGCCCCCCGCGGCCGGCCCGCCTGCACCGGCGCTTCCTGCGCGGACGGGCAGGCGAGGGCGGGCGAGGACACGCCCGCATGAGAAGTCGCAGCCGCACCCGTCCGATAGTGTGTGCATGCACAAGCCGCCTGCGGCGAACCTGCGACCCGGCGCCCTGGTGTTGCTCATCGCGCTGTTCGCCGCGAGCGGCGCCACGTCGCTCATCTACCAGACGATCTGGGCCCGCCACCTGAGCCTCGTCTTCGGCACGAGCCAGCTCGCGATCTCGACGCTGCTGGCCGCGTTCATGGGCGGACTGGCCCTTGGTGCATTCGCCGCCGCCCGCTGGTCCCCGCGCGCCCGCGACCCGCTGCTGGCTTACGCCGCGCTCGAGGCGTTGGTCGCCGTGTACGCGCTGGTCTTCCCGTGGATCCTCGACGCGGCGGCGCCGGTCTACCTCGCTTTCTGGCGAACGTTCGAGCCGGGCCCGGCGGTGTTCGGCGCGTTCCAGTTCGCGCTCCTCGGCCTGCTGCTCCTGCCGCCGACCTTCTGCATGGGCGCGACGCTGCCGCTCCTCGCCGGACTGCTCACACGCGATGCGGACGCGACCGGCACCCAGGTCGGCCGGCTCTACGGAGCGAACACGCTCGGCGCCGTCGCCGGAACGGCGGCCGCGGGCTTCTGGCTGCTGCCGCGATTCGGTCTCTCGACGACGACGACGCTGGCGGCGGCCGCGAACGGGGTGCTCGCGCTCACCTCCGTCGGCGTGTGGCGATGGGGACGCGGCGCGCGGGCGGCGACGGCAGTCAAGCCGGCGAACGACGGCACCGGTGACGCGGCGCAGACGGCGCCCGGCCCCCTCCCGGCGCTGCTGCTCGTCGCCGGGCTGTGCGGGCTCGCCGGCCTCGTCTACGAGATCGCGTGGTTCCGACTCATGGTGCTCGTGCTCGGCGCGAGCGCGTACGCCTTCTCGATCATGCTGCTCGCATTCCTGCTCGGCATCGGCCTCGGCGGCTGGGCCGGCGGGCGTGTGGCCGACCGCGTCCGGCGCCGCGGCGGAACGGCGCGCGTGCTCCGTTGGCTCGCCGCGCTCCAGGCGGGCGTCGCGCTCACGGCGTGGGCCGTGATGTACGCGTACGGGGAGCTGCCGTATGCCTTCGCGTGGCTCTACGAATTCGTCGAGGTCGCGCCGGGTCTCATCTGGCCCGTCAAGCTGTCGCTCGCGCTCGCCGTGATGGTGCCGCCCGCGCTGCTGCTCGGGGCGTCGTTCCCCTTCCTGGTGCGGGCGGCCGCTGGCGCGGCGTCCGGTCTGCCGCGATGCGTCGGACGCGTGTACGGCGCGAACGCGATCGGCGCCGTGGTCGGCGCCTTCGCGGGCGGGCTCTTCCTCCTCCCGCACCTCAACGTCTCCGGCACCGTGCTCGCCGCCGCCTCGGTCAACCTCGTCGCGGCGCTGCTGGCCCTCGGGGCGGCCATGCCGGCGGGCGTTCCCGCGCGACGGCGCCGTCTGGTCCGCTGGTCAGTCGCGACCGCCGCCGCCATCGCCGCGCTGCACGCGTTCGCCGCACCGTGGGATGCGATGCTCATGTCGGTGGGCATCTACAAGGGCGCCGCCAAACTGCCGGATCGCAGCCGCGCGGCCGTGCGCGAGCTCGCCGACAGCTCCGACCTCCTCTTCTACGACGAGGGCCTCGCGTCGGTCGTGACGGTCGGCCGAAGGAAGGCCTCCGGCGATATCTGGCTGGCGAACAACGGCAAGGTGGACGCGACCGCGAACGGCGACCGGGACACGCAGGTGCTGCTCGCCCAGATCCCGTTCGCATACCGGCCCGAAGCGCGGAACGTGCTCGTCATCGGTCTCGCCAGCGGCATCAGCACCGGCTCCGTCACGCTGCACGCGGGACCCGAACGGATCGAGGTCGCGGAGATCGAGCCGGCCGTGCTGAAGGCGTGCCGCCTCTTCGACGAGTACAACCACAGCCCGCTCGAGGATCCCCGCGTCCGCGTGGTCGTCAACGACGCGCGCAATCACCTGCTGCGCACGGCCGACGGCACCTACGATCTCGTCACCTCCGAGCCCTCGAACCCCTGGATCACCGGCGTGTCGAACCTCTTCACGCGCGAGTTCTTCGAGCTCGCCCGGCGCAAGCTCGCGCCGGGCGGCGTGTGGGGACAGTGGCTGCACGCCTACCAGATGACCGCCGACGACCTGCGATCCCTTGTGGGGACGTTCGCGGACGTGTTCCCGCACGCGTCGCTCTTCCGGATCGGCGGCGTGGACCTGCTGCTCGTCGGCAGCGACGCGCCGCTCCTGCTCGATGCGGCGATCGTCCGCGACGTCTTCGGCGCGAACCCCGCCATCGGGCAGGAGCTGGCGGAGATCGGCGTGCGCGGCCCCCACGAGCTGCTTGCGCTCTACTGCATGGGACGGGACGGCATGCTCGCCTTCGCGGGCGGCGTCGGGCGCAACACGGACGACAACATGCGCATCGAGCTGTCGGCGCCGCGCAGCCTCCGGCTCCCGCCCGAGGCGACGGTCGAGAACGTGAAGCTCCTTCGCGCGAACGCCGAAGTCCCGTACGGGGCGCTTGGAAGCATCAACGACGCGGTCGCGCTCGCCTTCGCGTACGCCCGCGACCACGACATACGGAGGGCGGTCACGACGTACCGGTCCGCCCGCGCGAGCGCGCCGAATCATCCGGGGGTCCTGGCGTTCAGCGAGCGTCTGGAGGCGTTCCGGACGCAGGCGGACCAGCGCGTCGGCCTCGCCCAATGAAACCTGCCGGCGCGCGTCAGGCGTGGCCACCATGCTCCGCCCGGCGTCAATCGAGGCTTCAGCGTTGCTCGAGCGTCAGCCGGGCGACGCGCGTCGCGATCCCCGCGCGGCCCCGGCTCGTGAGCGTGACCGTCGGGCTGATCGGGCAGTTGCTGGCCAGCGTCACGGCGGCCTGCGCGTTGCCGATGACGGGGTCGGTCGCGTCGTTGCTGTCATCCGAGATCGTGCCGACGTCACCGTCGCCGTCCTCGTCACGGCACATGAGCGTTTCGCGGATCGCCATGTTCATGGCGCCCTCCGCGGCGTAGAACGCCTCGACCGACTCGAATCGCCGGACGCTGAGGTCCTGGTCGCGTCCCGTGCCCAGCACCATGCCGGCGATGACCATGCCGACGACGAGGAGCAGCACGATGACCGCCACCACCGCCACGCCGCGTCGAGATTGGCCTCGATTGGTCCGCATGAGTCCGGCGGTTGCCGCCCGCGCGGCGGGCACCGCCCTTCCGGCATCGGCGATCCCCCCCACGCTCTTCACGTCCGGGCGTCGGACCTGCGCGCGCGCGGCAATCGCACGCAGGGTCGCGCGGATCGGGCGACGCCGGAAGGCCGATAACGGGCGAGCCCGGCGCGTCCCGTCGCGCTCAGTACGCCGGCCGTCGCGTCGATCGCGGCTTGACGTCGCGGCCGCCCTCCGGTTCACAGACGCGGTACCATCCACGTCCCCCGCCCGACCGGCGTCGAGCAGTGCATTCCCCGGCGGTGGCGGGACGCGCTCGATCACTAGGTCTCGGGCGCGCTGTACGACACCTGCAACATCGGCGCGTGCCCGCGGGCGCCGGTGACCGGCGACGGGGGCTCACACGGCCACGCTTCATGAATGCGGCCGGACGGACGGGATGATCGACTGGATCCGCACCAACGACACGATCCTGTGGGGCCTCGCCGTCGCTTCGGCGGTGACGTTCGTCGCCACGCTCGTGGCGGTCCCGTGGATCGTCATCCGGCTGCCGGCCGACTACTTCGCTCAAACCCGCCGTCGCGGCGCCGGGTGGTCGCGGCAGCACCCCGTCGTCCGCATCGGGCTCGTCGCCGGCAAGAACGCGCTCGGCGTCGCGTTCTTGGCTGCCGGTCTCGCCATGCTGCTGCTCCCCGGCCAGGGCCTGCTGACGATGCTCGTCGGCGTGATGCTGCTCGACTTCCCCGGCAAGTTCCGGCTCGAGCGCTGGTTCGTCGCGCGGCGACCGATGCGACGGTCGATGAACTGGATACGGGCGCGGGCGGGGCGCCCCGCGCTGGTGCTCGACGATTGACGGCGTCCGGTGCCACCAGCGCACGTCCCCGCCGCCCTCGATGACGGCTCGTACGGCGCGAGCGCTTTGACGCCGCACGGGTCCCGCGTGCACGCGGGCACCGGGAGCCACGTCGATCGCCGGCGCTGGACGACCCGCTTCATGCATCATGCGGGCTAGACTGGTCGCATGAAGCTCCGTCGAATCGCGACCGCCTGCGTCATCGGCCTGGTCCTCGGCACGGCCACCGCCGTTGCGCAGGAGCCGCCGGGCGCGCCCGCCGAAGCCGCCGCTCCGCCGAAGATCGACCGCCAGGAGATTCAGGCGGCCCTCGACGCGCTCACCGCGACGGAGCAACCCGACGACGGCACGCGCGCGCAGGCGGTCAAGACCTACGAAGACGCCCTTGCCGCGATACAGCGCGCCGAGGAGGCGATGACCCGCGCGGCGTCGCACCGCACCCGGACCGACGAGGCGCCGCAGCTGCGCGAGGCGATCCGCGCGGAGCTCGAGAAGCCGTACGTCCTGCCGGAGATCACGCGGCCGCCTGACGCGACGCTCCAGTCGATCGAGCAGCAGCTCGCGCAGGCGACGACCGAGCTGGCCGCCGAGCGCACCCGCGCCGAGGAGCTCCAGGCCGAGTCGCAACGTCGCGGCGATCGGCGCAGCCAGATCCCGGACGAGATTACGAAAGCACGCGCCGAACTCGCCGAGATTGAGACCGCGATCCTCGCGAAGGCCGACGCGGCGGTGGGCGCGGACCTCGTCGCCGCCCGCACCGCCCTGCTGCGCGCGCGCCGCGCGGCGGTCAGCGCTTCCATCGCGGCGCTCGAAGCGGAGCTCGCGAGCTACGACGCCCGGCGCGAGCTGCTCCCCGCCCGCCGTGACCAGGCGGCCCGACGCGTCGCCGACGCCGAGAACCGCGTCAAGGCCTGGCAGGCGTTGGCGAACCAGGAGCGCGCGACGGCCGCCAGGGCGGCGGAGGCCCAGGCCGCGAAGCAGACCCAGGAAGCCGAGCGGCGACACGAGGTGCTGGAGCGCTTCGCCGCCAGGAGCGAGAGCCTGACCCGGCTCCGTACCGGCTCCGATTCGGGAACCGCCGGGCTGACGAAGCTCATCGAGGCGACGACGAAGCGGGCATCGACGGCGCGGAGCCGGGTGGCGGCGCTGCGTCTCGGATTCCAGTCGGTCCGGCGTCGCATCGACGTCTCGGGTCTGAACCGGGCGACCGGTCTCATCCTGCGCCGCGAGTACGAGGCTCTGGCTTCGGCGACCAAGCTCCGGAGCTGGCTCCGCGCGATCACGCGGGACCTCGAGGACGCGGAATACGCCCTGATCGAGCACGAGGAAGCCCGCCTCGGCGCCAACGACATCGATCGCGTCACGCAGTCCCTGCTGACAGAGATCGAAGCGGCGGGGACCGCGCCCGCGACGCGGGAGCAGCTCGAGCCGGTCGCGCGCCGGCTCGCGATCGCGCGGCGCGACATCATCGACGAGCTGGTCGCCGACGCCGCCACCTATCGCGATGCGCTCGTCGAGCTGGACACTGCGATGCGCGAGCTGCTCGCGGTCACCGAGGCGTACCAGACGTTCATCGAGGAGCGGATCCTCTGGGTGCGCAGCTTCGCCATGGACCGGTTCCCGCAGGCCGAGGACTTCCGCGCGACGTTCGACTGGCTCTTTCGCCCCGCCTCCTGGACGCAGGTGCTGAAGGCCGTTGCGGTCTTCCTGAGCGACCAGTGGGCGATCTGCGTCGTCGGCGCGCTCGGTGTGCTGGTCGCGTTCGGTCTCAGCCTGTGGGCGCGCATACGGTCGCGGCACCTCGCCACCGTCGTGGCCAAGTACCGGACAGACGCGTTCCACCACTCGGTCGAGGCCCTCGCCTGGGCCTTGATCGGCGCCATCCCGATCCCGCTCTTCGTGTGGTGCGTCGGGCAGGTGCTCACGCGCGCGCCGGATTCGCCCGACGTCGGGCTCGCCCTCGGAAGCGGCCTGGAAGCCGGGTCCTACTTCCTGCTCTCGTTCTGGGCGCTGCGCCACGTATTCGGCGCGAAGGGCCTCGCCGGGGCGCACTTCCGGTGGCCCGAGGAGGCCAACGCTGCGATTCGCCGCAACTTCGAGTGGTTCATCCCCACGCTGTTCCCGATCATCGTGCTGGTGGTCGGGCTCGACCGGCACGGCGGGGAGGACGCGAACGCCTCGGTCGGCCGCATCGCGTTCTCGGTGGGCCTGCTCGCCACCGCGGTGTTCCTGGTCCGCCTGCTTCGCCCCGCGGGTCCCGTGATGAGCGAGTACCTCCGCCGGTACGACGGCGGGTGGCTCGATCGCCTGCGTCACGTCGGCTTTCCCGCCGTCGTCGGGCTGCCGATCGCGCTGATCGTCGCCACGTGGGCCGGGTACTACTACACCGCGCAGCAGATCGAGGACAGCCTGCGCGCCACGTTCCTGCTGGTCGGCGCCCTCGTCACGCTCAACGGCATGCTCCTGCGGTGGCTGTTCCTCGCCCGTCGCCAGGTCGCCTTCGAGGACGCCAGACGCCGGCGCGACGAGGCCCGCGTTGCGGCCGAGGGAAGCTCGTCCGAGCCGTCGGAGTCAACGGCGCCGATCGACGTCGCGAAGCTCGATCTCCCCGCCATCAGCGGCCAGACGCGGCAGCTCTTCCTCACCGCCATCTTCTTCTCCGCGATGCTCGGCTTCTTCGCCATCTGGGCGGA
This sequence comes from uncultured Isosphaeraceae bacterium, assembly GCA_964638815.1. Lineage (GTDB taxonomy): Bacteria > Planctomycetota > Phycisphaerae > Phycisphaerales > SM1A02 > CAZXBB01. The sequence continues at coordinate 9,576 of CAZXBB010000427.1, forward strand.
AACCCTGCCCGCCCTCCAGATCCTCGACCGCCTCCAGGTGTGGCCGGAGATGACGATCCTCGACAGCGAGACGGGGGAAAGCCCCGACGCGCTGGAGACCCGTGAGCTCCGGACGACCGCGACCGCCGGCGATCCTGGCGCCGGCGCGACCCGGACCGCTACGCCCTCCGCCCAGGGCGCCGTCCCGGGAATCACCGGGAACGGCACCGCGACCGAGGCGGCCGCGCCGGCGCCGGCCGACGCGCTCTCCGTCACCGTCGCCGACATTGGGCTCGCGCTGCTCCTCCTGATCGCGACCGTGGTCGCGTTCCGGAACCTGCCGGGTCTCGTCGAGATCACCGTGCTCAAGCGACTCCCGCTCGATTCCGGAAGCCGCTACGCGCTGAGCACGGTGCTTCGCTACGCGATCGCGATCATCGGCATCATCTTCGCCTTCAGCGCGCTCAGCATCTCGTGGTCGCGCATCCAGTGGCTCGCCGCCGCGCTCACGTTCGGCCTGGCTTTCGGGTTGCAGGAGATCTTCGCCAACTTCGTCTCCGGCCTCATCATCCTGGCGGAGCGGCCCTTCCGGATCGGCGACACGGTGACCGTCGCCGACGTCAGCGGGACCGTCTCGCGGATCCGCATGCGCGCGACGACGATCGTGGACTGGGACCGCAAGGAGCTCGTGATCCCGAACAAGGACTTCATCACGGGCCGGGTCATCAACTGGACGCTGACCGATTCGGTGCTCCGCGTGAAGGTGCCCGTCGGCGTTTCGTACGGATCCGACGTCGACAAGGTGGAGACGATCCTGCTCGACGTCGCGAAGAAGGTGGACCGCGTGCTCGAAGATCCGAAACCGCAGGCGCTCTTCCTCGGGTTCGGCGACAGCACGCTCAACTTCGAGGTCCGGGTGTTCATCCCGCACATCGATCACCTGCTGTCGGTGCGTCACGCGCTCCACCGCGACATCACGAAGGCGTTCCGCGAGGCGAACATCGAGATCGCGTTCCCGCAGCGCGACCTGCACGTGCGGTCGATCGGGGACCTCGCGAAGCTCGTCGATCGCGAGGACGTCCCGGAGCCCGAGAAGGAGGCCTGGGCGCAACCCGAGTGACGATGGCGGCCCGCGTGCCGGCGTGATCGCCCGTGTGCGGGCGGTGCGTCGCACGCCGAAGTCGTCCGCGCCCGCGCTGCGGTCACATGCCGCGCGAGTCCTCGACCATCTCCATACGGAACACGACGTTGCCGCCGGCGACCGTCTCAAAGAGCACGGGCGGACCGGGCCGGTCGAGCGCGAAATGGAACCGGCTCACGGTTCCCGCCGCGTCACCCTGCCCCTCGACCTCGTAGAGCCAGCAGTCGAAGGTGCCCGCCGCCACGGTGCGCCGCTCGCGCGACCGGCGCGTCGTCGCCGCCGGGAAGAGCGCGTGGTCGCGCAGCTCCTCCCAGCGCGCCGTGACGCGGGACGGCGGCTCCGGCGATGCACCGTCCACGCCCTCGACGCGGTCCTCGACCTCGCAGCCCTCGGCGTCGGCGGCGACGAAGCGGATCGTCTTCCGCACCGGCGGCTTCCCCGGCTCCTCGATCCTGAAGACGATCGTCGTGCCGGGCGGATTCGCGAGCCGTATGTCGCTCGCTGTGTACGGCGTGGGTGCGTGACCGGCGGTCATGGTCGTGCTGGTGGTCGTGGTGGTCGTCGCACACGCGCTGTTCATCGTGACGAGGGCGAGCGGGAGCAGCGTCTTGCGCAGGTGCCTCATGCGCGGCATGATACCGGCCCCGGCCGTCGCACGTTCGTCTATCATGGCCGCGCTCGCAGGAGATCCACCATGTACGCAACGATCGAAGCGACCGCGTGAGCACGGCCCGTCTCCTCATCGCCTGTCCGGACGCACGCGGGATCGTCGCGGCCGTCGCGAACTTCATCGCCGATCACGGCGGCAATCTCCTCGACGCCGATCAGCACACCGACGCGGAGCACGGCGAGTTCTTCATGCGCGCCGCGTTCGACCTCGCCGGGTGCGATCTCGGTCGCGACGACTTCGACGCGGCCTGGACGCCGGTGGCCGATCGCTTCGGCATGATCTGGCAGGTCCGGTGGAGCGAGCCGGCGAAACGCGTGGCGGTGCTCGCCGGCCGGCAGCTTCACTGCCTCCAGGACCTCGTCTGGCGCCGGCAGGCCGGAGAACTTGCGGTGGACATCCCGATCATCCTCAGCAATCACCGCGAGGCGGAGGCGGTCGCGCGCGACGCCGGAATCCCCTTCCGGCACTGTCCGGTGGAGGACGGCGCGGCGTCGAAGCAGGAGGACGCGGTCCGCGCCGCGCTCGCCGACGCCCGCGCGGATCTCATCGTGCTCGCGCGGTACATGCGGATCCTGTCGCCGCGCTTCCTCGAGGGATGGGCCAACCGGATCATCAACATCCACCACAGCTTCCTCCCCGCGTTCGCCGGCAGCGACCCGTATCGCCAGGCGTACGATCGCGGCGTCAAGGTGATCGGCGCGACCAGCCACTACGTCACGGAGGACCTCGACCAGGGTCCGATAATCGCGCAGGCCGTCGCGCACGTGAGTCACCGCGACAGCGTCGCGGACCTTCGGCGCAAGGGCCGGGACCTCGAGCGCATCGTCCTGGCGCAGGCCGTGCGGCTGCACGTGGACGACCAGATCCTCGTCGCCAAGAACAAGACGGTGGTCTTCGGGTAGCTCCCGCGCAGGCGGGCGCCGGATGGGCGCGGGAGGCGCGCGAGGATGGCGAGGATGGCGAGCCGCGCGCGGGGTCGAAGACCGTCTATTAACGCTTTGGTGATGGACATTTACGTTCATTGGGGATAACCTGCCGCGCACACGTTTGCGCGGGCGATCCTGCCCGGCGTCGACCACTCGCGG
>CAZXBB010000428.1:0-9694 GCA_964638815.1 uncultured Isosphaeraceae bacterium
TGGTTTTCGCAGACCCTCCGGGTCTGCAGAAGTCGCGCGGCGACCGGCGGCGTCCGTGCCGCCTCGGTTTGGGGGCCACGGGGCCGCACCTTCGTTAGTCGTTAGGCGACCTGATCTGCCCCCGGCCCCTTTGGGCTGGCCCGCTAAACGACAAACGAAGGTGCGGCCCCTGTTCCCCTGCCCTCCGTGGGGCCACGGGGGGCCACGGGGGGCCACGGGGCCGCACCTTCGTTAGTCGTTAGGCTACCTGATCTGCCCCCGGCTCCTTTGGGCTGGCCCCTCAAACGACAAACGAAGGTGCGGCCCCTGTTCCCCCGCGAGAAGGTCATCAGGCGGCCCATTCGTGGTCGTACGCGCCGTGAAATCACGACGCGACACGTTCGGCGCCGACAAGACGGGTAGTTGTTCCCCGCATGGCTCACCTACCATGCGATCTCGATGCTTCCAGACAGGGCACCATCCCCGATACGCGCCCGCGCCGGCCTCTGGGAAAGTTACCTCATGGCCCTCGATGACGTGACCGATCGACTGCGACGGATCACGCGGGCCCTCACCGCAGCGGATGTTCCCTACGCGCTGGTCGGTAGGCAGGCGGTGGCGCTGTGGGTGGCCACGAAGGACCCCGCTGCCGTGCGCACGACGAAGGATGTCGACGTCCTGCTGCGGCGACCGGACCTGCCGGCGGCTCGTGCGGCGGCGGCCGAGGTCGATCTCGACTACTTCGAGGTCATCGGCGTGGGCATGTTCCTGGAACGCTCCGATCCCAATCCACGCAAGGCCGTTCACATCCTGTGGGCATCGGAGAAGGTCCGACCCGAGTATCCGCTCCCTTCACCCGACGTTGACGAGCGTGAGCTTCTCGAGCCGGGGTGCGCCGTCGTGTCGCTGGCCGGGCTCGTTCGGATGAAGGTGATGTCGAACCGTGATCAGGACCGGGTGCACTTGCGCGACCTTATCGACGTGGGACTGGTCACCCGCGATGTGCTCGCGACGCTTCCGCCTGACATGGGTGATCGGCTCGATGCGCTCTTGCGCGAAGCCGGTCGTTGAGAAGACGCCACGACCCGCATCACAGCTCCCCCCAACCGATGAGAGGATGCCGTCGCCGAAGCTCCCCGCAGGCGGCCACGGGGCCGCACCTTCGTTAGTCGTTTACCGCTACCTGAACTGCCCCCGCCTCCTTTGTGCTGGTCCACTAATGGGCGGCCACGGGGCCGCACCTTCGTTAGTCGTTACCGCTGCCTGAACTGCCCCCCGCTCCTTTGGGCTGGTCCACTAACGACAAACGAAGGTGCGGCCCCTGCCCCCCCCTAACGACAAACGAAGGTGCGGCCCCTGCCCCCCGGGCGAGGTCGGTGCAGGTGCCGCCGGGGAAGTAGCAGGCCTGCGGCGGGCAGGGGCCGCAGTCCTGCAGGCACGTCTCGCACGTCTCGTCACCGTTGCAGCTCCCGTCGGTCGGCCACGGGCGCCTCGTTCGCGCCCATGAAACTCCACGATGCGCCGTCCCAGTGAAGGTAGCCCTCGAAGACGGTCGTCGCGCAGCGGGGGCGGAGCGCGGGGGCGCGGGGGCGCGGGGGCGCGGGTTACGACCAGTCGCGGGAGCGTCGGCCCGGGAACACGTCGGTGGGCGTCTCGACACCGAGGTCGCGCAGGATCCTCTCGAGCTTCTCGAAGCACCGTGCACGGGTGGGTCCGATGCTGCCGACTTTCATGTCGAGCTGCTCGGCGATCATCTCGTACTTCACGTTCGGGCCCGCGAGGAACAGCGCCCGCAGGAGAGCCTCGTAGCGTCCCCCGAGCCGCTCGAGCCCCAGCCGTACGAGATGCTGAAGCTCCCACCGCGCGGCGGTGTCGGGATCGGGGGCGCCCACGTCGTCGATCAACTCATCGAGCTGCGGCGCGCGGCCCGACCGCCTGCCGATCCGCCAGCACTCGCGGTGCGTCGTCGTGATCAGCCAGGCCGACACCCGCGTGTGATCCTTGAGTCGGCCGAGATTCCGGAAGAGCAGCAGGAACACCGACTGGAAGACGTCAGCCCCGTCGGCATCGTCCAGCCCGTAGCGGTTGGTGATCGAGTAGACGAGCCGCTCGTATCGCTCCACCAGCTCGGTCCACGCGCGCTCATCGCCGTCGAGACAGGCCGAGACGAGACCGGAATCGCCCTGCTGCTTTCTGAGGCGATCCGGGCGGGCGGCGGTGGAACGTCGATCGTTCCGGTCGCGGGCGGGATCGGGATGTCGAGGGCGGTTCGTTGCCGGCGTCGTCGGTCGGCAGCAGAGGGGGGGGCTCACGGCTCGCACTCCTTTCGTGCGTCGGTTGCTTGAACACGGTCCCGGCGTCGCCGGGTCACGGGCGGGTTGCTTTACCCGCTCGCGGACGCGAGAGCGGGGAAGCACGGCGCCAGATACGGACAAGACGACGCCGCACCGGGGGGCGAGGAGGGACGATCGTCTCGCGTATCGCGAGGTGCAGGGCAGCGACGCGAGGCCCTCCTGTCTTCACAGGCGCCCTCCGTCCGCCAAACGTGTCACGCTCGTGAGCCGGCGAGGTCAGGAAGAGGGGGCCGGGGGGCCGGGAGCCGGGCGGAGCCGGCAGAACCGCGCGACGCCTTCGCGACACGCTCCTCGTTGCTCCCGGTCACGTTCCGCCACCCCGACGCCGATTCCGGCCCGGTCCCACGGTCCCCCCGCTCCGGACGCGGGCGGCGCCCACATCGGCCGGACACCAGCATGCTCGTAAGTCACTTCAGGGCATGGACTTCCAGACCGGCCCGCAACGGATCGACAGCGCTCCAAGAATGGCGACCGGATTCGATCGTCCGCGCGTTAGAATCGGCCCGAGGAGCGGAACCGTTGGAGGAACGGGCCCGCCCGCAGAAAAGGCCAACGACGCGTCGGTGCCGCTGTGGACAGCGCGCTCGTCGTTGCCAAAACCAGATCGGGAGAAATGAAGGATGTCCAAGGAATTGCGATCGTGCGGAGTGCTTGCTGCCGCAGTGGGAGCGCTGCTCGTGACCGGAGTCGCGCAAGCGGAGAATGAGGTCGGCGAAGCCACGGGTCCGGGCGCGCGAACCGGCGTGGCGATGGTCGCCCTCGACGACGGTGATTTCCTGCTCTTCGGCGGCCAGGCCGCGGACGGCACCGTGCTCGGCGACACCTGGCTCGGGGAGGTCCAGTGCCGAACCTACTACCCGAATCGCGTGGGCTTCACGCTTCTCGCCCTGGATGGTCCGCCGGCGCGATATGACGCTGCCATCGCGAGCGATGACCACGGCAAGGTGTACCTGCACGGCGGATTCGACGAAGCCGGCAACGTGCTGGACGACACATGGGTGTGGCATCGCGGCAGCTGGACGCTGACCGACCGCGACCCGCGGTTCGCGCGGGCCGGACACCAGATGCTGATCCTCGAGGACCGGAACGACCGGCGCGAGGAGGATCGCCGTCGCGAGCGCAATTCGCACATCATCATGTTCGGCGGCGTCGACGGCGCGGGGAACGCGCTCCGTGACACCGTGAGGGGAACGATCCGGAGGGTCCTGCAGACCATCTTCGTCGATCTCGAACGGATCAACATGAGCGGTCCCTCGGCACGCTCGCACTTCACCCTCGTGATGAGCGAGGATGGGCGCCGACGTCCGGCCGATGAGCGGAACCGGCGCCGGGGCACCGAGATCCTGCTCTTCGGAGGCATGGATGACGCCGGCAATCCGCTCGGGGACACCTGGCGATACTTCGCCGAGGCGGATCGGTGGGAGCAGGAGGCGAACAGCGGCCCCTCGCCGCGATTCGGTCAGTCGATGGTCTACGACCATGACTTCAAACGGTTCGTCCTGTTCGGCGGAACCGACGGCGCCGACACCCACGGCGACACCTGGGCCGTGAAGGTGATCAATCGCCGGCCGCCGTACGCCCCGACCGTGCAGTGGATCCAGCTCGCCAATGACGGCCCGGCGCCGCGCTGCTGTGCCGGCATGGTCTACGACAAGGACTTCGAGGTCAGCATCCTCTTCGGCGGCACGGATGGGGCCGGCGCCGCGATCGAGGACATCCCGGCGGCGATCTACAAGTCTCCGGACAACGGTCGGCCCGGATTCTGGTCGAACCAGGCCCCGAACTAGGCGCCGAACCAGGATTGACGATCGGGGTTCGCCCCACCGGACCGTGAACATCCACCGAGCCCGCGGCCGAACGGCCGCGGGCTTTCGCGCGCGGCGGGCGTGCGACGGCGGCATCCTGCCGCCTGCGCGTGGGACATTTGGGCGTGGGTCAGGGCTGGTCTTCGCAGACGCTGGTATTGGCAGACCCTCCGGGTCTGCACGATCATTTCCGCCGTGGACGGCGTCGCCGAACTTCGCTGCACGCGTCAAATACGGCGTCGGTTCGGCTCCTTGCCACGACGAAAGGCATCGCACTCAGGCAACGCCCCAGTTCTTCAACGGGCTGCCAGAACGGCCAGCGCGCGGCGACCCACAGCGTACGTCCGGCGCCCACCGGACGACACGCACCTCTTCGCCGGGGATGCCCGAGTTGCTCGGGTTCTCGATGCGCCGTCCCGGGTCGGCGGCGTTGGCGGCGACGCTGGCCACGGACAGAACCAGCGCGCCGCCAAGCGCGTTCGTGTAAATGCGGGTCGTGTAAATACGGTTGCGTGTCATGACATCACATTCGAGACTACGTTTCCGGAAACGCCCGTTCACCACCAGTTCGCCAGGACAATCAGCAGACCACGCCGTCGTGGAGCCGTGCCGCGGGGTCGCCTGTTGGTCCCGCTCGACCCAGCAGAGCGGGGTAAACGGATTCCAAGTACGGGAAAATGGCCCCTTCCGAAGCCGTGGAGCACGCTGGAGCGTCTCTCAAACCGGGGAAGCGCCCTTCGTCCGCTCATCCGGTCACTTTGTTCGCCCGCGAGAACACCGCCCCGCGCTCGAACGTCGGGGGATGCGTGGAGGGCGGAGGCAATGATCGTGCGAGCCGAATACATAGGAATCTGCAAGTCGTGCCCGGCTGGTGAAGCCCCTGGAGCGGGCACGCTGAGCAACTCGCACCGGCGACGTGCGGAACGACGCGGAACGGCCTCATACTGTGAGCCGAGACCGACCTGGAGGCTTCCGTGACCGCACACGACGTCACCCTCATGCTCGAGCGGCTCACTGCGGGCGATCACGCCGCGGTCGACGAGCTGATGCCGCTGGTGTACGAGGAGCTGCGGACGCTCGCCGAGCAGTACCTGCGCGCGGAACGCGCGGGACACACGCTCCAGGCCACCGCGCTCGTGCACGAGGCGTACCTGCGGCTCGTCGAGGGAGCGGAGCGGAGCTGGCAGAACCGGACGCATTTCTTCGCGACGGCGGCCATCGCGATCCGCCACATCCTGGTCGATCACGCGCGCCGGCGAGCACGGCTCAAGCGCGGCGGCGATCTCGAGCGGGTCCCGCTCGACGCGGTCGAGACGATCGCCGATGACGGCGCGAACGACGAGCGGCTGCTCCGGCTCGACGAAGCTCTCGACCGCCTCGCCGCCATCGACTCGCGCAAGGCGCGCACGGTCGAGCTTCGCTTCTTCGCGGGACTGACCGTCGAGGAGGTCGCCACCGCCACCGGCGATTCGCCGAGCGCCGTGGCCCGCGACTGGCGCATGGCCCGCGCCTGGCTGCGACGCGAGCTGGAAGGTAGGGTCGCCGATGGATCCTGACCGCTGGATCGAGGTTGAGCGCATCTTCCAGCGGGCGGCGGAGCTCGATGGCGAGGAGCGCAAGCGGTATCTCGCCGAGGCGTGCGCGGGCGATGACGACCTGCGGCGCGATGTCGACGGGCTGCTCGACTTCGACGATCCGGTGACGAGCTATGTTGACGTCTCACCGGTGCGCGGCACGCGGGGCGGCCCCGACGGGCCGGCGCCGCGCCCCGGCGCCGACCGCCTGCTCGGCACGACGGTCGGTCCGTACCGGCTGCTGGAGCGCGTCGGCGAAGGCGGCATGGGCGTGATCTACCGCGCGCGGCGCGAGGACGACGTGCTCAACTACGTCGTCGCGGTCAAGCTCGTGCGGCGCGATCTCGACAACGAGCAGATCCTCCGCCGGTTCGACAATGAGCGCCAGGTGCTCGCCGGGCTCGATCATCCGTACATCGCGCGGCTGCTCGACGGCGGCGCGACGGAGGACGGGATCCCCTACCTCGTCATGGAATACGTCGTGGGCGAGCCCCTCGACGCCTGGTGCGACCGGCGGCGGCTCACGGTCCGCGCGCGTCTCGAGCTGTTCATCAAGGTGTGCGAGACCGTCCATTACGCGCACCAGAATCTGGTCGTGCACCGCGATCTCAAGCCCAGCAACGTACTCGTGACGGCGAGCGGCATGCCGAAGCTGCTGGACTTCGGCATCGCCCGCCTCGTCGACGAGCGGTCGCGCCCCCAGATCGAGCGGACCGCCACCGTCGCGCGGATGCTGACGCCCGACTTCGCGAGCCCCGAGCAGATCCGCGGCGGACCGGTCACCACCGCCACCGACATCTACTCGCTGGGCGTCATCCTCTACCGGCTCCTGACCGGCCGGCGTCCATACCGGCTGACCGGGAAGGACATCGACGAGATCCGGCTCGCGGTGTGCGAGCAGGACCCGACCCGTCCGAGCACCGCCCTGCTGCGCGTCGCCCCGGCCCACGCGGAGGCCGACGGCGAGTCCGCGCCCGACGCGACCGCCATGCAACGGGGCACCGGGATCGATCGCCTCCGCCGCGAGCTGCGCGGCGACCTCGACACCATCGTCATGATGGCGCTGCGCAAGGAGCCGTCGCGCCGGTACGCGTCGGCGGAGCAGTTCGCGGGCGACATCCGCCGGCACCTCGACGGGCAGCCGGTGCTCGCGCGCAAGGACACGATCGTCTACCGCGCGACGAAGTTCGTGCGGCGCAATCGCATCGTCGTCGGATCAGCGACCTTCGCCTTCCTGGCGCTGGTCGCGGGCCTCGTCGTGGCGCTGCGCATGGCGAACGTCGCCGCGAACGAGCGCGACGTCGCGCGCGCCGCCGAGGACCGGGCGATCCACGAAGCGGCGCACGCGCGGATCGAGGCCGACTCCGTGGGCGAGATGGCGGCGATGCTGGGCCAGCTCCTCCAGCGGTCCGCCGCGGGCGAGGAGGGCCGGAAGGTGCCCGTCGCCGACCTCGACCACGAGCTTGGGCGCATCCGACGGCAATACGCCGATCAGAAGCACCTTGAGGCCAACCTGATCGACGGCATCGGGCGGGTGCTGATGAGCCTGGACGAACTCGACCGGGCTGAGGCGCTGATGAACGAAGCCCGGGAGCTGCGGCACGCCGAGTTCGGAACCGGAAGTCTCGAGACGGCGCGCAGCCTGTCGAGTCTCGGCGAGCTGCACTTCGTGCGGGGCGAGTTCCAGGCCGCCGCGGACCTCTTCGCCGAAGCGCTCGACCTCCACCGCCGCCTGCCCGGCGGCGTGCACACCGACGTGGGACAGGCGGCGAACGACCTCGCCGTCGCGCTCCGCGCCCTCGGACGCCTGGACGAGTCCGAGGCCCTCCACCGCGAGTCGCTCGCCGTGCGCCGGGAAGCAAGCGGTCCGAGGGCCCCGGTCGTCGCGGAAAGCCTGAACAACATCGCCGGCATCCTCATCGCGCGCGCCGACTACGCGGGCGCCGAGGCGGCGCTGCGCGAAGCGCTCGAGGTCCGCACCACCGTGCTCGGCGCCGGGCACCCGCTCACGGCGCAGTCGCGCGCGAATCTCGCCGTCACCCTGCACCAGGCGGGCGATCTCGACGGGGCCGAGAAGCTCTACCGGGAAGCGCTCGCAGCCCAGCGCGCGACGCCCGGCGCCGACGATACGGGTCTCGGCCGGACGCTGACGACGCTCGCTGATCTCCTTCGCACGCGCGAGGCGTACGACGAGGCGGCGGTGATGCTGGAGGAGGCGCTCGACCTCCAGCAGGGGCGGTTCGGCGCGGACCACATCGAGATCGCGCTGGTCCGTGCGCAGATCGCGCGGCTCGAGCGCGCACGCGGCAATCACGCGGCGGCCCGCGGCGAGCTCGAGGAGGTGCTGCGGATCCGGCGTCTTGCGTTGCCGGAGGAGCACGTGCTCATCGGCGCCGCCCTCAGCGACTACGGCACCGTGCTCCGGGGGCTCGGCGAGCAGGAGGCCGCGGAGACGGCGCTGCGCGAGGCCGTCCGAATCTTCGGCGTCGTGCTTCCCCCGGCGCATTGGCATCACGCGGTGGTCGCGGCGTCGCTCGCCGAGTGCCTGCTCGATCAGGGTCGTCTCGATGAGGCCGAGAGCCTGCTCCGGGAAGCGCACGATCACCTGCGCCAGGCGCGCGGCGAGGACGCGCGGGAGACGGTCCGCGTGGCGCGGCTCCTCGCGGCGCTCGCCGAACGACGGTCGGCCGCCGGCGACGGTGGGGAAGTGCCGTGATGGTCGGGTGCGCGCGGCGGCGGCGTCATCCCGTGCGGCCCGTGCGGCCACGGGGCCGCACCTTCGTTAGTCGTTACGTGCGGCCACGGGGCCGCACCTTCGTTAGTCGTTAGGCTGCCTGAACTGCCCCGGCCACGGGGCCGCACCTTCGTTAGTCGTTAGGCTGCCTTATCTGCCCCCGGCTCCTTTGGGCTGGCCCACTAACGACAAACGAAGGTGCGGCCCCTGTTCCCCCCCTGGGACTCAAGCTGCCGCAGCGGCCTCGTCGCCTCGACAAGGTGAGCCCGATGTAGTCACTACTTTTGATCCGGATCGCCCTTCACGACAGCGCCTAGGGCCTTTTGCCTCTCAAACTCCGTAACTTGGGCTAACGACAAACGAAGATGCGGCCCCTGTTCCCTCTTGAACTGCTCCCGGCTCCTTTGCGCTGGCCTGCTAACGACAAACCAAGGTGCGGCCCTTCCCCAAACGAAGGTGCGGCCCCTGTTCCCCCCAACGCCCACCAACACCGCGCGTTCGAACTGTTGGAGGTCACGCTCCTGTCGTAGCCACGAACGCGCACACGCAAGCCGCGCTCAAGCTCCGCCGGCACAGCGTGTTGCGCCGTTCCCACGCGGGGAACTTCCGCTCCCCCCTAACGACAAACGAAGGTGCGGCCCTGTTCCCCCCATTGGCATCACGCGGTGGTCGCGGCGTCCCTCGCCGAGTGCCTGCTCGATCAGGGTCGTCTCGATGAGGCCGAGAGCCTGCTCCGGGATGCGCACGATCACCTGCGCCGGTCGCGCGGCGAGGACGCGCGGGAGACGGTCCGCGTGGCGCGGCTCCTCGCGGCGCTCGCCGAACGGCGGTCGGCGGTCGGCGGTCGGCCGCCGGCGACGATCCCGGCACGGCGGCCACGGGGCCGCACCTTCGTTAGTCGTTACGCTACCTGAACTGCCCCCGGTGCGGCCACGGGGCCGCACCCTCGTTAGTCGTTAGGCTGCCTGAATTGCCCCCGGCTCCTTTGGGCTGGCCCGCTAACGACAAACGAAGGTGCGGCCCGTTCCCCTGCTGTGCCCTAACGACAAACGAAGGTGCGGCCCCTTCCCGCCCTACCTGAAGCCCCCGGCTCCTTTGGGCTGGCCCGCTAACGACAAACGAAGGTGCGGCCCCTGTTCCCCCGGCACGGCGGCCACGGGCGGCCACGGGGCCACGGCCACGGGGCCGCACCTTCGTTAGTCGTTACGCTACCTGAACTGCCCCCGGTGCGGCCACGGGGCCGCACCC
>CAZXBB010000429.1:0-27810 GCA_964638815.1 uncultured Isosphaeraceae bacterium
GCGCGGAGAACCCGAAGTGACTGTGCCGATGGCCGTAGTAACCGAAGTGCCACCCGTAGTTCCAGTGAGGCGGTGAGCTGTAGCGGCGCCGCTCGAATGTAAGGCTGCCGGGGAGCGTCGTGCCCTCGACGACGACGGCCCAGCGCAGGCTCAGGCCGCTGAGATCCATCGGCGGCTGCGACGAGTCATCCGGGATCGGGAAGAACGCGACGAGGTCGACGGGGGTTTCGCGCGTCACGTCGACGATGCCCGCGGGATCGACGTGCGGCCGGGGGAAGTCGCGGAGGTCGGCCGAGAGCAGCGTCAGCGAGCCGGGATCGAATCGCATGGGCCGATCGCTCACGTTGTCGATCCGGACCCGCACCTCGACGGCGGCTCCGACGCCCTCCGCCGGAACCGCGCGGCGCACGCCCACCACCGACGTGAGCATCTGCGCGACGGTCACGCCCTCCGGGGTCCGGAGCGGCGCCTCGGCCGGCCGCGGCTCGAACGCGTACCGCGTGTCGTAGGTCGAGCAGCCCGTCAGCGCGACGAGGAGCAGGACCGTGGCGAACGCGGAGCGGGTTGGGGACATGTTCATGCTGGGGCCCTCCTGGGACGCATCGTTGGACTGACACGACCGACGCTCAATGATTCCCCGCCCGTGGGCCCCGTGCCAGCCCGACGGGTCGTATGATCCCGCCCGCGCTCCCGGGATCGTCCGCGGCGAGGGGGACGGAGTGGACCGGATCATGCCGGCAGCGCGTATCGCGAAACTCCTGGTCGTGGTGATCGTCGTCGCGGCGACCTGCGTGTGGCTGCGTGAGGGCGGCGGGCCTCCCGGGCCCGGCGCGCCCGCGGTGACGTCGCCGGCTCCCGCGGGCCCGGCGGCCGTCGGGACCGGACCCTCCGCGGACGGGGCCCGACGCCGCAACGACGACGAGATCATCGAACGAGCGTTCCGCGACCGGCGATCCGACGTCATGGTGGAATCCGAGGGTCGGGTGACCCGCCTCCTGCCGGACGACGACGACGGGGCGCAGCACCAGCGTTTCATCGTGCGACTCGGCGGCGGACACACGCTCCTCGTGGCGCACAACATCGATCTCGCCCCACGCGTGCCGCTGGCCGAGGGCGACACCGTGCGGTTCCGCGGCGCATACGAGTGGAACGATCGCGGCGGCGTGCTGCACTGGACGCACCGTGACCCCGGCGGTCGGCGCGAGGGCGGCTGGCTCGAGCTCGACGGCCGGCGTTACGAATGACCGGCCTTCGTGCGGGCCGCGGACCGTCCGCGACGCACTGACTCTGAGACCGTGATCGGGACGTTGACACAACTCGCTGTGCGACAAGGCTTTGTGCCCGTGCAACCGAGAGTCAATCAATCGTTTGAATCTAGTCCGGGCGCGGTCTACAGTCATCGCGCGATCCATGAGTGACACGAAGATGGCATTACTGGGTGCGGCGGAGCGGCTCTTCAGCGAGCGCGGCTATGCCTCGGTCGGCATCCGGGACATCGCGGACGCGGCGGGGGCCAACCTCGCGTCGATCAACTACTACTTCGGGTCGAAACGCGCGCTGTACCTCGAGATGGTCCGCGCGGTCATGGCCCGGGGAGGGAGCGAGGCGCCGTGGTCGCACCTCGAGGGCGTGCCGGGTGACCGGCTCGACGCCGCGGTCGGGCTGGTGAACTTCATCAACAGCTACCTCGACCGGCTGTTCGACGTCCACGGGCAGCAGTCGTGCGGCGCGCTCATGCTGTGGGAGGCGGTGCAGCCCAGCGAGGCGCTCGACACGGTCGTGCGCGACTACGTGCGTCCGGCCCACGACACGCTCACGGCCTACATGCTCCGGCTGCTGGAGGAGCGCGACCGCGCCGACGCCGACCTCTTCGCGCGCAGCACGCTCAGCCTGGTCCACCATTACTGCGTCTTCCGCCCGTTCATCGAGCGGCTGGGCGTCGACGATCCGTCCTGCGCCGTCGACGCCGTACGGGCCGGCGGCCACGTCGCCCGGTTCGCGCTGCGCGGCATCGGATGCGACGAAACGTTCATCGACACGGTGCTCGAACGCGCCGCGGGCGGAAAGGAACCGGTGACGCCGATGACGCCGATGACGCCGATGACGCCGATGACGGAGGAGTCAGGTCCATGAGCCGGCCCGAACGAACGACGCTGTGCCTCGCCGCCGCCGTCCTGGCGGGGATGGCCGGGCTCGCCGCTCCCGCGTCCGCGCAGGAAGGCGGCCGGCCGCCGACGGCGGTGCGGGTCGTCAGGCTGGAGCGCCAGGAGCTGCAGGAGCGACGCCGCGTGACCGGCGAACTCCGCCCCGTGAAGCGGTCGCGCGTCGCCACCAACGAGCCGGGGCTCGTCGCGGAGCTCCCGGTCGAGGAGGGCGAACTTGTGAAGCGCGGCGACGTGATCGCCGTTCTGAACAGCCGCCGCATTGCCATCGACCTGCGGCGGCAGGAGTCGCGCAAGCTCGTCGCGTCGGCGGCCATCCAGGCGATGGAAGCAGAGCTCGCGCTCGAGCGCAGGGACGTCGATACCCTCCGCGGCCTCGTCGCGCAGAATGCCTCGAACAGGAAGGAGCTCGACGACGCCGAGTCGGCGGTGCTCGTCGCGACGGCGCGACTGGAGGGCGCGCGGCGCGACCTCGACGTCATCGCGGCGGAGGCGGACCTCCTGCGGGAGCGGCTCGAGGACACGACGATCCTCGCCCCGATCGACGGTGTCGTCGTGGCGACGAACACCGAGCGCGGCGAATGGGTGGCGGAGGGCGATCCGATCGTCGAGATCGTCTCCGTCGGCACGTACGACGCCTGGCTCGACGTGCCGCAGCGCTACGCGGCGTACATCATGGGGCGCCGGGAGCCCGTGCAGATCGAGGTCGACGCGTCGGGGTTCCGTGCGCCGCTGCTGGTGCCGAAGATCGTGCCCCTCGTCGATCCGACCGCCCGCACCTTCGCGGCATACGTGCGGATCGAGGACGAGAAGAACCTGCTGGCGGCCGGCATGTCGGTCACGGGCTGGGTGGCGACGGCCGAGCGGGGCCAGTTCCTCACGGTGCCGCGCGACGCCCTGATGCGGAACCAGGCCGGGTTCTTCGTGTACGTCGCGCGTGGCGGGGCGGTGGGATCGAGCGAAGGTGGCTCGCCGCCGTTGGCGACCCCGGTGCCGATACGCGTGGAGTTCGAGACGGACCGGGAGGTCGCGGTGCGCCCTGGCGCGCTCGCGGCCGGCGATCTCGTGGTGGTCGAGGGGAACGAGCGGCTGTTCCCGATGATGCCCCTGGCACCGACACTGCGGCAGGCGGCGGCGAAGCCCGCGGCGGAGCGCGCGGCCGTGCCCGATGGGGAGCGGAACGGAGGTTCGTAACGTGGATTTCATTCGACTTGCGATCCGCCAGCCCGTGACGGTCACCGTCGGCGTGCTGCTCATCATCCTCGCCGGCGTGATCTCGCTCTCGCGGCTTCCGATCCAGCTCACGCCCAACGTCGAGAACACGGTGGTCAGCGTGAACACGTTCTGGGAGGGCGCGAGCCCCGAGGAGGTCGAGCTCAACGTCGTCGACAAGCAGGAGGAGAAGCTCAGCGGCATCAGCAACCTGCGGCTCATGACGAGCACTTCGGCCCAGGCGTCGGGACAGATCCGGCTCGAGTTCGTGACCGGGACCGACAAGGAGGTGGCGCTGCGCGAGGTCAGCGACAAGCTCCGCGAGGTGTCCGAGTACCCCGAGAACGTGGACGAGCCCGTCGTCGAGGCGACCGACTCGGAGAGCCGGGACTACATCGCATGGATCGTCTTCGGCACGACGGACCCGAGCTTCGACGTTCGCGTCCTGCGCGACTTCGCGGTCGATCGCATCGAGCCGGAGCTCGAGCGGGTGAAAGGGATCGCCGAGATCAACGTGCTCGGCGGACGGGAGCGCGAGCTCCAGGTCCGGGTGGATCCGGTCCGCCTCGCCCACAACCGCATCACGCCCGTGCAGTTCGCGCAGGCGATCCGCGACACGAACCGGAACATCTCGGGGGGTGAGCTCGCCGACGGCAAGCTGGACGTGCGGCTGCGCACCATCGGGCAGTTCGAATCGATCGACGAAATCGAGCGTGCCGTCGTCGCCCACGGTCCCGGCGGGCCGGTGCACGTCTACGACGTGGCCGACGTCGCGCTGACGTACAAGGAACCAACGAGCTTCGTGCGCTCGCGCGGCCTGTCGGTCATCGCGATCAACGCGGATCGCGAGATCGGATCGAACATCATGGAGGTCATGGACGGTCTGAAGGCGGCCGTCGCCCGCCTCAATGCGCCCGGCGGCCTGCTGGAGACGGAGGCCCGGCGGCTCGGTCTCGACGGAACGCTGACGCTGACGCAGGTCTACGACCAGACGACGTACATCGACGACGCGCTCGCGCTCGTGCGCGCGAACATCTGGATCGGCGGCGGACTGGCCGTGCTCGTACTCATCCTGTTCCTGCGCTCTCTGCGCTCGGTCGGCATCATC
Source organism: uncultured Isosphaeraceae bacterium (assembly GCA_964638815.1). Classification (GTDB taxonomy): domain Bacteria; phylum Planctomycetota; class Phycisphaerae; order Phycisphaerales; family SM1A02; genus CAZXBB01. The sequence goes on from CAZXBB010000429.1 coordinate 4,483, forward strand.
GCCGTCGCGATCCCGATTTCGGTCATCGGAGCGGTCGTCGCCATGGTCGCGATGGGCCGCAGCATCAACGTCATCTCCCTCGCGGGCATGGCTTTCGCGGTCGGAATGGTCGTCGACAACGCGATCGTCGTGCTCGAGAACATCTTCCGCCACCTCGAGATGGGCAAGAGCCCGCGGGAGGCGGCCTACGCCGGCGCGACCGAGGTGTGGGGCGCCGTGCTTGCGTCCACGCTGACCACGATCGTGGTGTTCGTCCCGGTGCTCCTCATCCAGGAGGAGGCCGGTCAGCTCTTCCGCGACATCGCGCTCGCCATCTGCGCCGCGGTCGGCCTCAGCCTGGTCATCTCGATCACGGTGATCCCGACGGCGGCGGCGCGGCTGCTGCGGACGCGAAGCGCCGTGCAGGTCGCGGGGAACGGGAACGGGCGTCCGCGCGGGCTCGCCGCGGCGCTGGGCGCGCTCGTCTACCGGCTCTGCGGCAGCACGCCCGCGCGTCTCACAGTGATCGTCGTGCTGACCGGTGTCTCGATCGCCGGCACGATCCTCCTCATGCCGCCCGCGGACTACCTCCCGACCGGGAACCGCAACCTCGTGTTCGGTCTCATCATCCCGCCGCCCGGCTACAACATCGATCAGCGGGAGGAGATGGCCGAGCGCATCGAGGTGACGATCCGTCCCTTCTGGGAGGCCGGCCGGGCGATCGACGACCCTGTCGAGTACGAGAAGCGCGTGGCGGCGCTGCCGTCGGTCCCCACCTCCAACCGGGCGACGCGATCCCCGGGGGACCCGATCGTGCCGCCTTCGCTCGAGAACTACTTCCTGGTCTCGTTCGGCAGCATCCTCTTCCACGGCGGCGTCAGCGACGATCCGCAGCGCGTGGTCGACATGCTTCCGCTGTTCTTTCACGCGACGCGCGGCGAGGTGCTCCCCGGCGTCACCGCGTTCCCGTTCCAGGTTCCGCTCTTCCGGCTCGGCGGCTCGACGGGCTCGGCGGTCAAGCTCCAGCTTGCGGGTCCCGACCTCGAGGAGATCAAGCGCGTCGCGCAGTCGATCCAAGGGGAGCTCGGGCAGCGCTACGGCTTCGGTTCCATACAGCCGGTGCCGAGCAACTTCTCGATCGCCGCGACGGAGATCCAGGTTCGTCCGGATCTCGTGCGTCTGGGCGAGCTTGGGCTGACGACCCAGGACATCGGGCTCGCCGTGAGCGCGAGCGGGGACGGCGCGATCATCGACGAATACAAGGTCGGCGGCGAGTCGATCGACCTGAAGATCATCTCGAGCGAGGCCGTTGACCAGAAGCACATCATCGCGCTGGCGGACGTGCCGGTGGCCACGCCGAAGGGCGACGTCGTCACGCTGGCCTCGATCGCGGACATCATTTGGGTGAACAGCCCGCAGGAGATCGCGCGCGTCGGCCGGCAGCGCTCGGTGAGCTTCCAGGTGACACCGCCGGCCGGCACGGCGCTCGAGGAGATGATCGACGAGATCGTCGCGATGCTCGACGGTTACCGCGAGAGCGGACGCATGCCGACGTCGATCGAGACGAGCCTCGCCGGCAGCGCGAGCAAGCTCGCGGACGTGCGCAACGCGCTGCTCGGCGACGGCACGGTGCTGGGCACGATCGGCAGCTCTCTCATCCTCGCGCTCATCGTCGTCTACCTCCTCATGTGCGTCCTGTTCCAGAGCTTCCTCCAGCCGCTCGTCATCATGTTCAGCGTGCCGCTCGCCACGCTCGGCGGGTTCGCGGCGCTCGCCGTGGTGTACCTCTGGAGCCGTATGGATCCTTACCTGCCGATCCAGAGTCTCGACGTGCTGACGATGCTCGGCTTCGTCCTGCTCATCGGGATCGTGGTCAACAACGCGATCCTGATCGTGCACCAGACGCTCAACTTCCTGCGCGGAAGCGCGGACGTCGGGCAAGGCTTCGAGGGAGAAATGACGCCGCGGCGGGCGATCGCCGAGGCCGTGCGCACGCGAGTCCGCCCCATCTTCATGGCCATGCTCACGAGCCTGGGCGGCATGCTGCCGCTCGTCCTGATGCCCGGGTCCGGCTCGGAGCTCTACCGCGGGCTCGGCAGTGTGGTCGTCGGCGGGCTGCTCGTCTCGACCGTGTTCACCCTGCTGCTGGTTCCGATGCTGCTCAGCCTGGTGCTCGACGTGACGTACCGTCCCGAGACGATCGCAGCGGATGAAGGCACGGCCGCCGCGACGTCGGCGGCGGCGCGGCAGCCGCGACCGCGACCGCTGACGGCGGCGACGGCCGACTGACGGCCGGCTGAAGGCCGCGTGAAGGCCCGGGAAGCGGGTCCTGGCGGGTTCGCGACGAATCCGGCGGCACGGGCTGTTATATACGATGGTCCGGGCGACATGAGAGCAAGGGGGCGAAGAAGGAGCCGATCGAGGTGAACGACGAGCGCATGCCATCGCGGTCGAACGGACGGGCGCGAGGCGGACAGCGATCGGCGAAGCCGGCGGAGGGCGGCCGTGCGGACGAGGCGATGGACCGGTCGTTCACCGTGGACTTCACGCACCGGATCCGCTTCACGCACGACGTCTTCGATCCCGGCAACACGCTCCTGCGCGAGGTGATCGAGTCGGGACCCGACTCCTCGGGGCGCTCGATCGTCTTCATCGACGACGGCGTGGCGGGGGCGTGGCCCGATCTCGCGGCGCGGGTGGAGCGCTACGCGCAGGCCCACCACGACGCCCTCGATCTTCGCGGAGCCCCGGTCGTCGTCACGGGCGGGGAGCGCGCCAAGAACGACCGGTCCGTCTGCGACACCGTGACACGGACCATCGAGGCGGCGGGAATCTGCCGCCACTCCTACGTGATCGGGATCGGCGGCGGCGCGGTGCTCGACGCCGTCGGCTACGCGGCCGCGACCGCCCACCGGGGCGTCCGCATGATCCGCCTGCCGACCACGACGCTCGCACAGGACGACGCCGGCATCGGCGTGAAGAACGGGCTCAACGCGTTCGGCAAGAAGAACTTCGTCGGCACCTTCAACGTCCCGTGGGCGGTCGTCAACGACGAGCTGTTCCTGGCGACGCTCCCGGATCGCGACTGGCGGGCCGGGCTCTCGGAGGCAGTCAAGGTCGCGCTCCTGAAGGACGCCGTGTTCTTCGAGCACATCGCCGGGGTGGCGTCGTATCTGCGCGACCGCGACGTCGCCGTCGCGAGCCCGATCATCCGCCGGTCGGCTGAACTGCACCTCGAGCACATCGCCCGCGGCGGCGACCCGTTCGAGCTGCTCAACGCGCGTCCGCTCGACTTCGGTCACTGGTCCGCGCACAGGCTCGAGGAGCTGACCGGCTTCCGCATCCGCCACGGCGAGGCGGTGGCGATCGGCATCGCGCTGGACTCGGTGTACGCGGAGAACGTCGGTCTCCTCGCGGCCCAGGACTGCGCGGAGATCCTCGCGTGTCTCGACACGATCGGCTTCCGGCTCTACGACGACGCGCTCGCCGATCACGCCGCGCTGCTCACCGGGCTCGAGGCCTTCCGCGAGCACCTCGGCGGCCGCCTGACGATCACGCTGCTCGTCGGCATCGGGCGTTCGGTGGACGTCCACGAGGTCGACGAGAAACCGATGATCGACGCGATCGCGCGGCTCGGCGCGTACGCCGGCACGACACGGGTCTGACGACACGGCACTGACGACACGGGTCGGACGACACAGGTCGGACGACACAGGTCTGACGACGCGGCTCACGGTTCCGCCGCCGCGTACCCGAACGCGGCGAGGAACGGCGCCAGCGTCCCGGCGTGCGGCTCGAAGTGCTTGCGGTACCGCTCCCACCGCGCGACCGCGCGCCGGTAGATCGGCTGCGCGACGTCGCGGTAGCTGAGCGAGTAGAGATACGCGTCGCCCTGCCGCTCGTGGAAGGCGAGGACTTCGTCCGTCCACTCGAGGCCGAGGAACCCCAGGAGCCGCCGCGCGTGGCCGGCCGGATCGTCGACGACGTCCTCGTAGCGGGTCTCGAGGTACGGCATGGTGATCCGTTCTCGCAGGTCGAGCCAGAGCGACATGACCTCGGCGTAGAAAGCCACGGCCCGCGCGAGCGAGCTGAAATGGTGCATCGGCACGCCCTGCCAGACCTGCATGATGCAGCTCACGCAGACGTCGCGCGGGTCGCGAAGCGCGAAGAGCACGCGCGCGTCCGGAAAGACGACGTTGATGAATCCGACGTCCACGGTGTTGAGCGGGAGCTTGTCGACGAGGATCCGGTCGCCGACGCCGCCATCGATCACCGCGTCGGCCCGCGCGCGGTAGAACGCGCGGAGCCGGCGGATCCCCTCCGCGTCGATCCGCTTGAGGAGCGCGACGTCCGATGTGGCGCCGGTGCCAGGGGTTCCGTCGGAGCCGGGGGTGCCGGGGGTTCCGTCGGCTCCGTCGGTTCCGTCGATTCCGGCGGCGCGCCGCATGGCGCCGATGGTCTCGGGGATCAGTGGCTCCTCGTCCGTCGTGACGACGCGCGGATGCGCGGCGAGCATCTGCTCGGTCAGTGTCGTGCCCGACCGCGGGAACCCCATCAGGAAGACCGGCGGAGCGTAGCCGTCGGCCACTGCCGACGTCGTCCACCGCGCGAGATCCTCGCGGCCGAGGTCGTCGCGGTAGTCGGCGATGCGCCGGCTCAGGGCCGACGGGTCGACCTGGCGGGCGCGGGGCAGACGCAGCGTCTCGGCTCCGCTGCGCTCGACGGCTTCGAGGGCGGCGTCGTACGCGCCGAGCCTGTCGAGGACGACGCCGAGCTGCCGGAGCGCGGCGCAGCGGGCGCCGGGCGGCAGTCCCGGCTGCGCGAGCGCGCGTTCGAGGAGGTCGCGCGCCGCGTCGTGTTCGCCGCGCTGCTCGCGGAGCCGGGCGAGCGTGATCATGCACGGCGCGTCATCGGGGGCGATCACGAGGGCGCGCTCGGCGGCGTCTATGGCGTCGTCCACGCGGTTCACGCGGCCGAGGCAGCCGGCCGCCGTCGCCAGCACGAGCGGATCCGCGGCCCCGAGCTCGAGTGCACGCTCGACGCTCGCCACGCACTCGTCCGCCTGCCGGTTCCAGAGGAGCTGCGACGCGAGCTCGACGTGGACGCGAGCCCGCGCGGGATCCGCGGCGACGGAGCGGCGCAGGTGCGCGATCCCCTCTTCGAGCCGGCCCGTCGTCCCGAGCAGCTTCCCGTAGTAGTAGAGCGCGGCCGCGTCCTGCGGATCGAGCCCGATGACGCGGCGATAGAGCTCCGCAGCCATCTCGAGGCGGCCCGTCTGGTGATGGGCGTTCGCCTCGCGCAGCATGTCGGCGACGGCCGGCCCGGCGGCGGCGCGGCCCCGCGGCGCAGCGCCGGCCGCGTTCTTCCTGCCGCAGCAGTACTTGTACTTCTTCCCGCTCCCGCACGGGCAGGGGCCGTTGCGGCGAACGGCCGGTGTGCCAGCCATGCCCGCATTATGCACCAGGACCGCACCAGGTTCTTTCTGACGGATCGGGAAACGGCCGGAGTACGGTCATTCCCGCCCTGGGCTGCTCTGCTCGTCGTGTCGATTGACGAAGGCGGCTGGCGCCGGCGGGCGCCGGTGCCATGGAGCATGGAGCAATGGAACGCGGGCGACCGGTCGTTCCGGGCAGTCAGCTATGATGAAACGCATGAGCCGGACCGAGCCGACATGCCCGATGAGCCGTGCCGAAGTGGTGGATCGCTACTTCCTCGAGCACCGCGCGAAGCTGATCGACGTCGCGGCGTTCCTCGACCGGCTCGATCGGACGCGGGAGGCGGGCGCGCCCGACGATTACCGCGTCGCCGCGCTGCGGAAGGCGCTGGGCGTCGTGGCGGGGAGCGGGCCCGAGCGGGCCCGGCGCGTGCTCGAGCTTCTCAGTGATCCGAGCGCGACGCCCATCGCGTCGGCGGCGGGGATGAAGGGCGCCTTCGGGGCCTGCGACGCCGGCGGCGGCGGGGGGGGAGGCTGATTGCGGTACATCGATCCGCACATCCACATGATCTCGCGCACGACGGACGACTACCAGCGCATGGCGCAGGCCGGGTGCGTTGCCGTCACCGAGCCCGCGTTCTGGGCCGGCTTTGACCGCTCGTCGCCGCACGGCTTCTACGACTACTTCACGCAGCTCACCGACTTCGAGCCGCGGCGAGCCGCGACGTACGGAATCCGGCACTTCTGCTGGCTGTGCATCAACCCCAAGGAGGCGGAGGACCCGGCGTTCGCCCGCGAGGTGATGGCGTTCATCCCCGAGTTCCTGGAGCGGCCCAACGTGCTCGGCATCGGCGAGATCGGGCTCAACAAGAACAGCCGCAACGAGCTCGTGATCTTCGAGGAGCAGCTCGCCCTCGCCGAACGGCACGATCAGCTCGTCCTCATCCACACGCCGCACCTCGAGGACAAGCTCAAGGGCACGCGGCTCATCATGGACGCCGTGAAGAACAACGGGAAGATCGATCCCGGCCGCGTGCTGATCGACCACGTCGAGGAGCACACCGTCGGTCCCGTGCTTGACGGCGGGTTCTGGGCGGGCATGACGCTCTACCCGGACACGAAGTGCACGCCGCAGCGGGCGGCGGACATCATCGAGATGTACGGGCGCGAGCGGATCTGGATCAACTCCGCGGGCGACTGGGGGCCGAGCGATCCGCTTGCGGTGCCCAAGGCACGGCTCGAGATGGCGGCGCGCGGGCATTGCGCGAACGACATCGACCGCATCTCGTTCGACAATCCGGCGACGTTTCTCGGCCAGAGCGGCAAGTTCACGATCGATGCGTGACGCGCTCGGTCCGGGGACGACGCTCGGGTACTGCACCAACGTGCACGCGGGCGCGACGCTCGACGCGGTCCGGGCGAACCTGGAGCGGTACGCGGTGGCCGTGAAGCGACGCGTGTCGCGCGATGCCCCGATGGGCGTCGGCCTCTGGCTTCCCGCCGCGGCGGCGCGCGAGCTTCGCGCGGGCGGCGGTGCGCAGGCCTTCCGCGACTGGCTGGCCGGGCGCGGGCTGGACGCCTTCACGCTCAACGGCTTTCCGTACGGCGACTTTCACCGCGACGTGGTCAAGCACGACGTGTACCGGCCGAAATGGACCGACGACGCGCGCGTGGGGTACACGGACGACCTCGTCCACCTGGCGACGAGCCTTGCGCCGCCGGGCGGCGAGATCAGCATCTCGACGCTGCCGATCGGCTGGCGGGGGGACGTGTCGACGCACGCGGCGCTCGCGAAGGCGGCGGGCAACCTGCGACGGGTCGCGCGGGGGCTCGCCCGGAAGGAGGCGATCGGCGGTCCGCTGGTGCACATCGATCTCGAGCCCGAGCCCGGCTGCGTCCTCGAGCGATCCGTGGACGTGGTGAAGTTCTTCGAAGAGCACCTGCTCGGCGGGGACGACGACGCGATCGTGCGGCGGCACCTGCGCGTCTGCCACGATGTGTGCCACGCGGCCGTCATGTTCGAGCCCCAGGCGGAGGCGCTGCGTCGCTACGCGGACGCCGGCATAGCGGTGGGCAAGGTGCAGCTCTCGTCGGCGCTGCGGATATCGTTCCCTCGGATGTCCCCCGACGACCGGCGCGCGGCCCGCGACGAGCTTGCGGCGTTCGGTGAGGACCGGTACCTGCACCAGACGACGGTCCGCGACGCCACGACCGGCGCGATCACGATGCACGACGACCTTCCCGCCGCGCTGGCCGCCGCCCCCGAGGCGCCCGAGGACGAATGGCGCGTGCACTACCACGTGCCGCTCTTCCTCGAATGCGCCGGACACCTCGAGACGACGGCCGCGGGCGTCGCCGAGGTCGTGAACCTGCTCCGGGGTACGGGCACCCGTCACTTCGAGGTCGAGACGTACGCCTGGGACGTGCTGCCCCGCGGCCTCCGCGCGACTGACCTGGCCGACGGGATCGCCCGCGAGATCGAATGGGTCGTGAAGGCGAGCGTGCTCCCGTGACCGCCTTCCGGCCGAGATGGGCGGGGTCGCGGGGGTCGCCGGGGTCGTGGCGCGGATGGCTCGAGCTGATGCGTCTGTCGAACCTGCCGACCTGCGTCACGAACGTGCTCGTCGGGACTGCGATCGGGCTGGCGGCGGCGCCCGCGTCGGACGCACCGCGCGGGTTCCCATGGGCCGTCTTTGCCGGCGTCGCCGCGGCGGTCGCGCTCCTCTATGTCGGCGGTATGGCGCTCAACGACGTGGTGGACGCCCGGATCGACCGGGCGCAGCGGCCCGGGCGCCCCATCCCGAGCGGGCGGATCCGGCCGAAGCCCGCGCTCGTGTTCGCGGTCTCGGCGCTCGCGCTCGGCGGTGCCGGCCTCGCGCTCTTCGGTCCGTACGCGTTCGGGTGGGGCCTCGCGCTCCTCGCGTGCATCGTCGTCTACGACCTCGTGCACAAGCGGACGGCCGCCGCCGTCGTGCTCATGGGGGCGTGCCGCGGGCTCATTTTCGTCGTGAGCGCCGTGGCGGTCGATGAGCGGGCGGACGTCACGACGCTCGGGAGTCTCGCGGGGGCGATGGCGATCTACATCGCGCTGGTCACGGCCCTGGCGCGTCGCGAGCACGCCCCGGATGCGCGGCGGATCCCGACCTGGGCCCTCGCCGCGCTGCCCGTCGTGACGCTGCTGCCCGCGCTGGTCGTGCCGCCCGCGCACCCGGACCGCGCCGTCGCGGTGGGTCTCTTCGTCGTGCTCTGGCTCGGGCGCAGCGCGCTGCTGATCCGCGCGCGGCCGCCGCGCGCGCAGGCGGCGGTGATGGGGTGGCTGAGCGGCATCTGTCTCGTGGACGCGTACTCGCTGACGCTGCTGGACGAGCGCGCCATGGCGTTCGTTTCCATCGGTCTCTTCGTACTGACGTGGCTGGGTCACCGGCGGATCGCGGGGACGTGACGAAGGCCCGCGCTGCCGGGGCCGGAGGCGATCGCGGCCGCACGAGGCGGTCGTCAAGTATCCTTGCGGGCGGCCATGGCCCGTCCCACCGCCGTCATCAACGTCGTCGGCCTCACCGAGTCCCTGCTCGGCCCGCACGCGCCGAATCTCGGCGCCTTTCGCGAGCGAGGGACGCTGCGCCGCCTCGCGCCGGTGCTTCCCGCGGTCACGTGCCCGGTCCAGTCGAGCATGCTGACCGGCACGCCCGTCACCGCGCACGGCATCGTCGGGAACGGCTGGTACGATCGCGACCTCGCCGAGGTCCAGTTCTGGAAGCAGTCGAACCGGCTCGTGCGGGGCGAGAAGGTGTGGGAGACCGCCCGCCGCCGCGATCCGTCAGTCACGTGCCTCAACATGTTCTGGTGGTACAACATGTACTCGTCGGCGGACCTGTCCGTCACGCCGCGCCCGATCTACAAGGCCGACGGACGGAAGATCCCCGACTGCTACAGCGAGCCCCCCGCGCTGCGGGCGCAGCTTCAGGACGCGTTCGGGCGCTTTCCGCTCTTCGATTTCTGGGGGCCGCGGGCGTCGATCGCGTCGAGCCGCTGGATCGCGGACGCCACGATGTGGGTCTGGCAGCGCGAGCAGCCGACGCTGACGCTCGTCTATCTGCCGCACCTCGACTACGACCTGCAGCGGGAGGGGCCGGAGGGCCCCGGCATTCCGCGGGCGGTGGCGGAGATCGACGCCGTGGTCGGCGCACTGCTCGAGTTCTTCGCGGCGCGCGGTGTCCGCGTCATCGTGCTGAGCGAGTACGGCATCGAGCCCGCGACCGACGCCGTCGCCGTCAACCGCCTGCTCCGCGAGGCCGGGATGCTCCGCACGCGGGAGGAGGACGGACTCGAGCTGCTCGACGCCGGCGCGAGCGCGGCCTTCGCCGTCGCAGATCACCAGATCGCCCACGTGTACGCAGGGAGCGACGGCGACCGGGAGAAGGCCCGCGCGGTGCTGGAAGGGGCGGACGGGATCGATCTCGTCCTCGCCCGCGACGGTCGGCGCGAGCACGGCATCGACCACGACCGGGCCGGGGATCTCGTCCTGGTTGCCGACCACGGCCGCTGGTTCACGTACGACTACTGGGAGGACGACGCCCGGGCGCCGGATTTCGCCCGCACCGTCGACATCCACCGCAAGCCCGGCTACGACCCCCGCGAGCTCCTCCTCGACCCGGCACTTCGGCTCCCGGGGGCGGCCGTCGCGTGGAAGCTCCTGAAGAAGAAGCTCGGGTTCCGTCAGCTCCTGGACGTCGTGCCGCTCGAGACGAACCTCGTACGCGGCACGCACGGCCGGACCGACATGCGGGCCGGTCTGGAACCGGTGCTCCTCACGGCCGCGGACGGCGGCCACGAGGGCGACCGCGTCCCGTGCACAGCCGTGCACCACGAGATCCTCCGGCACCTCTTCGACGACTGAAGGGGCATCCGCCACGTCCCGCGAACGGGCGCACGAGAAAGCCCCCGCGCGGCGGGGGCTGTCGTGGTCATGATTGAACCGCAAGCGCGGCTAGCGGCGTCGACGTCGCCCGGCCAGACCGGCCAGGGCGAGCAGTGCGATGGCGCCCGGCGCGGGCGTCGGGGTCTCGAGCAGCGTGAACGTGCTGCCTTGCTGGGCGTTCGCGATATCGATCCAGAGCTGCCCGTTCGTGGCGCCGTCACCGGGGAACCAGAACGAGCCGTTCGACAGCGTGCCCCCGGAGATGTCCAGACGCGTGTTGTCTGGGGAGAACGCCGCGTCGGTGAACGGATCGATCGTCCAGCCGATCGGACCAGAGCCGCCCGAGCTGGCGGTGCGGACCGGATCGAAGAGCGCCTGGCCGCCGCCGAGGGCGATCTCGAATGCGCTCCAGTCGCCGCCGGAATTGTTGAAGATGATCTCGTCGTCGATCACGATGTGCGAGGCAGGACCCACGCCGATCGCCTCGAAGATGATCGCGATGGACATGAAGCCCGGTCGGAACTCCGCGGACTTCTGGATGTACAGCGCGTCGTCGGTCGGGTCGTAGCCCAGGGAGTTGATGTCGACGAGACCGTCGAAAGCATCGTCCCAGCTGGCCCGCCAGCCGCCGTCGAGGTCGACGAAGCCACCCAGGGCCGGCGTGGAAAGGGCGAGTGCGATCGCGGCACCTGCGGACGCAATTTGTCTATTCACCTTACTATTCCTCCTGGGGGACCCGTGGGGTCCCATCCTGCAACGAGCGAACGACAAGCACGCGGCGCCAGCCGAGCGCTCTCTCTCGTCCCACGGAGGCTGCCTTTTGGGAGCAACCGTTCTCTACCGTCCGACATGAGGATACGTCAATCCGGGGTCCGTGCCAAGGGATATTCCCGGAGACGGGACAACCGCCCACGTAAAGGCCGCAGGCGGGTCGCCCACGCCTGTGCGGCCTGCCCGCCACGTGCCTGCCCGGCCTGCGCCATGCCTGCCCAGCCTGCCGCGCCGCTGACCATCCCCCGGTTGCCCCCAATTATTCACCCGCAATCGCTCGCGCGCAATGAAAAACCCCCGCACGAGCGAGGGCTTTCCGTGGTGATGTCAGATAGTTCTCCGGCGGGGTTCAGCGGCGGCGACGCCGTCCGGCGAGGCCGGCCACGGCGAGGAGCGCGATCGCGCCCGGCGCCGGCGTGGGCGTCTCCTTGAGCGTGAAGATGCTGCCCTGACGAGCGTTGTTGATGTCGATCCAGAGCTGGCCGTTCGTCGCACCGTCGCCCGGGAACCAGAAGGTACCCGCCGCGACCGTGCCGCCGAAGATGTCCAGCCGCTGGTTGTCGGCCGTGAACGCGGCGTCGGTGAACGGGTCGATCGTCCAGCCGATCGGACCCGAACCGCCCGAGTTCGCCGTCCGGACCCGGTTGAACGCGACCTCGCCACCATCGAGCAGGTCGAGGTGGAAGTCGTGCCAGTCGAATCCGGTGTTGTTGAAGATGATCTCGTCGTCGATCACGATGTGCGACGCCGGGTTCATGCCGATCGCCTGGAACACGATCGGGATGGACGGGAAGACCCCGTTCACCGGTCCCTGCGTGAACTCGGCCGACTTCTGGATGAACAGCGCATCGTTGATCGGGTCGTACCCGAGCGAGTTGATGTCCACCAGACCGTCGAGCGAGTCGTCCCAGATAGCGCGCCATCCGCCATCAAGATCGACGAAACCACCGAGGGCGGGCCCGGTGAGGGCCAGCGTCAGTCCAGTGCCGATTGCTGCAATTGTCTTGACCACCACGTTCCTCCTACGGAAAACCCGGACACACACAAGCACGAGACGGGCGACACGCGAAGCCGTTTCGAGCCTTTCTTCTTTTCTGTGTGTGCTTTCTTCCTTTGACGAGCCCAAGAGCCGACCCGACGCCGCGGGCGTCGACCGCTCTCTCTCATCTCAGGGCCGGGGCCGCGCTGGCCCTTCGGGTACAGAGAAGAATATGGGCGATCGAGTCTCTTGCCAAGTATTTTCTTCGATATGTGGATAACCGGATTTGACCCGCAGAACGACCTCCCGGGGGCCCCCTCGCGGGCCGGACCCGGCGGTGAGCATTCCATAAGTACGGAATCTGGATGCCCTTACGCCGAGGCGACGGTAGGATGGGACACGCCGGGAGGGTGGAGGAGGCCGGGATGAGGAGCAGAAAATTTTCTCGTCGGATGCAAAAAATCTCCCTCCCGGGGGCCTTGATGCTTGCGGCCGCGATCGCGGCGGCCCCCGGCCCCGCCGCCGGCGAGACCGGGCTGCGGCGGGTTGCGCTCTCCGGGGCGGATGGCCCCCGGGCCACCCGGGCGCTGCGGGCGGAAGGCTTCGACGTCCTGCCCGGCCCCGCCGGCAATGGCGTCGAGCTGGTCGTCACCGATGACGAGATCGCGGAGCTCCGGGCGCGCGGGTACGACGTGCACGTGCTCGAGCGAGGGCGTCCGCTGCGCCACGTGATCGCGGAGCGCCGGGCGGCGCGCGCCGGCGGCGTTCCGTCGGGCTACCCGGATCTCGCGGGCATCTACGCCGCGATGGCGCAGGCCGAGGCGGACCACCCCTCGATCTGCCGTGTGGTCGACCTCACCGCACGCTACGGTGCGCCGCCGACCTTCGAGGGGCGCAACCTCCTGGCCGTGCGCATCTCCGACAACGTCGGCGTCGACGAAGACGAGCCGGCGGTGCTGGTCGTGAGCGCGCATCACTCCCGCGAGATCGTGACACCGGTGATCGCGTTGCACGCGATCGCGCGGCTCACCGACGACTATGGAGTCGATCCGGACATCACGGCTGCCGTAGACGACCACGAGATCTGGATCGCGCCGATGTGGAACCCCGACGGTTACGTCCACGTCTTCGAGGTCGACAACCTCTGGCGGAAGAACCGGCGCGTCTTCGACACGGCGATCGGCGTCGATCTCAACCGCAACTATCCGTTTGGATGGTCCACGCCGTGCGCCGGCAGCGACAACCCGGGTTCGCAGACCTACAAGGGGCCCGACCCGGGTTCGGAGTCCGAGACGCGGACGCTCATGGCCTGGTCGCTCGAGCGGCACTTCGCCAGGGTGCTTGACTATCACTCGGCCGGCCGCCAGGTGCTCTGGGGCTACGCGTGCCTCGCCCATCCGTTCGACGCGTACCTCGAGGCGGAGGCGGCTGCGCTCGCGACCGTATCGGGCTACCAGGGGCGTGACCGCAGGCCGAGCGCGGAGGGCGAGCACTACGAATGGCAGCTTGGTGCGCGCGGCGCGTACGCGTTCCTGCTCGAGACGGCGACGATGTTCCAGCCCCTCTTCGATGACGCGCGAGCCGAGGCCGCCCTCGTCTTCCCCGGGATCCTCCACATGCTGCGCCTGCCGATCCCGCTCAGCGGCCACGTCACGGACGCGGTCAGCGGCCTGCCGGTGGTCGCCGAGGTGTGCGTCACGGATGTGACGTTCGAGAACGGCGAGGCGACGGCGAGCGGCGGACCCTTCGGACGCTATCACGTCTTCGCTCCCGCCGGCCCGTACCGCGTCGCCTTCGCGGCCGAGGGCTATCTCGAGCAGACGCACGACGTCGCGCTGGCCGACGGATCCGCCGCCGTGCGCGACGTCCGCCTGACGCCGCTGGCGTTTGTCGGCGACGTCAACCGCGACGGCACGGTCGACTTCGAGGACATCCACCTCCTGCTGACGACCTGGGGTCCGTGCCCTGCGTCCCCGGAGACCTGTCCGGGCGACTTCGACGGCGACGGGCTGGTGGGATTCGCGGACGTCCTGCTCGCGCTCGCGAATTGGAGCTGACCTGGAGCTGACCCGGAGCCGACCCGGAGCCGACCCGGTCAGTCCGCGTCGTCCCTCGTCATTGCCTTCTGCCGTCTTCCGAGGAGGATGGCGAACGCGAGCCATATGAGCGACGCCGGTATCGCCACCTGGGCCGCGAGCGAGACGGCGCTGCCGATGGCCTGCGTGCCGGTGCGGAGGAAGACGCCGTCCACCGTCGCGCCGTAGACGTCACCGGCCCGGTGCACGAACGTGTCGAGAAAGTTCTTGGACTTGTAGCGATCCTCGCGCGACACGACCGTGAACAGGCTCTCCCGCGCGGGCTTCGCCAGGGCGAAGTTCGATCCGCGACGGCAAACCTGGAACATGATGAGCATCGTGATGGTCGGATCGAAGGCAAGCGCCGCGAAGCCGATCATCGTGACGACGGGGAGGATGGCCAGCGTCAGTCCGACGCCGATGCGCGAGATGATCCGGCCGGTGAAGAAGACCTGGACCACGAGCACCAGCACGTTCATGAGGACGTTGATGAGGGCGAACAGCTCCGTCCGCTCGTCGCGATCCGCGATCGATTCCGAGACGATCTGGCCCTGGATGAAATAGGCGAACGTGGACGTGACGCTGTAGAGACCGAGGTAGCAGGCGATGCCCAGGAGATAGGGCGAGCGGAGCACGTGCGTGATGCCGCTGAGGATGCCGCCGGCGATGGGCTCGTCGGGGGCGCCCGGCGCGGGGGCCGTGCCCATCGCCGTAACGGGGCGCGGCCGGGTCGCGAGGCGGTTCAGGACGAGCACGCAGCCGCATGCCGCGATCAGCGTTCCGATCGAGAGCGGCAGGAGGTTGAGCTCGCCCACACGCGTGGCCATGGTCCCGACCGCCGACCCCGCAATCGCGCCGACCGTGCCGCCGATCCCGATCAGGCCGAACAGCCGCTTGCTCTGCTCCGTCCGGAACAGGTCCACCATGAACGACCAGAAGACGGAGACGACGAAGAGGTTGTAGACGCTCACCCAGACGTAGAACGACCGGGCGGCCCACCGCCCGGCATCACCGCCGACATGGTGGAAGACGATGAAGAAGCCCGCGAGGTTGGCCGCGAAGAAGAGGTAGGCGACCGGGATGAAGACGCCCCGGCGGAACCGGGCGACGAGAACCGAGAAGATGGGGCTCACGAGGAGCATCACGCCGAGGGTCACGATGAAGAGCCAGCGGAGCTCCCGGACGCCGCCGATCAGACCCATCGCCTCGCGGAGCGGGCGGATCGCGTAATAGCCGCCGAGCAGGAAGAAGAAATAGAGGCACGACCAGAGGACGAGGGCGGTCTCGCCGGGGCGGATCTTCGTCACGCGCTCGAACAGACCCGGGTCGGGCGGAGTCGGGGCATTCGGGTTGGCGGCGTCGCGCGGGTCCATGCGGGGGGTCAGACTAGCCGCGAAGACACGGGAACGGGGAAGAAGATGTCCCCCGGGGGGTCCCGGTATCCTGCACGCACGCTACCGGCACCGCCGAACGAGGATTCCGGAACATGCAGCCGCCGTCCCGAAGAGACTTCCTCCGCTCCACGTTGTGCGGGGGCGCGGCGCTCGGGCTGCCGGCCGACACCCGGGCCGACACCCGGGTCGACACCCGGATCGACCCAGGGGCCGACACCCGGATCGACCCAAGAGCCGACACCCGGGTCGACCCAAGGGCCGCGTCCCGTCCCGCGCCGGGCCGCGCGCCGCGACCGCTGAAGCTGCTGATCCTCGGCGGTACGGGGTTCCTTGGTCCGCACACGATCGAGGCGGCGCTCGCCCGCGGGCACGCGATGACGCTGTTCAATCGGGGGCGTACGAACGAGGATCTCTTTCCCGATCTCGAGAAGCTCCGCGGGGATCGCGACCCGCGTCGCGGGGCGGGACTGCGCGCGCTCGAGGGGCGCCGGTGGGACGCCGTCATCGACACGTCCGGCTACGTCCCGCGCGTCGTGAAGGCCTCTGCCGACCTGCTGCGCGACGCCGTGGATCAGTACGTCTTCATCTCGTCCGTGTCGGCGATCGCCGACACGAGCGTCCCCGGTGTCGACGAGAGCGCGCCCGTCACGACCATGACGGACGAGACGAACGAAGAGGTGACGAAACACTACGGGGCGCTCAAGGCCCTGTGCGAGCGGGCGGCGGAGACGGCGCTGCCGGGACGGACGACCAGCGTACGTCCCGGGCTCATCGTCGGTCCGCGCGACTACAGCGATCGATTCACCTACTGGCCGCTGCGGATCGAGCAGGGGGGCGAGGTCCTCGCCCCCGGCGATCACGACGATCCGGTCCAGTACATCGACGCCCGCGATCTCGCCGCGTTCATCGTCCGCACCGTCGAGGAGCGCGCGCTCGGCATCTACCACGCGACGGGTCCGACGACGCCGACGAACATCGCCGAGCTGCTCTACGGCTGCAAGGCGGTGACGGGCGGAACCGCGACATTCACATGGGCGGACGCCGCGTTCCTCGCCGAACGCGGGATCGCGCCGTGGCAGGAAATGACCGTCTGGATCCCGCCGAAGGACGAGTTCGCTGGTTTCCACCGGATCAGCATCCGGCGGGCGGTCGAGGCGGGGCTTGCGTCGCGTCCGCTCGCGGAGACGGTGGCGGACACGCTCGCGTGGTACGAAGGCCTGCCGGAGCGACGGCGCGGGAACCGGCGGGCGGGGCTCGATCCGATGCGCGAGGCGGCGGCGCTCGAAGCGTGGCACGCGCTGCACGGGTGAGCGCCGCGCCTTCGTGGGCGACGCGGGCGCCGGCCTCCCGGGGCGCCGAAGGGAGACGCGGGCGACCGCTCCCGATTATGCTGCCGCCCGGTCCCGCACATGGAGTGAGCCCGTGAGTATCTCCCGCCCTCCCGTCGCGCTCGCCGCGCTCCTCCTCGTCGCGGGGACGCCCGCCGCGGGCGACGTCGTGCTCCCCTCGCTGCTCAGCGACGGCGTCGTCCTCCAGCGGCAGACCGACGCTGCCGTCTGGGGCTGGGCCGGCCCGCGCGAGGCGATCGAGGTCACCGCGTCCTGGTCGCGTACGCCCGTGGCCACCTTCGCCGACGATCGCGGGAGCTGGATCGTGGAGGTGCGCACCCCCGAAGCGGGCGGCCCGCACACGCTGACCGTGAAGGGCGACACGACGGTCACGGTGCGCGACGTGATGATCGGCGAGGTCTGGCTGGGCTCCGGCCAGTCCAACATGGAGATGCCGCTCGGCGACTTCGGCGGCGGCTACACCGGCGTCGTGAACAGCGAGGCGGAGATCGCGGCGGCGCAGGACCCGGACCTGCGGCTCTTCACCGTGGAGAACCGCGCGTCCGCGATGCCGCGGATCGACTGCCGCGGCGCGTGGCGCGCGTGCACGCCGGAATCAGCCCGCGGCTTCAGCGCGACGGCGTACTTCTTCGGGCGCGAGCTTCGGCGGACGCTCGGTGTGCCGGTCGGTCTCATCAGCGCGGACTGGGGCGGAACGCCGGCGCGTTCGTGGACGAGCGCGGAGGCGCTGGGCGCGTTCCCGCGGTACGAGGCGGCGCTCGCGCACCTGCGCGACATGGCGGACCCGGATGCGCGGGCGGTCGTCGTGCGGGAGCGGGTGGAGATCAGCGACGACATGCCGAGCACGCTGTTCAACGGCATGATCGCGCCGCTGACCAATCACGCGATCGGCGGCGTGATCTGGTACCAGGGCGAGTCCGACCGGCAACGCGCGGACCACTACCGCGAGCTCTTCCCGGCGCTCATCCGCGACTGGCGACGGCGGTGGGATCGCGGCGATCTCCCGTTCGGCTTCGTGCAGATCGCACCCTTCGGATACCGGAACGACGCCGGCGAGACGGCGGCATTGCGCGACGCGCAGGCGTCCGCGCTCGCGCTGCCGAACACCGGGATGGTCGTGACGCTCGACATCGGCGACCCCCGCGACATCCACCCGAAGAACAAGCAGGAAGTCGGCCGTCGCCTCGCCCGGTGGGCGCTGGCGCGGATCTACGGACACGCCCAGATCCCGGACGCCGCGGGATCCGCGCGCCTGGCGGGCATGCGGCGAGCGGCGTCGGGCGCGTCACTCATCGTCGAGCTGGCCCCGGCGGGCGGGGCGCTCGCCTTGCGGCCGACCGCCGCGAACCCGTTCGAGATTGCCGGGACGGACGGCCGGTTCGGCCCCGCCGAAGCCGAGGTGCGCGAGGGTCGTCTCCTGCTGTGGTCCCCGGACGTCGCGGATCCGGTGGCGGTGCGATATGCGTGGTCGGCGGCGCCGGAGGCGGCCCTCTTCGACGATGGTCTCCCGGTGGCGCCCTTCCGCCTGGAGCGGTAGGCGGGACCCCGCGACCGGCGCACGTCACTGCCGGCCGACGAGACCGTGCGTGACGATGAAATCGTGAAGTGAGCGCGCGATGACCTCGTTCCCCGCGCGCGTCGTGTGCACATCGTCGTAGAAGTGCTCGAGCGTGCGGGGCACGGCGGCGTCGAGATCGATGAACGGCGTGTCGAGATCGCGCGCGACGGTTTCGGCGGCGTCGTTGAATCGGCGCATGCCGTCGATCATCGACGCGAGCGATGGTTTGCGGCCGTCCTGCTGCTGCGCCGACGGGAACCAGATGATCGCGCGCTCCCGCGGTCCGAGATCGGATCGATAGAGATGTGGCTGGCTCGCCAGGACGACGGTCGCGCCGCGGCCCCGCGCGATCGTGACGAAGGTGCGGAGATTCCGCTCGAAGGGGCGCAGGCTGGGCCAGTCATCGATCTCGACGGCGCGCGCCTTCGGGAAGAAGATCACCCGCTTGCCGTTGATGCCGTTCCCGTCGGGACCGAGCACGGGCACGACCTCGCTGCGGAAGTCGGAGAACCAGAAGCCGAGGTACGACCTCCAGGCGGTCGCGCGGGCGCGCGCGGGGTCGGCCATGTTGGCGAGCGCGCCGAGGTAGTGCGCATAGTCGTCGCGGTACGCGCCGTCCGCGAACGCGTCAGGTACGAAGCTGCGGTAGAGGTCGTTGATGCCGTGGTAGACGATGATGAGGTCCGGCTCGAGGTGCTGGACCGTCACGGCGAGCTTGATGAGTGAGTGCTGCGAGCAGTGCCAGTCGGCCCCAACGTTCTGGACCCGGATGTCGCGGTCCGGGCGGGTCGCGCGGAGCATGCGCTCGAGCATGCCGCAGGGCGTCTCCGCGACGGCGAGCGAGCCGCAGAAGACGGTGGAGCCGCCGAAGACGAAGATGCGGAACTCGTTCGGCGGCTTCGGCTCGGCGAGGTCCGACCCGCGGAACCCGAACCGGTTGACGCCGAGCTTGGGGCTGTCGGGGTTCGGCGTGTTCTGGAGGTAGGGGTGCACGACGTCCGCGTGGAACGTCGTCGTGCGTCGCGCCGCCGCGACGCCCGTGGCGAAATCGAGCGCGAGGCAGCCGAACACCGCGAGGACCAGACCGCCCGCGATCTTCGCGCCCGGTCCGACGGCCCGGCGGCGGCCGCCGCTCAGCACGACGTGGTGCGTGCGGAACACGAACCGGGCCAGTCCGAACCAGGCAGGGATCACGAGGAAGATCCACGCCCCGAGGAACACCGCGTACCGCGAGCCGTACTTCCCGAACACCACGGGATCGAGCGACGTGTGGAAGCAGAACCCGGCCCCCAGGACGACGGCCGGCAGCGTGGCCAGCGACGAGAGAACAAGAGCCGTCCGTGCCTTCATGTCGTTCCGCCGCGAGTCGAGGAGGGGGAGCGGCGCAGCGTGGGGCGCGCCGTGGCACATAGGGTAAGTATGAAGGCGACATACACGAAATGCATTGCGGCAGGCGTGGCGATCACGACCCTCACGGGGCTCGGCGGCGCTCAGCTCCCGGTTCGCGTCTCCCGCGTCTGCGACGCCCCCAGCAGCCGCTCGCGCACCGACGCGAGCCACTCCTCGGCCGGCAGGGCGTACGGCCGGAACTTCTCGAGTATGCCCTCCTCCTCGTTGTGATACAGCGCGCGACGCATCCCCAGCTTCGCCGCGTTCGGCGCGTCGATGAGCTGCGTCGAGTCGGCGGATCCCATCTGGAACAGGATCCGCATCTCGAACTCGCGCAGACCGGTGCGGTCGAGCGTCCTGTTGAGGTTCGTGGCCGTGTCGCACCACGTGATGGTGTGAATGCCGACCGGGGCGCCCTCGCGAAGAATGTCGGCGAACTGCTTCTCGGGGGCGGGCGGCGCGTCGTCGCCCGGTGAACCGAAGCTGAAGTCGTCGGCCGCGCGCAGCATGCGGAACCGCTGGAGGCCGTAGATGACGAGGTAGACGGGCGGCGTGTCCCGCGTGTCCTTCGCCTGGCGACGCGCGAGCTCCCGTGCGATCTCGTCGATCGCGCTCTCGACGTCGCGCCACTTCACGCAGCGGACGTCGTAGGGCAGCGTCGCGCTGACCCGGTCGAGATAGCCCGCGTGCGGCGAGTCGAGCGGCGTCCCGTCGAGGACGTAGAACGTGGCCCCGCCGTCGCCGCCGCCGGGCACGGTGTGGGCGGCGAGCGAGACCATCGCCGTGGTCGTCATCGCGAGCGCCGCCTCTTCCTGCTGCCCGACGATCAGCAGGTTGTTGCCGCTCTGGCGCCGCAGGACGCCGGCCGTGGGCCCCTTGATCGCGATCGCCTCACCGAGCCACGCGTGCGGCGCTCGGGGGCGTCCGTCGGGGCCCGGCGCGCCGGGCGTCTCGAGGAGCTCCTCGAGAAAGTGGTTGCCGCGCACGTCCGCCGGCACGTTTCCCTCGAAGACGATCTGCGGCTCGGGGCGTCGCCAGCCGCGTTCGCGCGCGAGCGCGGCCACGCGCCCGAGCTGCCGGTCGCGCTCCCCGTCGGGGAGCCAGCAGATCTGGAACGGGCTGTTGCCCTCGACCGCGCCGCCTGCGTCGTTGTAGATGGCCTCGCCGGGACGGCCGAGGAGGCGGGCGGCGGCGTTGTCGTCGCTCATGATGAGGTAGGAGTCGGCTTCGCTGCACTGAAGCGCGATGCGCACCTGCATCTGCCCCATCGTGCTGCGAGCGAGCGAGTATGCCCCGCCAAGCGTCTGCGAGCCGAGGAGCACGTGGATGCCGAACGCGCGGCCCTGCCGCACGAGCCGGTCGAGCAGCAGCGCCGCGTCCTGCCCGAGCTTGTCGTCCTCGACGAACATCTCCTGGAACTCGTCGACGATGAGCAGGACGCGCGGCATGGGCTCGAGCTCGAGCCGCCGGTACCCTGCGAGGTCCTGCACGTGCAGCTCGCGGAAACGGTCGCCGCGCTCCTTCATCTCGGCGTCGATGCGCTGAAGAACGCTGAGCCCGAATTCACGATCGCTCTCGACCGCCACGGCGCGCGCGTGGGGGAGATCGTGCGTCGCGTACGTCTTGAACTCGACGCCCTTCTTGAAGTCCACGAGGTAGAACTGCACCTCGTCCGGGCTGTACCACAGCGCGATGTTGGTGATCATCACGTGCAGCAGCGTCGATTTGCCGGAGCCGGTCTTGCCCGCGATAAGCGCGTGCTGCGACGTGCCCGCGCCGATCTCGAGGCTCTGGAGCTTCGTCGCCCCCGCCCGGCCGAGCGGAACCGCGAGCGTGCGCCGGCAGTCGCCGGTCCACGCGGCGTCGTCATCGGGTGCGATGACCCCGAAGGGCACCTCCACGCGAGTCGCGTCGCCGGCCGCCTCGCCGACGAGCTGGAGCTTCTTCGTGACGAACGACTCGCCCGGCGGCTTATCGAGGGCGAGCGGCAGGTCGCCCAGCACCGGGTCCTTCCAGCGAAAGACGCCGTTCTCGCGTACGAGGGTCGCCGCGCGCGTCTCGAGATCTCCGCGGTCGAGACCCCTGGGCAGCTCTTCGCGGGTGTCGAGGGAGATCAGCGTGTGCACGCCGCACCGTGCGCCGCTGCTGACGATGCTCGTGAGTCGCCGGGCGGCGGTCTCCGTGAAGTTCGTCGGGAAATCGGAGATGACGAGGAAGCGGTATGGCTCCGCGATCTCGCCCGCGTGCTCGTTGTACGCCGCGATCGTCTCGAACTCGTTGCGCAGGTACTTCTGGATGACGGTCTCCATGTGCTCACACAGGTCGCCGAGCCGCTGCTCGATGTGACGCGCCTCCGTCCAGATCCGGCTGGTGACGAACGATTCCTCGTAGTCGGCGAGATGCATGAAGCCCGCGAAGTTCTGCCCGAGACCGACCGGATCGAGGATCGTGAAGCGCACCTTGCCCGGGGGGAGGGCGGTGAGCAGACGCATCATGACCGTCTGGAGCGTCGCGACGGCCTCGTCGCGGCCGTCGGCGTCGGAGACGAGGAGCAGCGAGCAGTGCCCGGGGAAGTCGATCGTGGCCGGCAGCCCGAACCGCCGCGGCATCGGCACCGCGAGCTCCGGGTCCTTCGGGATGCCGCCGGGCACGGCCTCGAGATCGACGGTCAGCGCGCCGAAGGGGATGCTCGGCGCGAAGTCGCCCGGCGGCCTCCAGTCTTCCCAGCGGTCGTCGCTCCACGCGGGAAAGAGCGCATCGCACTCGGCGGTCATCGCCTCGAGATCCGCCTGCGCGCGGGCCATGCCGTCCTTCCACTCTCGCTCCATGTCCGCGCGGCCGCGCGCGGACGCAGTCTCGATCGCGGCAATCGCCTCCTCGTAGCGCTCGTCCGCCTCCCGGACGTCGCCGTCGTAACGCTCCTCGAGCCGGGCCTTCCTGCTCACGAACTGCGTCTCGAGCTCCTCGAGGTCCAGCGTGCGCCGGGCCTTGAGCTCCTCGATGCGCGCGGGATAGGTCTGCTCGATGCGCTCGACGTGCTGGCGCCGGCGTCTGCTCATCTCCTCGAGGATCGGCTCGTACGTGTCGCGCGCGGCGCGAATCTCCTCGTCACGCACGCGCACCATCTCCGCCTTCAGGCGAGCGCGCTCGGCCTTCGCCTCCGCGCGGCACGCGGTGCACGCCCGCAGACCCTCGTCCACGGCGCGGCACAGCCGCCCGTAGACGTCCGACGCCTGCCGGCGCGCGAGGAAGTAGAGGCCGACCGCGAGCACGAGGCAGGCGAGCGCGGCCGCGCCGGCCGCGAAGCCGACCGTCCGGTCGAGCTGCCACTGCCGTTGCCAGGCCGTGAGCGTCGCGGCGACGACGGCCACGAACAGGATGACGAGGAGGAGGCGGGACTTGCGGAACACCCACGCGCTCGGGAGTCGCGCGAGGCGGTCGAGCGCGGCCCGCGCCTCGGTCGTCGCGCGGTCGAGGTCCGC
>CAZXBB010000430.1:0-4127 GCA_964638815.1 uncultured Isosphaeraceae bacterium
GCCGACGAGGGGGCTACCTTGCTCGCGTTCGAGAGACTTCCATGAAGCGCCTCACCCCCATCGTCTGCGTGCCCAGCTTCGCCCTGACCGGCGGCACGGGCGTCGTGACATGAGCGGGTGATCTGCGCGCAACCAGCGCAAGCGAACGATCGCTTTGACCCGCTCAACACGACTTGAGCGGGTTTTTTTTCGTGTTCACCGGGGACGTTCGAGACAAGAGGCAGTTCGTGATGCTGCACTGGACGAAGCGAATCTGGGTCCTGCTGGAAGGCGAGCGTCTGCGGTACACGATGGCGATCGTGACGCTTGCGATCGCGTCGCTGTTCCTGTACCTCGCCCCGCTGGTCCCGCAGGCGGTCATCGACGGCGTGCTCGATCCGCGCGAGGACGAGGCGACCGCGATCGAGGGGTTCATCGTCGATGGTCTCGGCGGCGCGGGCTTCGTGGCGGACAACCTGTGGTGGCCGGCGCTCGTCGTGCTCGGCCTGACCGCGATCGCGGGGGCCTTCACCTACCTGCGCGGCCGTCTTTCGGCCCTGGCCAGCGAGACCATCGCGCGCCGGATACGCGACCGCGTGTACAACCACTTCCAGCACCTGCCCTGCCGCTACTTCGACTCGGCGCAGACCGGCGACCTGATCCAGCGCGCGACGTCGGACGTCGAGACGCTGCGGACGTTCCTGTCGTCGCAGGTCGTCGAGGTCGGCCGCGCGATCATCATGCTGCTGATGCCGATCCCGCTGATGCTCGCGATCGACGTGCGCATGACGGTCGCTTCGCTCGTCCTCATACCGCTGATCGTGGGCTTCTCGCTCGTGTATTTCACGCGTGTGCGGGCGGCGTTCAAGCACGCGGACGAGGCGGAAGGGCGGCTCACCGCGACCGTGCAGGAGAACCTGACCGGCATCCGCGTGGTGCGCGCGTTCGCCCGGCAGGCATTCGAGCGAGAGAAGTTCGAGGAGCGCAACCGCGAGCACCGGGATCTCGACTACCGCCTGTTCATGCTCGCCGCGCGGTTCTGGTCGATCTCCGACTTCATCTGTTTCACGCAGAAGGCGATCGTCGTCGGCGCCGGCGCCGTGTGGCTCGCCCGCGGCGAGTTGGAGGTCGGCGCGTACTTCTTCTTCCTGACCGCCACCGCGATGTTCATCTGGCCCGTACGCATGATGGGCCGAATCCTCACCGAGCTGGGGAAGGCGACCGTCGCGCTCGGGCGTCTCATGGAGATCCTCGACGAGCCGGAGGAGTCGGTGCCGGCGGCGAACGCCGCGCCGGCGGCGCTCGGGGGCCGCGTGGCGTTCGAGGGCGTGAGCTTCTCGCACGGCGACGTCCCGGAGCGAGGCGGGCCGCCGGTGCTCGACGACGTGTCGTTCACCGTCGAGCCGGGGCAGACGCTCGCGCTGCTCGGGCCGTCGGGGTGCGGCAAGTCAACGATCGTGAACCTCCTGCTGCGTCTCTACGACTACGAGGAGGGCTCGATCCGCCTCGACGACGTGGAGCTGCGCGACCTCGGCCGCCAGTTCGTCCGCGGCCAGATGGCGGTGGTCATGCAGGAGCCGTTCCTGTACTCGAAGTCGCTGCGTCAGAACATCACGATCGGACGCCCCGGCGCCGCCGAGGACGAGATGCTCGAGGCCACGAGCATCGCGTGTGTGCACGAGTCGATCCTGGAGTTCGAGCTGGGGTACGACACGCTCGTGGGCGAGCGCGGCGTGACCCTCTCGGGCGGGCAGCGGCAGCGCGTGGCGCTGGCCCGCGCGCTGCTCCAGCGCCCGTCGATCCTTGTGCTGGACGACGCGCTCAGCGCGGTTGACGCCGACACGGAGTCGATGATCCTCCAGGCGCTCTCGCAGCGGCGCGGCCGATCCACGACGATCGTCATCGCGCACCGGCTCTCGACGCTCATGCACGCCGACCGGATCCTCGTGCTCGACCACGGGCGCATCGTCCAGTCCGGCACGCACGACACGCTCCTCGCCGAGGAGGGCCTTTACCGCCGGCTGTGGGTGATCCAGACGCGTCTCGGCGCCGACGACCGCAGCGGCGGCGCACCGCCGGAGCGTCGCCCGTCCGTTTCCGTCATGCGGAGTGACTCACGATGACCGCTTTCATCGAGGACGAAGACTACCGGGGGCAGCTCGACCTCGCGCTCTGGCGCCGGATCCTGGCGCACGCGCGCCCGTACCGCGCGCACCTCGCCGGCCTCGCTCTTTCGGGCGCGATCGTCGCCGGGGTGGACGTCCTCCTCCCCATGGTGACCGGCTGGATCATCGACGAGGCCACGGGGTCGGGGCTGACCGGCCGGCTCGGTTTCTACGGGGCGTGGTACGGCGTGCTCATCGCGCTGCTCTGCACGTGCGTGTGGCGCTTCATCCTCCTCGCGGGGCGGACGTCGACGGGGATTTCCTACGACCTCCGCCAGGCGGGCTTCAAGCGTCTCCAGGAGCTGTCGTTCTCGTACTTCGACGTGCGCCCCGTCGGCTGGCTCGTGACGCGTCTGACGAGCGACTGCCAGAAGCTGTCGTCGCTGATCCCGTGGTTCATGCTCGACCTCGTCTGGGGCACGTGTCTCGTGGGCGGCATCATCGCGGCCATGCTGTACCTCAACGTGCAGCTCGCCCTCGCCGTCAGCGCGATCGTGCCGCCGCTCGCGCTCGTGAGCGTGTACTTCCAGCGCAAGCTGCTGTCGAGCTCGCGGCTGGTGCGCAAGACGAACTCGCAGATGACCGCGAGCTTCAACGAGTGCATCATGGGCGTGCGGACGACGAAGGCGCTCGTGCGGGAGGCGGAGAACCTCGGCGAGTTCCAGACGCTCTCGTCGGCGATGTACGGCCACTCGGTCCGCAATGCGCTCCACTCCGCGGTGTACCTGCCGCTGGTGATCGTGATCGGCAGCGCGGGCGTCGGCCTCACGCTGTGGCGGGGCGGCGTCCTGATGTCGGCGCCTGGCGGCGACGGGGACGAGCTGACGCTCGGGACGCTCGTCGCGTTCATGCAGTACGCCGCATTCCTCTACATGCCGATTCAGGAGCTCGCCCGGCGGTTCACGGAACTCCAGAGCGCGCAGGCGGCCGCGGAGCGCATCCAGACGCTGCTCGACACCGAGCCGGAGATCGTCGACGCGCCCGCTGTGCGCGAAGCGGTGCTCGCGCAGGCTGCGCGGACGCCCGCCCCTGGCGTGGCCGAGGACGGCCACGACGCGGTCATCGACACCATCGACTTCCGCGACGTCTCGTTCTCCTACAAGGCGGGCGAACCGGTGCTCCGCGGATTCGATCTCACCGTGCACGCGGGCCAGACCGTCGCGCTGGTCGGGCCGACGGGCGGCGGCAAGAGCACGATCGCGAGCCTCGTCGCGCGTTTCTACGAGCCGACCGGCGGCGCGATCCTCGTCAACGGCGTCGATTACCGCGAGCGCAGCCTCCACTGGCTCCAGTCGAACCTCGGCGTCGTCCTCCAGACCCCGCACCTCTTCTCGGGCTCGATCCGCGAGAACATCCGGTACGGGCGGCTGGAGGCGTCGGACGACGAGGTCGAGTACGCGGCGCGCCTCGTGAACGCCGACGGCTTCATCCGCGAGTTCGAGGACGGGTACGAAGCGGAAGTCGGGGAGGGCGGCTCGATGCTCTCGACGGGACAGCGCCAGCTCGTGTCGCTTGCGCGCGCCGTGCTCGCCGACCCGCAGATCTTCATCATGGACGAGGCGACCAGCTCGGTCGATACGGAGACGGAGCGCCTGATCCAGGACGCGGTGAACACGGTCCTCGAGAACCGCATCGCGTTCGTGATCGCGCACCGCCTTTCGACGATCCGCGCCGCGGACGTCATCCTCGTGATCGACGCCGGCCGCATCGCGGAATCCGGCACGCACGACGAGCTGATCGCGCGACGCGGGGCGTACCACCGGTTGTACGTGCAGCAGTTCGCCCGGGAGGGGCGGGAGCTGCTGGATTAGATTAGTTTAGTAGTTTAGAACTGCCCGCTGAAAACGGCCGACGATTCTATGACCGGTCGCGAGTCAAGGTCGAAAGTGGCCCGTGGTACGCCATGAAGGACTGCCGCAATGCCGCCGATCACCAAGTACCGGACGTCATGCTCTTGAAAGGACGCGAATACGCCCTGCAACC
>CAZXBB010000431.1:0-6884 GCA_964638815.1 uncultured Isosphaeraceae bacterium
GGCGGGCACTCGTTGGGCTCGCAGTCCGTACCGTCGCCGGAGTAGTTGCCGCCCTCGGAAATGCACTCGTTCTCCGTCACCACGGCGCACGAGCCGTCGTCGAAGCAGCACGCGCCCTTCACCGGCGGACACGGGTTCGGAATGCAGGACGTGAAGTTGCCCTGGTAGTCGCCGCCCATCGTCTGGCAGTCGGCCTGGGTCTCGATCGTGCAGACGCCGTCGAGACAGCACGCACCAGTCGGCGGTTCGCAGACCACGTCGGCGCAGGTCGTCCCGTCGCCCCTGTAGTCACCGCCCATGACGACGCACAGCGACTCGACGAGCACTGAGCACGAGCCGTTCGTGAAGCAGCACGCGCCCTTCACCGGCGGGCACACCACGTCGGCGCACGTCGTGAAGTTGCCCTGGTAGTCGCCGCCCATCGCCTGGCAGTCAGCCTGCGTGCGAATCGAGCAGACGCCGTCGATGCAGCAGGCGCCCGTCGGAAGCTCGCACATCACGTCCACGCAGGTCGTGCCGTCGTCCTGGTAGATGCCGCCCATGATCGCGCACATCGCCTCGGTCAGCACGGCGCACGAGCCGTTCGCGAAGCAGCACGCGCCCTTGAGCGGCGGACACGGATCGGGATCGCAGGGGACGTCGTTGCCCTGGTACTGCCCGCCCATCATCTGGCACTGTTCCTGCGTCAGCTCCTCGCACGTGCCGTCGTCGAAGCAGCACGCTCCGATCTTACAGGGCGCCGTGGTGCAGTCGTCGTCGGGGAAGAACTCGCCGCCGCGCGACGCGCAATCCTCCGCCGTGGTCAGGACGCACGTTCCGTCGTCGAGACAGCATGCGCCGCACGGGACCGTGTCGACGGTGACGTCGTCCTGGTCCATCGCCGAGCAGCCGGGGACTTCGGTCTCGCCGGTCACCATGGCGTTGTTGGTCGTCATCGTGGTGATCGACCGCGTGCACTCGTAGATCCACGTCTCGCCTGGATCGAGCAGACCGTTCGCCGGGCTGTCGTCGCCGCCGACGAAGTCGGGGAACTCGCACGGCGCAGTGTCCGTGAGCTCGACACCGAGCGGCACGTTGCCGCCCGGGCTGGTCACGAAGTAGGTGTAGGTGACATCGTTGGGCTGGCCCTCGCAGAGGATCCGGCCGCCCGTGTCCACCGTTGTCTCGAGGTCGATCCGCGGGTGATAGATGGTGTTGTTGGCGAGGACGAGGATCTCGAGCGGCTCCTCGTCACAGCCGATCGTGTCCGGGTGGTCGCACAGGTCCCGCCACTCGACCACGCCGAAAGTCCGGAGCGGATCGGGATCGTCGGGCTGGACGATGTAGCCGGTCACGCGGAAGGTCACCGCGCCGTCGATCGGCAACCCGGGGAGGCCGCTGAGAAAGCTGTTTGCGGGACCCAGGATGAAGGGCAGCGGGCCGCCCACCGTCGCGGTCGTATTGCCGACCACCTCGATGATCTCGAGGTCCAGCGGGTCCACGGGCACGCGCACCATGCCGCCGGCGGCGTCCACCAGCAGGAAGGCCTTCCGGATCTCGGTCGAGTCGCCGAAGCCATCATTATGACGGACGGTCATCGTGCCTTCGATCGACTCCCCCTCGCAAATCGGCTCGTCCAGGCCGATCGACAGCGCGATGCCGTGCTCCTCGCCGGTGGTCGCCTCGTGGGCGAGAGCCGGGAACACCGTGGTCATAGCAAGCGCCGCGGCGATGAGGAGGTTGCGGGCCGGGCAGGCGACGGAATTCGGGTAACGTGAGATCATCGGACCCCTCCACGGGTGATGTTCGCGGCGGTCACCGGGGGACCGCATGGATGCTGGGAATCGCCCGGACTGCCGCGAGAGGCGGCCGGTGCAGGCAAAAGAAAAGGCAGCCCAAAGGCTGCCAATGACACCGCTCCGGCCGGAACGGCAGGGGACGGATCCCGCGGTACAAGCGCAAGAGAGAGCCTGCGCCCGTGCTTTCAGTCGGCCCGTCATACGACGGCTTCTCCCCGCGATCGCTGTCCCCGGACTCCCCCGGCGCGCCGCGCGCCAGACATGAGAGGAACCCGTCGGCAGAAGTGCCTCGGAGGCGATCGCCTCGTCCTAGGCAGTTATCATAAAGACACCGGCGACGAGCCACAACGGAAAACTAGTGCGGCTGTGCGGGAGGTTCCCTATCCGCGGGCAGGGAACTTAACCTGCCGCATCACCTGTCAGAAGCCGAACAGTTGGGTAAAACTGGGCAATCTGGGAAAAAGACGCGATTTCCCATGCCCGGGCACGATCGCGTGGCAAGCTGTATTCTGGAATCAGCACTCGAGGCATTGCAGAGTCAGTGGCAGAAGGCCGAGTTTCTAACCGGCCTCGTTTTTTGGCTGCCCGGAGGGAGAAGCGACGACATGCACATGCCGACTCTTGATCGAATCGAGCGGGGGGACCACTCGACCGACCAGACGACCTGGAGCTCCACCCCCCTCATGCGTAACTCCTTTCAACGTCAGCGGCTGCGCCTTCCGGCGCCCGCGACTCTGGCCCTCCTCACGCTGGCGGCGACCGGTTCGACCCGCGGCGACTGGAGCGGCGGCATCGAGCTTCTCGCAAACGACGCGCGTCCCCACGATGCCTACGGCACCGCCGTCTCGATCTCGGGAACGGCTGCGTGCTTCGGCGCGCCCGATCGCGACGAGGTCGGCAACGACAGCGGCGCCGTCTACGTCTGCCGCCTGGAGGGCGAGGACTGGAGCGAGGAGACCAAGCTCGTCCCGTCCAACGGCCGCGACGGCGATGCGTTCGGCTATTCGCTGTGCATCTCGGGCGACGTGATCGCGGTCGGGTCGCCGTGGAACGACACCATCGCGCCGGACGCGGGGGCCGTCTACATGTTCCGCCGCCTGCCTGACGGCACCTGGTACGAGGAAGCCGTGCTGCACGCGCCCGGCGGCGGCACGGGTGATCTCTTCGGGTACTCGGTTGCGGTCGAAGGCTCCACGGTCATGATCGGCGCGTACACCGCGGACGACCGGGGGGCGTACTCGGGCGCGGCGTACGTGTTCGAGAAGGTCGGCGGCGCGTGGACCTACGACGCCAGGCTGCTCGCCTCGGACGGCGAGGCCGGCGACTTCTTCGGCGTTTCCGTGAGCCTGTCCGGCTCCCGCGCGGTGATCGGCGCCTACGGCGACGACGACCAGGCGGTGCACGGGGGCGCCGCGTACGTCTTCCGGAACGACCCGGGCGGCTGGGTCGAGGAAGCGAAGCTGACCGCGTCGGACGGTCTCGCAGGCGACGTCTTCGGTCGCAGCGTCGCGATCTCCGGCGACGTCGTCATCGGCGGCGCGTGGATGCACGCAGCAAACGGCTCGCACGCCGGCGCGGCATACCTCTTCCGCCGCGAGGGATCGTCATGGGTCGAGGAGAAGAAGCTCCTGGCGTCGGACGGGGCGCCCTACGACCGATTCGGACGGAGCGTTTCGATCTCCGGCGGCATCGCCGTGGTCGGCGCCGCGCGGCACGACGGTATCTACGAGGACACGGGCGGCGCGTACGTCTACCGCTTCACCGGTCTCGAGTGGGTCGAGGACCTGACGCTGTACGCTCCGGACCCCGCCCCGTGGGAGGAGTTCGGCGGCTCGGTCGACGTATCCGGCAACCGTGTGGTCGTCGGCGCCGCGCTCGTGGACCAGGCGGGCAGCGGCGCGGGCGCGTCGTACGCGTTCGTCGGCAGCACGTCGCACGACGACGACGGCGACGGCGTGATGAACGAATTCGACAACTGCCCGCAGCACGCGAATCCTGATCAGGCTGATTGCGACGGAGACGGCATCGGCGACGTGTGTGCGATCGCTTACGGATACAGTGACGACTGCAACGCCAACGGCCTGCCCGACGAGTGCGAGGCGGCGCCGTGGTACGACAGCGCGTCCGGCGCCATGTCGCCGATCGGTTTCGGCTCACCGCAGTCGCACGTGATCGGACAGGCCCCGGAGGCCGTCACGGACGTGACGCTCTCCTTCTTCGGCTCGGCTGACCTCAGCTCGACCTCCGAGTACATCGACGTCCGTCTGAACGGCACCGCGATCGGCCGGATCTTCCAGTCCGGCGCGACGGACTGCGCGGATCCGCCGAACGAGGCCGGGATCATCGTGCCGATGGACGTGTTCAACCAGGCGGTGAGCAGCAACGGCGAGGCCGTCATCGAGATGGTGCCGTCGGGCGGCGTGAGCCCCGGCTGGTGCGGCGGCGCGAACTACATCGAAGCCGTCGTCTCGTATCGCCGGCTCGGAAGCGACGCGAACGGCAACGGCGTGCCCGACGAGTGCGAAGACCCGACGTGTGACGGCGACCTCGACGGCAGCGGCGCGCTGGACTTCGCCGACGTCATGATGATCGTGGTGGGCTGGGGACCGTGCGACGCGTGCCCCGAGGACATCGATCGCGACGGCACGGTCGGGTTCAGCGACATCCTGTACGTGCTCGGCCACTGGGGCGCGTGCCGGTAGCGCGTCCGACCGCCAGGAGACCGACCGACCGCGAACCCGCCCCCGAAAGGGGCGGGTTTCTCTTTGCGCTGCGCACACGTCTTGATTCCTGTGGATGACCTGTGCCCTGCGCAACCGCCCGTCCCGCGCAAAGCACCCGCCTTAACGGGCCCAGTTCCCATTTTTCGCGAACATTCCGTCGCGCGATCCGGGATGTAAACCTTGCGATTCCCGGACCTTCTCAATATAAAGATGATTGAGGAAGTCCGCAAACGCAATGCATTTCGAACGGGGGCCTGCAATGGACCGTCGAACATATGAGGGGATCGGGAATGAACCAGCGATCGCGCGCGCAAACAACGCATGAAAGAACGCTTGAAAAACGGACCTCGTGGTCCGGTGTCGGCGGAATCGGCCGGAACATCAGGGGCTCCCGGCTCTACGCCTCCGCAACGCTGCTGACGCTCGTCGTCGCGCAGGGGGCGGCGATGGCCGAGCAGGACCGGGCTTCGGCCTCGGAGAAGGGCAGCCTCGTCATCTATCCGCACGTCGAGGTGCGGTGGAGCAACGTGCCGCCTTATCCCGTCATCCAGGACACGTTCCTGCACCTGTCGAACGATTTCCCCGGCGCCGTGGACATGAAGATGTACTTCGTCAACGGCGATCCGCCGATCTTCTCGAACCTCGCGCAGTGGGAAGGCGGCGACCCGGTCGCGCCCGACGCCGGCATCGCCGGACCGCTGCCGGGCACGCCGGATCCGGACTTCCAGCCCGGCCACTACATCCGCACCGACGACGGCGACCTCCAGCGCCTCGTCGCCGGTGAGCACGGCATCGCCACGTCGATCGGCCTCGTCGAGCCCCAGTGCGAGCTCGACATGATCGAGGGCACGCTGACCGCGAGCTACAACGACTTGTTCGGCGACACCACGCGGGTCACGAGCGCCTTCGTCACCATCGACTCGCTCTTCGGCCAGCGGGTGCCGGCAGTGGGCAATCTCGAGATCGTCGAGGTGTTCGGCAACACGACGGCGTCCGTCGGCGGCAGCCTTCCGGTGCTCATCGGTCCGGCGGGCAGCATCCTGAGCGGGCTCCCGGGCGTTGACGCGGACGGGGCCGTGACGTTCCGCATCACCGGCTACACCATCCAGCCATCGGATCCGGACCCGCTCCGCGTGTTCGGCCACATCCAGTGGTCCGATCTCTGCGACGATCCGGGTACCGCGGGCTGCGACACCGACGAGCTCGAGGCGGTCACCGTCGCAAACAACGACGTGATCCACCCGGCGATCACGCTCGAGAAGACGGTCTTCGACGCCGGTGTCTGCGACGACGCCATGAATCGCGATGTGACGTACCGCTACGTCCTGACGAATCCCGGGAACGCCGCGATGGACCCGACGCTGACCGACGCGCCCCCGTGCGGCGCGCCGACGTTCATCGGCGGCGACACGAACGGCAACATGCTGCTCGATCCGGGCGAGGTCTGGACCTACGAGTGCATGGCGAACGTACCCGGCGGCACGAACACGGTCGCGACCGTGACGGCGCTCTCCGGCGTCGGCAACTGCGCCGCGATGGACGACGACGATGCCGAGGTCCCGTTCTGCGAGGACATGGAGGAGCGCGACCATCCCGGTTGGAACTACCTCGACAACCTGATCACGCTCACGGCGAACGAGCCGGCGTACTGGTCGGCGGCGACCGGACAGCCGAAGGGCGTCTCGCGCTGGCAGACGCTCGATCCGGGCCCGCCCGGAGGTCCGGGACGCGTCGATCCCGACGATCCAACGCAGCGCTACCTGCGCGGCTTCGTCGTCGCCTTCGCCGTCCAGCAGATTCCGGTCGGCGACGAGATCCGGTGGAACCATCTCGCCGGCGACGCGACGATCGTGAACTACCGCGAGGAGAATGCCTGGCAGTACAATGCGCTGGCCTTCCAGGTGAGTAATCGGTTCGCGCACGGCGCGGCCACGGGCACGCCCGGCGATCTCAATCTCGACGGCCTGGAGTACGCCCTGCCCGGCCAGATGCTGCTGCTCAACTTCATCGCGTCGAACTCCGACGCCTACAGCGGGACGGGCTTCCCCGTCACGCACGACACGACGCTCACGATAATGCCGCTCTACGCCGACTTCCGCCAGGAGACGATCGGCCCGCGGACCACCAAGGCGGCGTTCGACATCTGGAACGAGAACGAGGTGAAGTTCACCAACCTCGATCAGTGCATTACGTGCTGGAGTTCGGTGCTGGCCAGCCGGTACCCGATCCCGAACCACTTCCTGGTGAGCTCGCTCCACACCGACGCGGGCAAGGTCCGGATCGACGGCCTGACGAGCGCTCTGTGCGCACCCGAGGTCGCGCTGGCCACGCCGCTGGTCGGCGTCGCGTCGAAGCTGATCTCGCCGCGACTGGCGACCGGCAA
>CAZXBB010000432.1:0-14146 GCA_964638815.1 uncultured Isosphaeraceae bacterium
CGTGATCGGGTTGGCATCGGTGGGCCTCCGGGGGGTCGGTGCACGGCCACCGACATTACCGCTGCCGCCGCCGAGCGTCACGCACGCTTGCCGCAAGGACACCTCTGACAGGGCCGGGTGGGTTGCCCATGGAACGACCCCGTCGAGTCGTCGCACATCACCCGGCCCTTGCCGAGCCAAGGACCGGGGCACACAGCTTTGCGGATCGCGTGAGCACGAGACCCGTGACGACGTGAGTCGGAAAGGCCCGGAGTCTTGTCTCACTCCGGGCCCGCGTCAGTCGATCGGGATGGACGCGCCTCCGGACCGCTTACGCCCAGTTGGCGAGCACGACGAGGATGTCGGCGAAGGTCACGAACCCGTCGCCGTCGAGATCCTCCGGACACACCGGACCGCACGGACCCCACGCCGCGAGGAGCGCGACGAGGTCCTGGAAATCGACGGTGCCGTCACCGTTCGCGTCGCCGGTCACCACGTCGCCGCTCACGTTGAGGAGGATTACGACCGCGTCAGCGAGGCCGCTCGGCGGGAGGCTGATCACCACCGCGACGTCATTCAGGCCGTCGCCGTCGTAGTCGCCGATCGCTGCGTCGCTCGCCGAGTAGCCCGCGCCGTATCGATCCTGGTCGAGCAGGTTGCCGCCGCCGGCGCCGACAAAGACGCTGAGGTCGTTCGGCGCGTTGTTCGTGAAGAGCACGTCCGCCAGGCCGTCGCCGTTGATGTCCTTCACGTCAACGTCACTCGTGACCCGGAACGCGCCCTCGCGTCCGTTCGGTCCCGGCCGGATCTTCGGAAAGCCGAAGCCGCCGTCTCCGAACCCCATCATCACGCCGACCTCGGTGGTGCCGAACGAGGGTTCGCTCCGCTTGTAAGCGATATCCAGCTCGCCGTCATTGTCCACGTCGTGCATGACGAACGGGTAGCCGTAGTCCGACGTCGGGAACGGATCGCTCACCGTGAAATCGCCGTTTCCGAGATAGACAGTGATGCCGAGCGCGTTGTTGAAGACGAGGTCCACGTTGCCGTCGTGGTCGAGGTCGCCGCCGCCCACGCCGAACGGCAGGCCGTCGGAGTCGGCGATGATGTTCATGAACGTGAAGAACGTACCGTTACCGTTATTGCGGAAGAGGTACACCCGCGACGCCGGCCCGGGATCGGTCGCAACCACGTCGAGATCACCGTCGTTGTCGAGATCGAACACGCCGATCTCCCCCGTCTGCGAGGCGCCGACGTGCGTGACGACGGCGGGCTCGAACCCGCCCTCGCCGTCGTTCAGCGCCACGGCGAAGTCGTAGGCTCGCAGCACGAGGTCAGGCAGGGTGTCGTTGTTCATGTCCGCGAGCAGGATGTCGCCCGGCGCGAACGGCGTATTGAACGGCGTCGGTGACGGGAACGTCGCGTCGCCGCGGTTATAGAGCAGGTGGACGTCGCTGTCGCCGCCCGTGACGAGATCGAGGTCGCCGTCGAGATCGATGTCGCCCTCCACCATGTCGCGCGTGAGCACGCCGATGTTGTTGCGGGGCAGGACCAGGAAGGTCCCGTCGCCCAGGTTGAGATGAACCGTGATCACCGACGAGTCGTTGGCGACCGTCAGCACGTCCTGGTCACCGTCGCCGTCGGCGTCGTGCACGGCGAGGTCGAACGTGTGCTTCGCGGCCTCGTAGCGCACGGCGGGCAGGAAGCCGCCCTCGCCGTCGCTCAGGATGACGTTGTATCCGTCGTTCGCACGCCCGCTCGGCGTTGAGACGAGAACGTCGCGCCACCCGTCCGCGTTGATGTCGGCGGCGCGGATCGCGCGCGGCGTGAACGTCCACGGCGCGAGCTGGTAGGTCGTCACCGCGCCGAACGTGCCGTCGCCGTTGTTGGGACGGATGCCGATCACGCCGTAGCTCGGCGAGCCGTTCGTACCGCCGCCGGCGATCAGGTCGAGGTCGCCGTCGTTGTCCATGTCCGCGAGCTCGACGGCCGGGCTGTAGATGTACGCGTCCGGAAGCTGGTCGTAGTGCGTCGGCGCGCCGAAGTTGCCGGCGCCGTCGTTGAGGAGCACGGAGATCCCGTGACCGCCGCCGAGGGTGAACGCGCCCCGTCCGATCACGGCGTCGAGGTCGCCGTCGCCGTCGAGGTCGCCCGCCGCCACGCGCGTCGAGTTGTCACCGACCGTGAAATGCACCGGGCCCATGAAGCCGGCGCTGTCGCCGGACTGGCCGTTGTGACGCAGGAGGCTCATCGTGTCGTTCGCGCCGGCCACGTAGCCGTTGTCCGCGGTGAGCACGTCGGGAAAGCCGTCGCCGGTGAAATCCGCGACGACGAGCCCGACCGGGCCCTCGCCCGTGATGAAGAAGTCCGGCTCGCCGAAGGTGCCGTCGCCGGCGTTCCACCACACGGCGACGCGGAAGTCCGTGCCGGCATTCCCGGGGAGCGAGGCGATCGCTTCAAGATCGCCGTCGCCGTCGAGATCCGCGAGATCGACGTCGCCGAGATCGTGGCTGAACGGCAGCTCGTAGACGACCTCGGGCGCGTACGTGCCGTCACCGCAGCCCATCAGGACCGAGAGGCCGGGTCCCCCGAAGAACTCCCGGGCGGCGACGATGTCGTCGATGCCGTCGCCGTCGATGTCGCCGAGCTTCATGGCGACGGGCGCGAACGTCGGGAAGTCGCCGGTGTCGTAGGCGCGCCACGGCGCCTGGAGAAGAGGGTCACCGCCGCCGGACGCGAACGTCGGGGGGGTGACGAACGCCGCGCCGGCGACAGTGATCGTCAGGAAGAATCTGGTAGGAAGTCGCATGAATCAGCTCCAGTTCGCGAGCACGATGAGGATGTCCTGGAAGGTCACGAAACCGTCGCCGTCGAGGTCCTCGGGACAAGTGGGGTCGCACGGACCCCACGCGCCAAGGATGGCGACGAGATCCTGGAAGTCGACGGTGCCGTCGCCGTTGGCGTCGCCGGGGACACCGGCGCCGGACGTGCCCGCGATGAGCACGACGCCCGTGTACCACCAGCGCCCGGCTTCAACCTCCGTCGACATGGCCACGTCCACGACGCCGTCGCCCGTGAAGTCGCCCGCGACGAGGTCGTGCACGTTGTGTCCGACCCCGCAGCGCACGGCCCGCGCGAACGTGCCGTCGCCGTTGTTCTCCCAGTAGGTGAAATCCTGCGCCTTGACATTGGCGAAGAGCACGTCGAGATCGCCGTCGCCGTCGACGTCGATCGTCTCGGTGCGCCCGCCGAGGGTGTAGTCGTCCCACTGGAACGAGCCCGTGTAGTGGGCGGAGATGAAGAAGTTGCCGCCGCCGCGCCCGCGCCGCAGCGAGAGACCCTTCTCGTCGAGATTGAAGACGGCCGCGAAGTCGAGGTTGCCGTCCTGGTCGAAGTCCTCGATCGCCATCGACTTCACGCCGCGGCCCGTCGCGACGGTGAACGCCTGGCCGAAGGTGCCGTCGCCGTTGCCGAAGGAGATCTGCGGGTAGCCCTGCGGCGCGCTGTCGGTGAGCAGGTCGAGGTTGCCGTCGGCGTCGAAGTCGCCGAGCGCGAGCACCTCGAAGAACCCGCCGATGTCGGTGTACATCGGCTGCGCGAAGATGCCGGCCCCGTTGTTTCGGAGCACCGCGACGCTGAATCCGCTGCCGACGACGATATCGTCGTCGCCGTCCTTGTCGACGTCGTGCATCTCGAAGTAGCGTCCGAGCCCGACCGTCGAGGAGTTCACGCGCGGGCCGAACGCACCCGTTCCGTCGTTGAACCGTGAGCGGAACCGGCCGTCGTTCTCGACCCAGATGAGGTCGAGGTCGCCGTCGTTGTCGGTGTCGCAGAAGCGTATCCACTCGGCGTACGTGAACTCGTCGTAGGTCTCCATCGGGCCGAACGTCCCGTCGCCGTTGTTGCGCCGGATCGTCGTGCCGAACGAGTCCTCGAAGTCCGACCGGAAGCCGACCGCGAGGTCGAGGTCGCCGTCGGCGTCGATGTCGCCGGCCTCGATGTTGGTCGTGAACGCGGGCGCGATGTCGGGGTCGGCGAAGTCAATGGTGCCCGGCTGCACGAACGAGCCGTCGCCGGGATTCAGGTAGACGCACGCCTCGATCGAGAGCGCCCCGATCACTATCACGTCCACGTCGCCGTCCTGGTCGAGATCGGTCGTGTCGATCGCGCTGGGCGAGTGCCCGGCCCGCAGCCTGCGCGGCCCGGTGAACCCGCCGGCGCCATCGCTCTCGAAAAGGAACCAGTTGCCGGAGTCGCCGGTCGCGCAGAGGACATCCGGCCAGCCGTCGCCGGTCACGTCGGCGGTGTCGACGTCGATCGCGCCGCCGTTGTACCAGTTGAACGACATCGCCTCGCCCGGCGCGAGGTTGCCGCCGCCGGTGTTGCGGAAGAGGCCGACCGCGCCCGCGCCGAAGCCGCCCGTGTCCCGGTTGGAGAAGAAGACATCGAGGTCGCCGTCGAGGTCGATGTCGGACAGGTGGACGACCGGCTCCTCCGGGATCGACCCGACGCCGACGCCGGTGTGCGGTGCCAGCGCCGTGAACGTGCCGTCCTGGTCGTTCGTCATGACCGTGAACCGGTTCGACTCGTGGCCGACGACGAGATCCGTCCAGCCGTCGCCGTCGACGTCGCCGGCGTCGATGTCGTTGGTGCAGCTGCTGATCGAATACACGCGGTTCAGGGCGAAGCCGTTGCCGGCGTTGTTGAAGAGCACCGACACCGTGTTGTTGCACGCGATGTAGGCGTCGTTGGCGGTCGCGACGTCGATCCACCCGTCGCCGTTGAAGTCGGCGGCGATGATGCCGCTGGGGCCGGTGTTGCCGATGTTGTACCAATTGACAAACGTGAAATTGCCTGCCCCATCGTTGCGGTAGAGCGAGATGGAGATGCCTTCCCAGAACCGTCCGGTGTCGGAGGTGACGATGTCCAGGTCGCCGTCGTTGTCGAAGTCCGCAACGTCGAGGTCCATCGACTCGATCTGGAGCGGCTGGGTCTGGGGCGGAAGGTATCCGCCGGCCCCGTCGCCGATCAGGACGGACAGCCAGGCGTTGCCGCCGATGGTGACGCACGCCAGGTCGGGCACACCGTCGCCGTTGAAGTCGGCGGATTGCGAGGCGTACGGGAAGAGCTGCGGGTAGGTGCTCGTGTCGTAACCGATCCACGGCACGTCGAAGGGCGATTCGACCGCGAGCGCGGGGGTGCTCGCGAGGAGCGCTGTGAAGATGCTGGTTGTGATCCTGGATTTCATGGTGTGCTCGCTCGTTCGTATCAGGTGACTCGGACTCAGCTCCAGTTGGCAAGGACGATCAGCACGTCGGCGAAGGTCACGAAGCCGTCTCCGTCGAGGTCGGCCGGGCAGCCCTCGCAGGGCCCCCACGCGCCGAGGATCTCGACCAGGTCGGCGAAGTTGACGACGCCGTCGCCGTTCACGTCGCCGGGTCCGCTGATGCCGGTCTGCTCGTAGCGGATGGTCGTGATGTCGAACTCCGAGGCGGCGCCGGGCGAGGAGCCGGTGACGCTCACGCTGTGGTCGGGACCGACGGCGATCGCCGCCGCCCTGCTGCCGCCGCCCATCGGTCCGGCGTAGCTCATGAACCACGTCTCGGCGCCGTCGGGCTCGTATCGCACCGTGAAGTAGCGGGAGCCGCCGATCGGGTCGTACGTGCCGCAGACGTAGACGTTGTTCGCGTCGTCGATCGCGACCGACCGGGCCCGATCGAAGTGGAACTCGTCGCCCGCGACGCGCTGCTCCCACTGCAACACGCCGGACGCGTCGTACTTGAGCGTGAGGGCGGCGTAGTCGTTGGGGTCCGCGGTTTCCGCGTAGCCGATCACGACGACGCTGTTCTCGCTGTCCACGGCGACGCCGGTGGGGACGTCCGTGCGCTGCTGCGGGCTCATGTAGAACTGCGTCCAGGTCGCGGCGCCGGCGACGTCAATCTTCGTGATCGCGATGTCGGGGCCGATGGTCGTGTTGTTGCCGAACGATCCGGCGGCCACGGCGTTCCCGTCACCGTCGATCACAATACTCGTGAACCAGTCGTGCGAGGTCTGGCCCGGGTAGCCGTCGGTGTAGGTCCACTGGTGATTGCCCGCGGGGTCGTACTTCACGACGCACGCCTCGCTCGCGAGGCCGGACACCGGGATCGTCCCCGAGGCGTACGCGTTGCCGGCGGCGTCCACCGCGAGATCCACGAACGAAGCGCCGTCGAGGGTCGGGCCGTAGTACCGCTTCGCCCACGTCTGCGCGCCGTCGGGCGCGAGCTTCACGAGGACGCCGGCATCCGGGTCGATCAGGTCGCCGACGGTTCCGGCAAGGAAGATGTTGCCGTCGCCGTCAATCGCCATCGCCTCCGGCTCCGTGAGGTACGTCGAGTTGGCCTGGTAGACGGACCGCCAGAGTTCGTTGCCGGCGGGGTCGTACTTGACCGCCGCCCAGTCTTCACCCTGGTTTGTCGAGCCGCTCACGACGATGTCGCCGGCGGGATCGATCGCGATGTGATGCGCCGCCGCCGCGCCGCTGGCGAAGGTTCCGGCATAGGTGCGGGTCCACAACCGGTTCCCGTCGGCGTCGTACCGGATCGTCATGAAACGCGGTGCGAACAGGTTTTCGCTCACCTGCTCGAAGACGAGACCGGCGACGTACGTCGAACCGTCGGCGCCGGCGGCAATGGCCTCGCCATAGTCGTCCATGCCGGCGGCGCCGTCGAGACGATCGATCCACGCTTCGTGCACCTCGACCGCGTGGACCGCGGTCGTGACGGCCGTCGCGGAAACCGCGAGGAGGATGCTGCGGGGAAGGGACATCGGAGTTCCTTTCGGGGAGCAGGCGGGAGGTCGGGCTACCGAGCAGAGCGTCCCGACAACCGCGAAAATACAGGCGAGATCGGACTCGGACGGGACCTGCGCTCCCCCCGGCGGGGCGGCCCTCCGTCCGAAAAAGGCGCCCTTTGCCGGCGGCAGGTATCAAAGAAAATCCGGATCCCGGGTCTCCGGGTGACGAAAAGAGCGGACGCTCCGATCCCGATGGAACCGGAGCGCCCGTCGTGGGGGGGAGCTCGGGGGGGTCAGGCAGTCAGGCGAGGGCGGCGCCTCTCGTCACGATCAGCCCCAGTTCACGAGGACCGCGAGCAGATCCGGCACGCCGACCGCGCAGTCCCCGTCGATGTCGCCGACGCACGAGGGGGGACACGGGTCGGGACACGGACCCCACGCCGCCAGCACCGCGATGAGATCGGCGACGTCCACGACGCCGTTCCCGTCAACGTCGCCGGGGACGACCCCGCTCTCGACCGTGACGCAGGCGGAGAACTCGGACGTGTCGCCGGTCGCGTCGCGGGTCGCGGTCGCGGTGATCACCTGGCCGACGGGCACCGTGACCGGCAGTATCGCCAGGATCGGCGCGTCGCCGTTCGCATCGGTGACGACCGCGGTCTCGCCCAGGAACTGCTCGCCTTCGCCGAAACCGCTCGCGTCGCACGATTCGCTCGCGAAGAACTGCACCGTGA
The DNA here is from genome assembly GCA_964638815.1 of uncultured Isosphaeraceae bacterium. GTDB lineage: Bacteria > Planctomycetota > Phycisphaerae > Phycisphaerales > SM1A02 > CAZXBB01. Next base: position 7,485 of record CAZXBB010000432.1, read on the forward strand.
AAGCTGCGTCGGGCGACGAGTTCAGGTTCCCGTCGATCCGGGTCGTCGATCCGCCCGACTCGGCCGTGTCGATCACCGGGTGGTTCTGGAGACCGTTGCCGCCGGCGTCTGCGTCGCCGGGATCGTTGGGCGTCGGGCCGGACTGACCCGTCGCAGTGAGGAGGTCGATGCCGAGCAGTCCGTTGGAGTGGATCGCGTTGCGGTCGATCGTGACACCGTTGACGCCGCTCACGATCGTGATGCCGGTGCGTTCGTTGAACGCCACGAGGTTGCCCTCGCCGGCGCCCGGTCCGCCGACCTGGCCCCCGGACGCGTAACCCTGGAACCACGAGAACGAGATTCCGTCGAGGTTCGGAACCGGGCTCCCGCCGGTCGAGTCGCTGCCGACCCGGTTCCCCCGGATGACGACGCCGGTGTTCGGCCCGCTGATCGCGACGCCGGTGCCGAAGAGCTGCCCGGCGTAATGGTTGACGCCCGCTTTGCGGATGCCCGAGATCAGGTTGCCGCGGATCACGGTGTCGTCGGACTCGCGCACTCCGACTCCGACCGTGCCGTGGGCGCCGGGGTACCGCGCCGCGCCGTCCTCCGTCGTGCCGATGTAGTTGCCTTCGACGAGGGTGCCGACGGCCCATTCGATCCCGACCTGGTCGCCGAGCGGGAAGCCCTCCTCACCGTACTTGCCGTTGTCGGCGATCCAGTTGCGCTCTTCCGGGGTCGGGCCGCCGACTCGCGTGTTGTACGGCGTGTACTCCGGGCAGCAGTAGGCGCCGCGTACCTGCACCCCGGCGTACGGGCTGCCGATGATCGTGTTGCCGATGACGACGGTGCCGTCCACCGGGCCGTCGATCCGCACGCCGGCGTTCCCGCCGGAGAGCACGTTGCCGTCGCCGGGCTCCGTACCGCCGATGACGTTGCCGGTCGCGGGGTCGCCGACGTTGCCCTGCACCTTCACGCCGGCGTACAGCGATCCGGAGATCGTGCAGGAGATCACGCGGTTGTTGTCGCCGCGGATCTCGACGCCGTAACCGCGCTGCATGACGCGATCGAGACCCTTGATCGTGCAGTTGTCGGCATTGATGAACATCGCGGCGACGCCCCAGCCGTTGGCCTGAAGCCCGTAGATGCCGACCTCCCAGCCGGCGGGGTTCGTGTCGCCGGTGAAATCCGTCTGGCTGGTGAAATCGAGCGTGGTTCCGTCGTCGTTGATGAGGAACGGGCCGTCCTCCAGACGCAGGATCGCCCGGTCGTTGTAGAGCCACCACTCCCCGGGGGGGATGGCGAACGCGATGGTCTGCGGGCCGGCGGTGTTGTTCGTGGCGATGCACGCCTCGCGGAACGACACGCGGCCGTCGGGACCGGGGAGGTCCTCGACGCGCCGGCTGCCGCCGAAGTCGGTGACGTCCTCGAGGGTGTCCACGGTGACGGTCTCGCCGGCCGCTGTCGCGACGGCGACGGGCAGCGCCAGCGCGGCCGCGATGATGATGATGACGGCGGCGCGGGGAGCGGGTTCGGACTTGAGGAGCTTCACGATTCGCCTCAATGCCCCTGAGGGGCGCTGGTTCGCGGTGCCTGGTTTCGGGGTGCGGTCCGCGACGGGACACCCGCCGCGTGCGACGCCTCGCATCTGCCGCCCTGACGGTAGAGGCGCCCCGCGATCCCGAAAGACGTCAAAATAAGGGGTTTTCATGCCCCCGGAGACCCGACCGGTACCCGAATCCATGCCTGCCCGGCCCGTCCCCGGTATCTCGAAGGAGCGGGCTACCCTCACTCTTGACGACGCGGAACCCGCGGGGCCCGGTGGAGACACGCCGTTCTGAGCACGGAACACCATGACATCACGTGCATGCTCGATCGCGTGACGACCGGCGACCACGCGGCGATCAACGACCTCATGCCGCTCGTCTACGACGAGCTGCGGTCGCTCGCCGGCCGGTACCTCCGGGACGAGCGATCCGGCCACACGCTCCAGGCCACGGCGCTGGTGCACGAGGCGTACATGCGGCTCGTGAACGGTGCGGACCGCACATGGGTCAACCGCGCCCACTTCTTCGCGACCGCGGCGACCGCGATCCGGCGGATCCTGATCGAGCACGCCCGGCGCCGGGGCCGGCTCAAACGCGGCGGCGACGCGCGCCGTGTTCCGCTCGAGGGCACCGCGGTCGCGATCGAGGACGACGAGCGTCTGCTCGAGCTGGACGAGGCCCTCAACCGCCTGGCGGAGGTCGATCCCCGCAAGGCCCGCGTCGTCGAGCTCCGCTTCTTCGCGGGCCTCATGGCCGACGAAGCCGCGGCGGTGCTGGGCGTCTCGACCGTCACGGTCGCGCGCGACTGGCGTATGGCCCGCGCGTGGATCCGAAGCCAGCTCGAAGAGGGCCGGCCGGATGGAAACTGAACGCTGGATACGGATCGAGCGCGTCTTCCACGCTGTGGTCGAGCGGCCACCCCGCGAGCGCGCCCGCTTCCTCGACGACGCGTGCGGAGGCGACGCGAGCCTGCGGGCGGAGGTCGAGAGGCTGCTCGCCTTCGACGAGGAGACACCGAGCTTCATCGACGTCCCGACGGCGGACGCCGACCAGCGCTCGCCATCCGGCGCCGAGTTCGATCCGCGCATCGGGCAGTGCGCCGGCGTCTACCGGCTGCTCTCGCGCATCGGCGCCGGCGGCATGGGCGTGATCTACCGCGCGCGGCGCGATGACGATCTCTTCTCCTACCCCGTCGCCGTCAAGCTCGTCCGCCGGGACGCCGGCGACGACCAGGTCCTGCGTCGCTTCGAGATCGAGCGGCGGACGCTGGCCAACCTCAACCATCCGAACATCGCGCGGTTGCTCGACGGCGGTGTCACCGACGACGGAGCGCCGTATCTCGTCATGGAGCTGGTCGATGGCGTACCCATCGACACCTACTGCGACGAGCAGCGGCTTCCCGTCGCGGATCGCCTGACGCTCTTCCGCACCGTCTGTCGAGCGGTGCACTACGCGCACCAGAACCTCGTGGTGCATCGCGATCTCAAGCCGAGCAACATCCTCGTGGACGCGCAGGGCGTCCCGAAGCTGCTGGACTTCGGGATCGCGAAGGTCCTCGAACCGGACGACGCCGACCCGCGGCGGGATCACACGGCGACCGTCTCGCGCATGCTCACACCGGACTACGCGAGCCCCGAGCAGATTCGCGGCGAGCCGACGAGCACGGTGACCGACGTCTACTCGCTCGGCGTGATCCTCTACGGTCTGCTCACGGGCCGCCGCCCCCACCGGCTGACGAGCAGCCGTATCGACGACATCGAGCGCGCGGTCTGCGACCGGGAGGCCACGAAGCCGAGCGTCGCGGTCGCGAGCCCGGTTCCCGCGACCGGCTGGCGGGGCGACGACCCGAACCCTCCGACGCCGGAGGGCATGGCCCGTCTGCGCAGCAGCGCTCCGGCGAAGCTTCGCCGGCAGCTCCGCGGCGACCTCGACAACATCGTGATGATGGCGCTGCGAAAGGAGGCGGCGCGGCGCTACGCCTCCGCCGAGCAATTCGCCGCCGACATCGACCGCTATCTCGGCGGCCTCCCGATCCTCGCACGCAGGGACACGATGGTCTACCGCGGCCTGAAGTTCGTCCGGCGCAACCGGATCGCCGTGGCCGCGGCCGCCCTGATCTTCGTCGCGCTCGCCGCCAGCGCCGTCGTCTCCGCCTCGCTGGCCCGCGTGGCGGCACGCGACCGCGACGCGGCGCAGGAGGCACGGACGCAGACCGAGCGCCAGGCCGAGCATGCCAGGATCGAGTCGGATTCGGCGAACGAGGTCGCACGCATCCTCGGTGACGCCTTCCTGGCTTCGACGACGGGGCGCGACGGGGACGAACGGGAGGCCGTCGCGGCAGCCCTCGATCGCGAGCTCGATCGTGTGCGCCGTCAGTTCGCGGCGCGGCGTCACCTCCTGGCGAACCTGATCGACTCGATCGGGCACATCCACCTCGATCTCCAGCTCTTCGACCGGGCCGAATCGCTCTTCGACGAGGCCCACGCGATCCGCATCGACGAGGTCGGCCCCGAGAGTCTCGAAGTGGCGCGGAGCTTCGACAGCCGCGGGGAGCTGCGTTACCACCGCGGCGACTTCGTCGGCGCCGAGGCGGCGTTCCGCAAGGCGATCGACCTGCACCGGCGTCATCCGCCCGACGTGCACACGGACATCGCCCTCGCGGCGAACAACCTGGGCGTCGCGTTGCGATCGCTCGGGCGGCTCGACGAGGCCCAGACGCTGCACGAGGAGGCGCTTGCCCTGCGGCGGCGCGCAGTGCCCGAGGACGCGCCGGCGGTGGCCGAGAGCCTGAACAACCTGGCCGGCATCGACCTCGGGCGCGCCGACTACGAGAAGGCCCAGAGGCATCTGCGCGAGGCGCTCGAGATCCGGCGTCGGGTCCTCGGCGAGAATCACCCGCTCGTCGCGCAGACGCTCAGCAACCTCGCGCTGACGCTTCACCAGGCGGGCGACACGGCGGCCGCGGAACCGCTCTTTCGCGAAGCCGTCGCGGCGTTGCGGCGGCTCGGCGGTCCGGAGGAGCCGGGCCTCGCGCGGACGCTCGGGAGCCTCGCCGGGGTCCTCCGGGTCCGGGGCGGGAAAGAGGAAGCCCGCGCGCTCCTTGAGGAATCGCTCGAGATCCACATGCGACGCTCGGGGCCCGATCACCCGAGCGTCGCGAACACGCTCGCGCAGCTCGCCGCACTCGACCGCGATGCCGGCCGGACGACGCAGGCGCGTGAACGATGGATCGAGACGCTCCGCATTCAGCGGCTCGCGCTACCGGCCGCGCACCCGAACATCGGCACGTCGCTCGTCGGCTACGGCGGGCTCCTCACGGACATCGGCGAGGCCGACACGGCCGAGCCCCTGCTGCGCGAAGCGCTTGGGATCTACCGCGTCGCACTGCCCGCGGATCACTGGTTCATCGCGCTCGCGGAGACGGCGCTGGGATCGTGCCTGGCCGCGCAGGGCGAGTACGAGGAAGCCCGACCGCTCGTCACCCGAGGCTACGAGTCGCTCCGCGCGACGCGTGGCGACGCGGCCGAGGAGACCGCGAACGCCCGGACCGCGGTCCGGCGTCTCTACGAGGCGTGGGGGCGACCGGTGCCGGCGGGCCTGCTGACGACGCCCGGAGCGCGGCGCGAGGGGTAGCCGCGCCGGTTCGGTCTCCAACTTGAAGCGGGTCGTCCACAGTGGGCGATCCGGCCTCGCGTTTCGAGCCTCGACGTTAGAGATCGTTGTCCCACTCGAGCCGGAAGTGCCCCCCGCAACCATCGACAACAACGAGCCAGGTGTCAGTGCCGGTCGGGTCGGACTGGTCCGCCGAAGAGTCATTCCGGAAGAGGTTGTCAGGTGTCCCATCCTCGAGGGACGGAAGCGCCGCGGGCACCAGCGTGTCATGAACAGTCGTGTGATTATCGTTGTAGCAGACGTTGCCGACCCAATGACGCCCGTGTCCGTGGAGTTCGTACGTCGGATCGAAGGGCACAACGATGCCGTCCTTTGGGCCTCGGTTCGCAATTGCCGCAAACCTGGAATTCAAGCTCGCGCGCCATTCGTTCTCTTTGCGGGGACCGCCGACAGGAATGGAGGCGTATGAGACGTTGGCTTCCACCTGTAGCTTGGCGCGAAAGCCCCGGTCCCAGTAGACGTCCCGTGCTACGTCGTAGGCTGTGAAGTCGTAGCGATCGTACACAAAGACGTTCGCGTTCGGCTCGGCAGGGCCGACGCAGAGATCGGGCGTGTAGTAGTTCTGCATGATGCATGCAGAGTGGACATTCGCGGTCGTGTTGTTGCGCGTATCTTCGGGGCCACGCCCCGGGACATCTCGTGACACGCCGCCAAGGCTGACTGGCAGCGGATCGATAAGACCAGGCGTCGGGAAGGTCTGGTTTGCGGCGTCTGCGAACGTGAGCCAGGCAGAGTGAATCTCTCTCATCTGCGAAGCGTCTCTGAGCATGTGGCCTCGCGCTCGTGCGACGGACAACGCCGGCATCAAGACGCCAAGGAGTCCCGCGATGATCGCGATCACGACTAGTGTCTCGACAAGAGTGAATGCTCGTTTTGTGACCATGCTGTTGTCGCCAGTCAGCTCGATGACGTCAGGTTACGCCGCGTATGGGATGATACGGCATCAGAGGCGGACAACTGCACGATCAAGGCTGTTTGGCCCACAGATTCGGGATCGAGGGCCCCGGGGAGTGCGCGACGGGGGCGTAACACGTGGTGCGGGGGTCTTTCGAACGTTCGGGGGGCTGCGTCGTGCAGCCCCTTTGCGCGTGACGTGGTGTTTAGACCTTTGCCCGTCACGCGCGGCGACGCTGCATCCTGCAGCTCACGCTACGAAGTCCCGACATGCCAGTGCGACGGCGGCATCCTGCCGCCTTGATTTGGGACGTTTGGGGCCGTGCGCGATGGAGGTGCGATGGACGTTTGGGGCCGTGCGCGATGGGGGTGCGACGGACGTTTGGGGCCGTGCGCGATCGAGGTGTAACACGTGGTGCGGGGCTCTCCCGAACGTCCGGGGGGCTGCGTCGTGCAGCCCCTTTGCGCGTGACGCGCTGTTCACACCTTTGCCCGTCACGCGCGGCGACGCTGCATCCAGCAGCTCACGCCAAGAAGTCCCGACATGCCTGTGCGCCGGCGGCATCCTGCCGC